>CAYOFG010000016.1:0-28982 GCA_964403285.1 uncultured Clostridia bacterium | reverse complement strand
GCTGCTATTGAGCAGAGCCATGATCAGAATGGCATTATCTGGCCACTGCCCATAGCACCTTTCCAGGTTTTAATTCTGCCTATAAACTATCAACAGGAAAAAATGAAAGCCATTTCTAATAGAATTTATGAGCAATTAGAGAGCGCCGGCTACGAAGCATTGATGGATGACCGGGATGAGAGAGCAGGGGTGAAATTCAAAGATGCTGATTTGATTGGAATTCCCATCAGGGTAACTGTGGGAGAAAAGACTTTGGCGAAAAATATAGTGGAAGTAAAACTTAGAGGAGAAAAAGAGATAAGAGAAGTTGGACCCGACCAGGTTCTCAAATTGGTAGACCAACTGCGTTTGGAGTAGCAGACCTTGGTCTATATCCTCACCGCGAAACAAGTTTCGCTACTCCTAATGACTCTGGAGTAGCAGACCTTGGTCTGCGTCTGATGGTAGCCTTGAGGAAAAAGTTGAATGACAAAATGGAAAATATTAGAATATGGCCGTAGTAAGATTTTAAAGAAGGGGCATTAAATTTATTGAAGGGGAACTTATGCTGTTAGTTTGGAACAATTAAAAAGACAAATGAGAAACAGAAAATTTAGGATGAAAGCACTATTGCCAGATACACATCCTGAGGCAGAGAGGGTATTGATTCGCTATTTGCGAAAGGCACCTGCCTGGCAGAAATGTCAGCAGGTATCTGAAATGATTAAGACTTTAAGACAACTCTCATTAGCTGGATTAAGAATTCGCTATCCTAAAGATTCTGATAAGGAATTACAACGTCGTTTGGCTGCTTTATGGCTCTCGAGAGAGTTTGTTATTAAAGTCTATGGCTGGGACCCAGAAAAAGAAGGATATTGATGCTGACCGACCCGATTCAGGTAATGCTTTTAGTGGTAGAATCTATGGAAAAACTTGGTATTCCTTATCTGATTGGTGGTTCTTTAGCCAGTTCTATACATGGTATTGCTAGGGCAACTCGTGATGCGGATATTATTGCCGATATTCAGGAAAAACATGCCGAAGTTTTGGCTGATCCCTTGAAAGATAGATTTTATGTGGATACCGAAATGATTAAAGAAGCCATTAGACGTCGGTCTTTCTTTAACCTCATTCATCTGGATTCAATGTTTAAGATAGATGTTTATATATTGAAGCAGGATGCATTTTCAAAAGAGGAGTTTAAAAGACGAAAAAGAGTAGTGGTTAATCTTTCTCCAGAAAAGACAGCTTATGTTGCTACACCGGAAGATACTATCTTGAGTAAGTTGGAGTGGTTCCGGATGGGTGGTGAGGTATCTGATAGGCAGTGGAATGATGTATTGGGGATATTGAAGGTGCAGAGAGGTCGTTTAGATATGGACTATCTTCAGCGATGGGCTCGTGAATTGAATTTGGCTGATTTGTTTAAAAGAAGTCTTGAAGAGGCTGAAATAGATGTTTAATTGGAGGCTACTTCACTATGCAACTCGTTATAAATACTTATGGTTCTTATCTTAGAAGTCTGACACCGACATCCACTAAAACAAGGATTGAAACTGGAGCCTCCCTTTCGGGAGGACTCCAAAAATTAACGCGAAACAAGTTTCGCTACTCCAAAAATTCTGGAATGAATAAACTCCTCCCTTTCGGGAGGACTCCAGGAGTTTAGTTCGAGACTGACATCCACTAAGAAAAAGACCAAAAAAATGTCATAATTTTTTGCTTGCATTATTTTTTGAAACTTGGTATACTAATAAAAAGTGGCTCAAAAAAGCCACTTTTTGTTTTTATCCACGTCATATTTTCTGTTGTAGTCGGAGGAAATAATAATGGAACGAGAATTAATAGGGGTTTTTGAACAGATAGAAAGAGAGAAAGGTATTCCCAAAAAAGAACTTCTGGAAATGATTGAGTCGGCTTTAACTTCCGCCTTTCGCAAACATTCTGGGAAAAAGCAGAAATTTGAAGCGCACGTAGACCCAGAATCCGGGGAGATTACTGCCTATGTAAAGAAGAAGGTGGTAAGTAAAGTAGAAAACCCTTATATTCAAATAACGAAAAAAGAAGCATTGAAGCTGGATCCCGCAGTTAAGGTAGGTGACGAGATAAAAATTAAGGTGGAAACTAAGGAGTTCGGAAGAATTGCTGCTCAGACTGCAAAACAGGTAATTGTCCAGCGCATCCGGGAAACCGAAAGGGAGAATCTATTTAAGGAGTTTAAAGAGGAAGAAGGCACTGCTATGAATGCCGTGGTTCAGAGATTTGCCCGGAAGAATATCATTGTTGATTTGGGAAAAGTAGAAGCTACCTTGCCAGAGTGGGAGCAGGTACGTGACCATAAGTACGATCTTTTTGAAAGATTCAAGGTTTACATATTGAAGGTGGAACAATCACCGCGAGGTCCGAAGATTACCGTTTCCCGAACACATCCCGGTTTGGTAAAGAGACTTTATGAATTGGAAGTGCCAGAAGTAAGCGATCACACTGTGGAGATAAAGCAGATAATCAGAGAACCAGGATACCGCTGTAAAGTTGCTGTGCTTTCCAATAATGAAAAAGTTGACCCCGTGGGTGCCTGTGTAGGAGTGAAAGGTTCGAGAGTTCAGGCAGTTATTAACGAATTGAATGGGGAAAGAATGGATTTGATTTCTTATAGTCCCGATCCTGCTACTTATATTGGTAGCTCTCTCAGCCCGGCCAAGGTGTTAAGTGTGTCTTTAGAGAAGGATAGAAAGAATGCTTTGGTAATTGTGGCTGACGATCAGCTCTCTTTGGCCATCGGGAAAGCAGGTCAAAATGTGCGTTTGGCTGCCCGGCTCACAGGATGGCATATTGATATTAAGAGCGAATCGCAGATGAAAAAGGCAAAAGAAGTAGCAGTTAGCGATCTTACCAAACTTTCAGGAGTAGGTAAGGTTACTGCTCAACTTCTATCTCAGCATGGATTTACAACTATAGAAAAGATAGCCTCATCTCCCATTTCCGAACTGACTAAGATTTCTGGAATTGGAGAGAAATTAGCAGAGAAAATTTGCAATGCTGCTAAGAAAGAGGGCAAAAAAGATGAAAGTAAAAGAACTGGCTAAAGAACTAAATATTTCTTCTAAGAAATTATTGACAGAAGCTTCTGAGTTGAAAATTAAAGTGAAAAGTGCTGAAGATTCCCTAACTTCTCAGGAAGCAAAGAAAGTCAAAAGTTCTTTTGCCAGTAAGAAAAAGATTACTGTCAAGAAAAAGGTCTCTGGGAAAAAGGTAAGTGCTAAGGTAGTAAAAAGGAAAGAAGTTGCGGTTAAAAAGAAAAAGGTGCCTGTTACGCGGCGAAAGAAGACTGCTAAGCGGGCCGTGACCAAAGAGAAACCTTCCGCTCTTCCTCCGCTTTCTCCTCTGGTTGAGAAAATAAAACCGGCCGAAAAAAAGGTGCCTGAGAAGACGACACCTGTAGTGGAAAAGGTAAAAAAAGAGGAAAAAGTAGTTCCTGAAGTAGCAGAAAAAATAAAAGAAGAGAAAATTATCCTCCCTCCCGCTAAAATTATTAAGATAGACGAAACGATTACAGTAAGTGAGCTAGCCAGTAAAATGGAAGTAAAAGTAAGTGAACTTATCAAGAAGTTAATGTCTCAGGGTATCCTGGCTACAATCAATCAAAGGCTGGATATGGATACTGCTACGCTTGCCGCAGGTGAATTTGGTTTCGGCATAGAAGTAGTTCCCTTATATGGAGAAGAACTTCTGGAAGAGAAAAAGGAAGATAAATCTTTATTACAACCGCGGCCGCCGATAGTAACTATAATGGGACATGTAGACCACGGTAAGACGTCGTTATTGGACGCAATTCGGGAATCCAAGATTATTGCCAAGGAATCAGGTGGGATTACACAACATATTGGGGCATACCGTGTCAGTGTAGGTAAGGGACATATCGTATTCCTGGACACCCCAGGTCATGAAGCCTTTACAGCGATGCGAGCCCGCGGGGCTCAGGTTACTGATATAATCGTTTTAGTTGTGGCTGCCGATGAAGGAACCAAGCCTCAGACCACAGAAGCTATAGATCATGCCCGTGCGGCAGGTGTGCCGATTTTGGTGGCAGTGAATAAAATAGACTTACCCAATGCCAACGTGGAGAAGGTAAAACAAGAACTGAGTCAGTATAACCTTGTTTCCGAAGAGTGGGGAGGCAAGACCATCTTTGTGGAAGTTTCTGCCAAAGAAAAAATTGGTCTGGATAGTCTTTTGGAAATGATTCTTCTGGAAGCGGAGATGTTGGAATTAAAAGCGAATCCCAATAAGAAAGCCCGGGGAACGGTTATTGAGGCGAGATTAGACAAGCAGCGAGGTCCGGTGGCAACTGTGTTGGTACAATCTGGCACTTTAGAAGTTGGTAATTCTTTTGTTTCCGGTTTTTCAGCAGGTAAAGTGAGAGCGATGATTGACGATCGAGGGAGAAAAGTTAAAAGCATCGGTCCTTCTATACCTGCAGAAGTCTTAGGGTTTTCCAGTCTACCGCAGGCCGGGGATAAATTTTATACCCTGGATAGTGACAGAGCAGCAAAAGAAATTAGTGAGATACGGCAGAGGACCAGACGGGAAGACATTCTGTCCCGGAGAAGGAGAGTTACATTAGAAGACTTGCACGAGCAGATTGCATTGGGAAAGCTTAAGGAACTCAAAATAATTGTTAAAGCGGATGTTCAAGGTTCCGTTGAAGCGCTCTGCGATTCTCTGCAAAAATTGAGTACTCATGAAATAACTCTAAATGTAGTCCATAGAGGAGTGGGTGGAATCAATGAAAGCGATGTGATGTTAGGCGCTGCTTCCAATGCAATTATTATTGGCTTTAATGTTCGTCCAGTACCGAGCGCTGAGGAATTAGCTGAAAAAGAAGGAGTTGATATCCATACTTATAGGGTTATTTATGAAGCCGTGGAGGAGACGAAGAAAGCGATGGAGGGGCTTCTGGAGCCCGAGTTTAAGGAAATTCCTTTGGGCAGGGCTGAAGTAAAACGCACATTCAGAGTTCCCAAGGTAGGTGTAGTAGCAGGATGTTCCGTGGCTAAGGGAAAAATCACCCGCCAGAGTAAAGTGCGGCTGTTGCGTGATAACGTTATAATTTTTGAAGGCAAAATATCTTCTCTAAAAAGATTCAAAGATGACGTGAGGGAAGTGGACGTTGGCTTCGAATGCGGAGTGGGGCTGGAAAATTTTAGTGACATAAAAGAAAATGACATTCTGGAAGCCTTTACTTTAGAAAAAATTGCGCGCAAATTATAGCAGGTAGATATAGGATGTAGCCACAGAGCTCTGCGCCAATGTAGGTAGTGTAGGGCTTTATGCCCGTCCCGATAAATCGGGACGCCCATAAAGGGCTACACTACAGACCCATGATATATTGGATAAGGAGATGGTTTCTAGTTTAGGACGGATTACTCTATATCTTCTGGAAAAGCCAAGGTCTCTTAAAGATAAGAGAAGAGTGGTTAAGAGCCTTAAGGATAAAGTGAGGGCCAGGTTCAACGTTTCCATCTCTGAAGTGGATAGCCAAGATTTATGGCACCGTGCTACCTTGGGAATTGCCTTAGTTTGTTCTGACAGGAAACAGGCACAAACAATGAGTGATAAGATAATTGAATTTATTCGGGAAGCGAAGAAAGTAGAAATTATTGAGCATGGTTTTATAATAGAAAACCACTAAACCCCTTTTCTCCTCGTGTTGGCGCTCTCCCTTAATGGTTGGAAAAATGCCTCTTAAAAGACCAAAACGATTAGCCCACTTAATCCAGAAAGAGATTAGTGCAATCCTGCAAAAGCAGATAAAAAATCCCCAAATGGGTTTTGTTACAATAACTGAAGTTAAAGTTACCGATGACTTACGGCATGCTAAAGTTTATTTTACAGTTTATGGCTCGGATGAGGAAAGATTGACTACAGAAAAAGTACTGAAAAAAATAACACCTTTTGTACGTTACCATATTGGTCAGAGAATCAGATTAAGGTATACGCCGGAAATTGTTTTCTATTATGACCAGACGATTGAAAGGGCTTCTCGAATCGAGGAGTTGATTAACAAAATCCAGCAAGAGAAAGATAATGCAAAAGAGACTGAGGAAAGAAAAAAAGAAAATAATCAATAAGATTATGAAAATAATCCGAGAAAACCGTACATTTTTTATCTCTTCTCATATGAGGCCAGACGGGGACTCGATAGGTGCACAGTTAGCCCTTGGCTCCTTGTTGCAGCGATTGGGCAAGGATGTGTACATTGCAAATCGAGATCCTGTTCCGGCGGTTTACCAATTTTTGCCGCGTAGTAGCGACGTTCACATTGTAGAAAAAGTAGAGAGAAATTTTGACGTAGCTTTTATTTTAGATTGTAGTGATTTACAAAGAATGGGAAATATAATAGACCTAAAGAATAGAGTGAAAATTGTAATTAATATAGACCATCATCTGGACTGCGAACTGTTCGGAGATTACAATTACGTTGAGCCCCGGGCATCATCTGTTGCTGAGGAACTTTACGATTTATTTAAACAGTCTCATTGGGAAATAACTAAAGAGGAAGTACTTGCTCTCTACGTAGGCATCCTCACCGATACAGGCAGATTTCAGGAAGCCAACACTACTTCCCGTTGCCATGAAATTGTCGCTGAACTCATAAAAAAGGGAATCTCCCCACAAGTCGTTAGTCAGAAGGTTTATGAGTCGAGGAGTGGACCCGGGTTAAGATTACTATCGTTGACTTTAAGTACATTGGAAGTAACGGCTGGCGGAAAAATTGCTCACCTTTTGATTACGCAAGATATGTATAAAAAAACCGGCGCCAGGGAAGACGAGAGTGAGGGATTTGTTAACTTCGCCAGGGATGTAGAAGGGGTAGAAGCGGGAATCCTTTTCCGGGAGACTGATGTTGGCGACCAGTTTAGAGTCAGTTTTCGTTCCAAGGGAAAGATAGACGTGAGTAAGATTGCCAGGTTATTTGGTGGGGGCGGTCACAGGAATGCTGCCGGGTGTACAATTCAAGGGAATATGGAAGAAATTAAACGAAGAATTCTAAACGCAGTTTCTCGGGAGGTAGATAATACTGGAGCCAGTAAACCCCGTTAGAAGGTTTGGAAGGGGCTTTAAACCCCTCCCCAACCATTCATTCAGAAAACCTCCATCCCCGCCCTTACGCACGGGGCCTTCTAACGGGGTAAAGAACGGCATTCTCAATGTTGATAAGCCAAAAGGCTTGACTTCTTTTGCTGTAGTTCAGGAAGTGAAAGCACTCCTTTCGGCGAGAAAAGCAGGCCACGCGGGAACACTCGATCCCCAGGCACAAGGAGTTCTTCTTATTCTTTTGGGTGAGGCAACCAAAATCTCTGCATACCTGATGAGGCTGGAGAAAGAATACGAAGCGACGATGGTTTTAGGAATCAGTACCACTACGCAGGACCAACAGGGCGAAATATTGACAAAGATTGAACCCAAAGTAGAATTAAAAGAGTTAAACGAGGCTTTTGACAAATTCCTGGGAATGCAAGAACAGATTCCTCCTATGGTCTCAGCCAAAAGATACCGGGGGAAGAGGTTATACCAACTCTTTCGTCAGGGAAATGTGATTGAACGAACTCCTCAGAAAGTGGAGATTAAAAAATTAGAACTTTTATCTTATGATATGCCTAGAGTTAAATTTCGCATCATTTGCTCTTCCGGTACCTACGTGCGCACTTTATGTCATGATATAGGAGAAGCTTTAGGTTGCGGAGCCCATATGTCGCATCTGGTGCGGGTGCGGGTGGGTAACTTCAAATTGAGCGATGCTCTTTCCTGGGAAAGAAAAGAGTCATTTCACCAGAAAGTCCAATCTATCTCCGAAGCATTATCCCATTTGCCCAACATTGTAGTCACGCGGGGGATGGGACAGGGGATTAAAATGGGTAGACAGATAAAGAATTCAGAAGTCATAAATGTATATTTGTCTTCTGCAGAAATTACTAATACCCATGAGACATTCAAAGTATCTGATGAAGATGGAAATTTGATTGCTCTGGCTACAGGAGAACCTGCATCCGGGGAGAAAGAATTTAGGTTATTGAGAGTGTTTAATCCGGGGATATAAGGAAAGAAGTCTTATATAAGAAGATGGAAGTCATAAAGGGACTATCCAAATTAACGAGGAAGTTCAAAAGTAGTGTGGTCGCCTTAGGAACATTTGACGGAGTCCATTGCGGCCATCAACATGTTATAAGGGCAGCGAAGGATCTAGCCAGGAAGCATGGCAGGACATCGATTGTGGTGACTTTTCAACCGCTCCCTCGGGCGGTAATAGGAAAAGAAAGAGAGAAAGTAGGATTAATCACAACACTAAAACAAAAAGAAGAGATAATCAGAAATCTGGGCATCGACGCGCTGCTGATCATACACTTTAATCGCAGACTTGCCCGGATGGAACCAGAAGAATTCGTTAGAAAAGTCATTTGTCAAAAGATAGGTGCAGGAAGAGTAATTGTGGGTCCTGGCTTCCGCTTTGGAAAGAACCGCCTGGGAAATGTGTCGTTACTCAAACGACTGGGAGATAGGTATGGTTTTGAAGTGAATACTGTTGATGAACTTGAAATAGGTAAGGTCAAGGTAAGTTCCAGTAAAATTCGTCAATTGCTCTGGCAGGGCAAAATAGAGATGGCAAACCGTCTCTTGGGGAGATATTATACCATTAGCGGGATAGTGAAGAAAGGGAGTGGTAGAGGAAAGGAGCTATCTTTTCCCACAGCAAATTTGGATATTTCTGGAGATATCATCTTACCTCAGGGAGTATATGCCGTCCTGGTTAGCCTTAAAGGAAAGAAGCACAAGGGAGTTGCTAATATTGGCACCCGCCCCACATTCTTTCCTGGCCTTCAATTTCGCGCTCCAGAAGTAAGGAGAAGATACACTCAACCTGTAGTAGAAGTCTATATTTTCAATTTCCAAGGGAACCTCTACCGGCAAAAGTTGGAAGTCTTTCTTATAAAGAGAATAAGGAAGGAAATAAGATTTCCCACTTTACAGAAGTTGATAGACCGAATAAAGAAAGATATCCAGTTTACAAAAAAGCTACCACTTTGTTGGGAGTAGCGAAACTTGTTTCGCGATTTTGTTTCGCGATTATTGGGCGCAGAGCAAGCTCTGCTACTCCAAAGTCCTTTGGAGTAGCCCCGATGGATATGGGAGTAGCGAAACTTGTTTCGCGATTTGGGTGTTTGACAAAAGCGGATTAGAAATGGTATAATTTAAGATAATGGACAACGAAAAGAAAAAGAACATCATAATCATTGGTGGAGGAAGAAGAGGAATAGCAATTATTGAAACATTACACGAAGACGAACAGTTACGAATTGTGGGTATTGCTGACCAGAGTCAAAACCCCAGTAGAATGGAATTAGCCAAGAAGTTAGGAATTCCTACGGCGACAGATTTTCGCGATTTGCTTAAAAAGAGGAAAGTGGATGCTATCCTAAACCTGAGTGATGATCCGGAAATAGATAAACAGCTCCAGAAGATAGGGCAATCTTCAAATATCGAAATTATGAAGGGTCCTGTAACAAGTCTTCTCTGGGACCGGCTTAGAGAAAAGAAAGCCTTAGCTGAATTTGAACGACTCAGTCAAGGCACAGATCCTTCTATAGGATTGGAAGAGTTATATATTTTAATTATGAATTCCTGTATTAAAGGTACCAAGGCAGATGCAGGCTCCCTTTTCATTTTTGATGAGAACAGCAAACAATTATCGCTAAAGACAGCTTGGGGCCTGGATGAGAAGATACTTGAACTAATTAAGAAAAAGGGAAAAGAGAAGCTGCAGTTATGGAAGGAGCAAAAATTGCCTCAGCCTATAATTAACAGAGAAGAAGGCGAGTCCCTCCCGGGAAATTTTGAGGGAGTTCCTGAGATAGAAATGGGAATGTGTATCCCATTGATTGGAAGAGAAGAGAAGTTGCTTGGGCTTATAACCTTACATAGTAAGAAAAAGAGTCGCCAATTTTTGGACGAAGAGAAGAGATTGTTTTCTACTTTTGCCAAATATTCATCTCAAGCTATTGAAAATACTACGCTGTATAAGTCTACGCAACATCTCTCCATAACCGATGGGTTAACAGGTTTATATAACCACAGGCACTTTCATGAGCAGCTGGAAGTAGAGGTAAACCGTGCCCAGAGGTACGACCTGAACCTCTCATTGATTATGATTGATCTCGACCATTTTAAGAAATTTAACGATAGTTATGGACATTTAGAAGGAGATACCTTACTGAGAAAAATAGCACAAATTTTGAAGAGTTCTTTGAGAGAAACGGACTACGTAGCCAGGTACGGTGGCGAGGAATTTGCAGTGATTCTTCCAGAAACTAACAAAGCAGGAGCCTCTTTTGCAGCAGAGAGGGTAAGAAAAACAATAGGCGAGCAGACTTTCGGAGAAGTTGGGGAAAGAATGACTATAAGTCTGGGAGTGGCATCCTATCCTGATGATGCCTGTTTGAGGACTGATTTGATCAAGAAGGCAGATGAGGCTCTTTACCGAGCTAAAAAAGAGGGTCGCAACCGCACCTGTCTATTTTAATTTCAACAAAACAATAAAATAATTAGGAGGAGAAAGTGACATTAACAAATAATAACAAGAAAGATGTCGTAAGAAAATTTCGCGCGCACGAAAAAGATACTGGTTCTGCAGCAGTTCAGATTGCGTTAATGACGGAGAGGATTAATGGTCTAACAGACCACTTCAAAACGCACACCAAAGACCACCATTCCCGGCAGGGTCTTTTAAAGCTTGTGGGGAAGAGAAGAAAATTATTAAACTACTTGAAGGTTCACGATTTAGAGAAATATAGAGAAATTATAGGTAAATTAAAATTGAGAAAATAAATTACCTCAAGAAAGGACTGACTATGACTGGAAAAGTAGAGATGGAAATTGCAGGGCGATTATTAGTTATTGAGACAGGAAACCTGGCAAAGCAAGCGGCTGGCTCGGCACTGGTGAGATACGGAGAAACTGTTATTTTAGCCACTGCCGCGGTAGCGCCTGAGCCAAAAGAGAGCGAAAGCTTTTTTCCGCTCACGGTAGATTATAGAGAAAGGACTTATGCTGCCGGAAAAATTCCCGGAGGATTTTTCAAGAGAGAAGGAAGGCCCCGGGAGAATGAAGTGGTAACTTCCCGACTGGTGGACAGGCCTTTAAGACCTCTTTTTGACAAAAACTTTCTAAACGAAGTTCAAGTAATGATTACCGTCCTATCTTCGGATCAGGAAAACGACGCCGATATTCCCTCTATAATTGGCGCTAGTTGCGCAGTGAGTCTTTCGCTTGTACCTTTTGCTGGTCCTATTGGCGCAGTAAGGATAGGAAGGGTTGGGGAAGAGTTCATCATTAATCCCACCTTTGCTCAATTGGAAGAGAGTAGCCTTGATCTCGTCATCGCCGGCACCCGGAACACAGTAACCATGCTGGAAGGAGGGGGAAAAGAAGTACCAGAAGAAGTTTTGCAGGAAGCGATTAAACTGGGTCATAAAGTTATAATAGAAGTAGTAGACTTGCAAGAGAAGTTAATAAAACAATGTGGAAAGCCCAAAATTGAAGTGGCAGGAGGAGAGGAATCCGGAAAAAATGAGAAACTGGAGAAAGAGTTCTATCGCCTTGTTCCATATGCGGAGAAGAAAGCAGTTATTGCAAATTTAGAACTGGCAATGCGGGTTATTGAGTTCTGTCAGGCAAAGGTAGAAGAAGCACTGAGAATTAGCGACAAACTTGAAAGAGAAAAGAGAATCAATGAAATCGTTTCCGAGAGTATTGAATATTTTTCCCAAGATTATCCTGAACAAGAGAACGCTATCAGAGATACCATTGACCAGGTTCAGTGTAATTACTTAAGGCGATTGGTGCTGGAAGAGAATAAACGAATAGATGGACGAAAAATAGACGAAATTCGCCCGATTACTTGTGGCGTAGGTGTTCTACCACGAACTCATGGCTCTGGCTTATTTACCCGTGGACAAACACAAGCTTTGGTTACCACTACACTGGGTACATCCCAGGATATGCAAGTTATGGACGAATTGGAAAGAGAATATAAGAAAAGGTTTATGCTCCACTATAATTTTCCACCTTTCAGCACGGGAGAGGTGAGGCCCCAGCGGGGTCCGGGACGACGGGAAATTGGACATGGGGTGCTGGCTGAGACGGCATTGTCTTCCGTGTTGCCTTCCGAGGAAGAATTTCCTTATACTATAAGAATCGTCGCCGATATTTTAGAATCTAATGGTTCTTCTTCCATGGCTTCTGTTTGTGGGGGAACACTCTCTCTAATGGATGCGGGAGTACCCATTACTGCGCCTGTAGCTGGAATAGCAATGGGTCTGGTTAAAGAAGGGGAGCGAGCTGTCCTGTTAACTGATATAATCGGTATGGAAGATTTTTATGGCGATATGGATTTTAAAGTTGCCGGTTCCAGGAAAGGGATCACCGCGGTACAGTTAGATGTTAAAACTGACGAGATTACACCAGAGATTATGGCTAAAGCTTTGGAACAGTCGAAAAAAGCACGTTTGTTTATTCTGGACAAGATGCAGGAAAAAATAGAAGCTCCTCGTAAAGAAATCTCGCCATTAGCGCCGAAGATTTTGATAATAGAAATCAATCCCGAGAAAATCAGAGAAGTAATCGGCCCCGGAGGTAAAATCGTTAACAAAATTCAAAATGAGACAGGAGCCAAATTGGATATAGGACATGACGGCGTGATCGCTATTACCGCAGATACTCAAGAATCTGCCAATGCCGCCAAGGAAATGGTGGAATACCTTACTGCCGACGTTGAAGTGGGAAAAATATATAAAGGTAGAGTAACGCGCATCAAGGATTTCGGCGCCTTCGTTGAAGTTTTACCGGGAAAAGAAGGACTGGTGCATATTTCTCAGTTAGCTGACAGGCGCATCAACAAGGTAAGTGACGTTGTAAAAGAAGGGGAAGAGATTCTAGTGAAATGTATGGAAATTGACCAGGAGGGCAGGATTAATCTCAGTCGTAAGGCAGTATTAAAGGAGAGAGAATTCCCTGGCGGGAAGGGAAAGATATTGGATGAGTAAACTTAAACTGAAGAAAAAAGGCAATGGCTCCAGTGACCTTTCTCAACTTTTCCGAATTTATAATTTTATGGTTCACCAGGATCTCAGTGAACTGAATTGGGAAGAGAAAGAATTTAAAGTTATAATAAAACGCGAATTTGGCTCTGGTGTCTCCTTCAGGCGCTACGGAAAGGAGTCGCGAAGTAAAGAATTAGAAGAAGAGACTTCCCTGCTTGCCGAGCAAATTGAACAGGATACAAGTATTATAAAGTCACCAATTATAGGTGTCTTTTATACTTCTCTTTCTCCGGGGTCTCCGCCTCTCGTCGCAGAAGGCGACATAGTTGCCGCGGGTGGGACGGTTTGCATCGTTGAAGCGATGAAGCTGATGAACGAAATTCAGACAGAGACAAAATGCAAAATACTTAAAGTATTAGCTTCTAATAGTCAGAGCGTTCAAGTGGACGAGCCATTGTTTCTAGTATTGCCTATAACGGAGTAAACTCGGATGAGTGAACAGGTTGGGCTCCTTGCTGGAAAAATCTGGAATTTTTTGAACGCCAAAGGTGAAGTTCCGGTTCTGGTGCTAAAGACCAAACTGGGTGTACCTAACAGCTTACTCTACTTAGCATTGGGATGGTTAATGCGAGAGGAGAAGATATATATTAAAAAGGAAAAGAAAGATTACCGGGTAGGACTACACTGATGTTTACTATTCTTCTCTGCACGCTTCCCCTCAATTGCCTCGTCTTTTACAGAAAATGGGGTCAAGAAAATGAGTCTGGCGAGGGCTGTTATCCTCGGGTTAGTTCAGGGTCTAACGGAATTTTTACCTGTCTCCAGTAGTGCCCATCTAATATATTTCCAAAAGTGTCTAAATATAAATAAACCACAACTTTCCTTTACTGTATTCTTACACTTCGCCACGCTTTTAGCAATCCTTCTCTTCTTTAGAAAAGATTTGTGGGAAATACTGAAAGGTTTCCGAAGCATAAAGGGAGCAAAGACCAATCCTTCCTCACGAATTCTTTTTCTTCTGGTTATCGGTTCATTGCCTGTGGCAGTTTTGGGAATCCTCCTTAAAGATAAAATAGAACTTATTTTTTCCAATATTAAATTAGTGAGTTTATTTCTTATCTTAACCGGGATACTTCTCTACTCTGGTGACCGGGTAAGGAATGTTCACAAGGGTGTGCTGGAGACAGGAATAGTTGATGCATTGATAATTGGCATAGCGCAGGCTGTGGCAATTTTGCCAGGCATCTCGCGTTCAGGAGCCACTATTATTTTTGGGCTATTTTGTGGTCTCCAGCGGAACTGGGCAGTGAAGTATTCCTTTTTCCTTGCACTGCCGGCAATTTTGGGAGCTACTCTCATTGAACTCAAAAGCGCCTTTTCCATGGTCAATTTCTCCACGCTGACCTTCTATATAGCGGGAGCGCTGGCAGCTCTTTTTTCTGGATACTGGTCACTCAGAATAGTGCTGAGGTTTGTACAAAAAAGCAGGCTTCGCTATTTTGCTTACTATTGCGTAATATTAGGGGTTATCGTTTTATTCATTCACATTTGGTAGGGGTTCGATTCATCGAATCCGCAGAAACGGGCTCAATAAATTGAGCCCCTACATTTGATTTGGTACCCACTCCCACGAATCGGAACGTGAGATTTGTAGACTACTACAAAGGTCTTGACTTTACCTCTAAAAAGAAGTAAACTTTCTTCGAGAAAAAGAGGTTTTTAAGTGAAAATAAAGAGCAAGACAAAGGAAGAAAGAAACGAAATCGCAGGCATTGCGCTTCTTACACTTTCCCTGCTCATATTGTTGAGTCTGGCTTCTTACCAGATGGGGCGTCATGTTACGGGCGCTTGGGGAAGATATTTGGCTCTGGCCCTGATAATTGCTTTCGGGTGGGGAGCATACTTCCTTCCATTCTCTATTGGGTACTGGGGATGGAAAACCTTTCAAAAAGGGAAGAAAATAAAAGGTGTCTGGATTAAATTCTCCGGGCTGGCATTTTTGCTATTGGCTTTTTGCAGTTTTTTGAACCTCCTGGGAAGGCAGGCGAGACTGGGTGGAACAGTGGGTGACTTCGTTTCTGACTCCCTTCTGGTTCCTGCTTTTGGGGATACTGGTACTTATCTTATTGTATTGACTGTATTGCTCATTTCTATACAATTAGTGACGGAAACATCTATTATTCAATTCCTGCAAACCTTAAGAAAGGCGGTTCAGGTAGTTCGGGTTACACCTTCGAGAAGAAAGCGACTGATCCCCGTAGAAGAGGTAAAACCTGATTCCTCCAGGAAAGTCTCTCCTGAGGTGAAAGTCGAGCCTGTTTCTCCAGTTTCTCCTCTGGGTGCATTCACTTTCGAACTTCCTCCCATAGAGCTCCTCAATGACCCACCGCGAACAGATATTGGCGAGAGGGAAGAAGAATTAAATAACAACGCCGAGGTGCTGGAAAAGACGCTTAAGAATTTTGGCATCTCGGCAAAAGTATCCCAGATTCATCCCGGACCCGTAATTACGCGTTATGAATTGGAACTGGCTCCGGGAATAAAAGTGAGTAGTGTGAATAATCTATCCAATGATCTCGCTTTAACGTTACGGGCACAAAGCATAAGAATATTGGCTCCTGTTCCGGGAAAGGCTGCTATCGGCATAGAAATCCCCAATCAGAGTATGGCGTTGGTATATATAAAAGAACTTCTCCAATCTCCCGAGTTCAAGAAAGCCGCCTCTCTCCTTTCCCTTGCTTTAGGTAAGACGGTAGCGGGAAAGACATACATTGCTGATTTGAACCAGATGCCTCACCTCCTGATTGCCGGGGCTACAGGTTCAGGTAAGACGGTATCGATTAATTCAATAATCCTCTCCATTCTGTACAGAGCCACGCCTGAGGAAGTCAAATTTCTCTTAATCGACCCCAAAATGGTAGAATTGCCGATTTATAATGGCATTCCCCACTTGAAAAGTCCCGTGGTTACAAACGTGAAGCAGGCTGTGGCAGCGCTGAGGTGGATTGTTGGCGAAATGGAAAATCGCTATCGGAGTTTCGCCGCCAGCGGGACTCGTGATATTTTCGAATACAACCAGAAATTCAAAGAGGAAGGGAAGAAAATTCCTTTTATCGTTATTATTATCGACGAACTTGCTGACCTGATGGCTACAGCTCCTAATCAAGTTGAGCAAGTGATAATCCGCTTAGCCCAAATGTCCCGAGCCGTGGGAATCCATCTTGTGCTGGCCACACAGCGGCCCTCGGTAAACGTAATAACTGGCATTATTAAGGCAAATCTTCCGGCGCGCCTCGCCTTTGAGGTGATTTCTAAAGTAGATTCCCGGACAATTCTGGATATGAACGGAGCGGAAACCCTCCTGGGACGCGGGGATATGCTCTTTCTCGCTCCCGGAGAGGCAAAACCGATCCGCCTGCAAGGAGCATTTGTAAGTAAAGAGGAGATAAATAAGGTTGTAAACTTTGTTAAACAACAGGGAGAAGCGACCTATGCTCAAGACTTATTGCATTTGACAGAGAGCATAGAAGAGAAGGAAGAAGATGACCAGGAAATTAAGAAATTATTCAAACAGGCTCTGAGATTAACCCTGGAAAGGAGGCAGGCTTCCAGTTCCCTGTTCAAGGGAGCATTGCATATTAGCGACGGAAAAGCAACAAACCTTATAAGCTTAATGGAGACCAAAGGGCTCGTTGGTCCACAGCAGGGTTCTAAACCTCGCCAGGTATTTTTAGATAAGATTGAAGAGTACTGGCGAAGGATAGAGAAGAATGAAGATAACTAAAATAGGTCTGGTTTTTCTCACTTTGACTTTTCTAATTTCCGTCCAGGGCTTTTCTCAAGAGGAGATAATTTCTCATATTCTGAAAAAATTGGAAAGGGAAAGGAAAAATATAGAAACAGGAAGTTTCGACTTCCAACAGAAAACATTGATAAAAGCTACTGGGGAAGAAAATTTGACCACGGGTTCAATAAAATTTGAAATTCCTGATAAACTATATGTTGAGTACATTCAGCCTTATTCACAAATCATTGTATGTAATGGCAAAAAAGTTTGGTTCTATCTGCCTGACTATAATCAAGTTTCCGTCCAGTCTGTTGGCAGATTGGAAGAGTTAATGGGAGTAAATTTAGGTCTTTTCTTTTGGGCAAGTAGGATTGAAGAGTGGGAGAACTATAGAAAAGAGGTAGTGGAAGAAAAAAGTGAAAGCTATAAGATTAGATTGGTTCCAGAAATGGGAAATGGAGTAGAGATAGTTCTGACAGTTTCCAAGCAAGATTGGGTGCCGGTGGAAACAGAAGTTAGCGATAGTTATACAGTGGTTTTTACCCGTCTGGGAAACATCGTAAAAAATTCTGAAGTAGATAGTGAAATCTTTGAGTTTAAGATACCTCCAGAAGCACAAGTATTCGAATCCCCTTAATCAATATTGGAGATTATGCATCCCGATTTTTAATCGGGAGATTTGTAGGCACGGTTTTAACCGTGCAAAATCGGTAGGGACAGAAATGGCAGAAAATATCGGTAAACGACTCCAGGAAGCCCGTCGGTGTAAAGAGATAAGCTTACAGAAGGTTTCAGAAGAGACGAGAATAAGCAAGGAGTACCTGGAAGCCCTGGAAAAAGAGGAATATGATCTCTTTCCAGCAAAGGTTTATGTAGTCTCATTTATCAGGAGCTATGCTCTCTATCTGGGGCTGGACGCTGAAGTGCTTGTCCATATTTATAAGAGAGAGCATTCTGGACTAAAAGATAAGATGGACCTCAATCCCGAATTCCCTATTGTGGTGAGTCAGGGTGCAGAAGATAAAGCGACATCCATAGGAGGGATTGCTGCATTTCGCTTTACCAGGAAGGGTCTCGTTCCATTTATCCTGGCTATAGCAGTGATTGTGGGGGCGGGTCTTTTGGCAATTTTTTGGCTTCGTTTGGCTTTCCGGCAACTCTCTCCACAGGTGAAAGCAGGAACAAGTGTCTCTACGGATATTGCCCAAGAAATTTCTATGGTAGCGGAAATAAAAGATAAAACCTGGCTACGAGTAGTTGGGGATGATGTGGTCTCTTTTGAAGGAATACTGTTTCCTAGTGAAAATAGAAGGTGGGTGGCAGAAAATGGAATGAATGTTCGCATTGGAAACGTCGATGGTGTCAGGCTATACGTAAACGGGGAAGAGGTGGACATTATTTCTGGAAATTCAGGACTGGTCAATGAGTTGGTTTTCACCAGATTAAAGGGAACAGATTCGATTAAGATGGAACAGAGAGGATCTCTGCCAGGGGAAAAAATTGGACCGGTGGAAAGCAAACCTAAAAAAGAGGAAAATAAGTGACTTTAGCTAACAAACTTACTATCGGAAGAATTATTGTTATTCCCCTTTTCATACTGTTTATGTTTATAGGTAATATTTATACCCGGATAGCAGCTCTTCTGATTTTTATTCTGGCAGCACTGACCGATGTGTTTGATGGGATTATTGCTCGCCATCGAGAGGAAGTTACTAACTTTGGAAAGTTCATAGATCCCCTCGCTGATAAATTGATAGTTTCTGCTGCTTTCATCTCTTTCGTTCAGTTAAGGGAGCTGTCAATACCTGCCTGGATGGTTATACTTGTGATCAGTCGCGAATTTATAATAACCGGATTGAGAAGTGTAGCAGCATCCAGGGGAACAATAATTTCAGCTTCCCTTTCGGGAAAATTCAAGACAACCTCACAGATGGTAGTCATTATTACTATCCTGATAATCTTGATTGTCAATGCCATGTTGAGAAATTATTGGCACATCACTCCTTTGGAATTGGACACTTTTCTGGGTTGGAAAAGACTGCTTGGCTACATTTTGATCAAAGCACCTTATTGGTTGATGCTTGTGGTTACGATTTTGACCGTAATTTCAGGATTCAATTACATTTTCGAAAATAAACATATACTTTTTGAAGAGATAAGCAGTAAAACCACAAACTAAAGAGGAAAAAAATGGACTGGATTATTAGATTTTTGGCGACAGGATTTTTTGTTGGCTATTCGCCGTTTGCTTCCGGGACAATGGGAACGCTTGTGGCAGTTCTGTTTTATGCTGTTTTACCCATAACCGTTCCCTTCTACTGGATGCTCCTTTTATGCTTAATTATTGGCGGGACGATGATTTCTCACCGAGCAGAAAATATCCTGGGCGAAATCGATTCTTCCAAGATAGTTATTGACGAGATTTGTGGATACTTTATCGCTATGGCATTTTTGCCCAAAACGCTTGGCTTGATGATTGTAGGATTTGTTATTTATCGGCTTCTGGATGTAATCAAGATATATCCGATAAAGAAGTTAGAAATGCTTGCCGGAGGCCTGGGGATAATGCTTGATGATATTTCTGCAGGCATAATAACTAATATTATTTTACACATAATTCACGCGCTATAAAAAAAGGGGTCAGAGTCATTTTTCTGACTCATTTTTGTAGGGGTTCCGATTCATCAAACCCGCTGATATATCGGGTTCCGATTTATCGGAACCCCTACAGACGTAGTTTGTTCTTTTTAATATAGTTATGCCAGGATTGGTTGTTATGGTTTGAAACAGATCGGAGCGAGAAAATCACTCTGACCATATTTTCTGAAAGGAGGGAAAAAATGGCAAAAGATGAAAAAGTAAAAGCCTTAGAAGTAGCAGTATCTCAGATTGAAAAACAGTTCGGGAAAGGAACAATAATGAGACTGGGTGCTGAAGCTTACAAGGGGGAAGTGGAAGTGATTCCCACGGGTGCCCTATCATTGGACGTAGCTTTAGGAGTGGGAGGAGTGCCTAAAGGAAGAGTGGTGGAAATCTTTGGTCCGGAAGGGGGAGGAAAGACCACTCTCTCCCTCCAGATAATCGCCAATGCTCAAAGATTGGGAGGAACAGCTGCTTTCGTAGATGCCGAGCACGCCATGGACCCAGCCTATGCCAAGAAGTTGGGAGTGGACATCGAAAACCTCCTGATTTCCCAGCCCGATAATGGCGAGCAGGCTCTGGAGATTACTGAGACCCTGGTTCGTAGTGGAGCCGTAGATGTAATTGTAATCGACAGTGTAGCTGCTCTGGTGCCCAGGGCAGAAATCGAGGGTCAAATGGGTGACGCACAAGTCGGCTTACAGGCCAGGTTGATGTCCCAGGCTCTCAGGAAACTTACCGCTGCCATATCTAAATCTAAGACCAGTGTAATCTTTATCAATCAATTAAGAGAAAAGATAGGCGTGATGTTTGGCAATCCAGAGACGACTCCCGGGGGAAGAGCATTGAAGTTCTATTCTTCTGTTAGACTGGATATTCGTCGCATAGGCGCTATCAAAACTGGAGATGTGGACGTGGGTAACCGCATAAGGGTTAAAGTATCCAAAAATAAGGTGGCTCCACCTTTTCGCAAAGCGGAGTTTGATATGATGTATGATGAAGGTATCTCCCGAGAGGGTTCCATTTTGGATGTCGCACTGGAAAATAACCTGATTGAAAAGAGTGGAACCTGGTTTTCTTACAAAGGAAACAGGATTGGACAGGGAAGAGAAAACAGCAAGTCTTACCTGAAGGAAAACCCGGAGATTGCCCAGGAAATTGATAACATTCTGAGAGAAAAGCTACTGGGTAGGAAAGAAGAAGCTTAATAAAATATGCTAAAGATATTTACAGTTGGCCCAATGGAGGCTAATTGTTATATTCTTTATAATCCTGACAAAAAAGAAGGCTTGATTATTGACCCCGGCGCAGAAGGGGCGCGTTTAATTAAGTTTATTAAACAAGAAAAAATCTGCATCAACTACATCATCAATACACATGGACATCCAGACCACATAGGTGCCAACCGCCAGATCAAAGAATACACTAATGCCCCAATCTTGATTCATCAATACGACGCTCCCATGCTTACAAGGAGCGGGAGTGTTCTTTCCTTAATCTTCCCTTTAGAATCCTCCTCACCTGCGGCAGATACCTTCATAAAAGATGGGGATTTAATTGAATGTGCGGGAATGAAATTGAAGGTTCTCCACACCCCCGGACATACGCCGGGAGGGATCTCTCTTTTACTGGATGATGCGATCTTTACTGGTGACACGCTGTTCTCCGGCTCGGTTGGTCGTTTCGACTTGCCCGGTGGTTCCGAGGAGGTACTGTTAAATTCAATAAAGAAGATTTTGTCTCTGGATGAAAATTTAATTATATATCCTGGCCACGGTCCCTCGACGACCGTCGGTGAGGAACTACGCAGTAATCCCTTTATAACATGAAAAATTCCAAGCTTCTCGACGAATTTATCAACTATATAGACGTGGAAAAAGGTCTGTCAAAAAATACAAAGTTAGCTTACCAGAGAGACCTCTCGCAGTATCTTAAATACTTGCAAGAGAATCACAAAATTGCCACTGGCATCACCCATAGCGACATTATGGAGTTCTTACTGATTAAGAGGAAATATCTATCGCCTTCCTCGCTAGCCAGGGTGATAACTTCAATTAAAATGTTCCATCGTTTCCTGGTATCAGATAACTATTGTGAAATGGATCCGACTCAGAACTTAGATTCCCCGCACCTTGGCCTGAGACTACCCAAAGTGTTGACTTTTGCCGAAGTAGAAGCATTGCTCAATGCTCCTCCTTCTGATACCCCTGGAGGAATCAGAGACAGGGCAATGATGGAACTGCTCTATGCCACGGGAATGAGAGTCTCAGAAATTATAAATCTTAAAATGGAAGACGTTAATCTTAAATTAGGCTATTTGCGCTGCCTTGGCAAGAGGGCGAAAGAACGGATTGTTCCCATCGGTTCTGAGGCAATTAAGTTCATAAATATCTATCTGAACAAAGTAAGATCTTCCCACAAGGCACTCTCCCGGACACCTACGCAGCAGCCGCAGAGTCTTTTTTTAAATCCCTCGGGCAGAAAACTTTCTCGCGTGGGACTCTGGAAGATAATTAAGAGATATGCTATTCTTTCCGGCATAAAAAAGGAGATAACACCCCATACCTTGAGGCATTCTTTTGCCACCCATCTCTTAGAACGAGGTGCCGATCTGCGGGCAATTCAGGAGATGTTGGGACACGAAAGTATCTCCTCCACCCAGATATACACCCACCTGACCCGCGAACATCTTAAAGACCTCCACAAAAAATTCCACCCCCGCGGTTAAGTAAACACACCTCCCAACGATCAATATAGAAAAATACAGCCCACCCCTGTTGAAATTTATGAGATAGTTTGTGAAGATTTTAGGAATTTTAGCCCAAAAAACGAGGACGGCTTCTTCTCTTCCAAGTAAAAATTTGTTCGAGCCCCGATAAATCGGGGCGAGTTTATTTTTGCGCCCTGCAAAGTCCTAAGTTTTTTGGCGTGAAGAAATTCCTTAAAGATGAACAAACTATCTTTTAATTTCTGAACTATTCAAAATTCGCCTTGAAAACAGGACAAAAATGGGGTATAATAATAAGAAGTTTTATAGAGGAGGAATTTTATGGTTAAACCTGAGGAAAAAGAAGACTTGGAGTTAGTGGAGAAGTTAGCGCAAGGCCGGAAATCGATTCTGGAGGAGCTCCATAAGATAATTGTGGGGCAGGATGAGGTTATTGAACAGCTCATGATTGCTCTTTTTGCCCGAGGCCATTGTCTGATTGTAGGGGTGCCTGGTCTGGCCAAGACAATGTTAATCTCTACGATTGCCGAGATTCTCGACTTAAAGTTCCAGAGAATCCAATTTACTCCCGATCTTATGCCCTCGGATATCACGGGAACAGATGTGATTGAAGAGAATATTTCTACAGGAAAAAGAAGTTTCCGTTTCATCAAGGGGCCTGTCTTTGCCAACATAATCCTGGCAGACGAGATTAATCGTACTCCTCCCAAAACTCAATCTGCTCTTCTGCAGGCGATGCAGGAGTATAAGGTTACTGCCAGTGGAAATACTTATCCTTTAGAACTTCCCTTCTTCGTCTTAGCTACCCAGAATCCCATTGAGCAGGAAGGGACATATCCCTTGCCCGAAGCCCAGCTCGACCGCTTCTTCTTTGAGGTGAATATCGACTACCCTAAGTATGAAGAGGAGAAGGAGATTGTCACTAAAACTACCTCCAGTTTCCAGGCGAAATTAATAAAATCTCTTAATGCTAAAGAGATAATCCATCTGCAGGAGATTGTGCGAAAAGTTCCCGCTTCCGAGTATGTTGTTAACTATGCAGTAAATTTGGTGACAGCTACCCGACCATCTTCATCCAAAGCTCCGGAATTCATTAAAAGGTGGGTCAGTTGGGGAGGAAGTCCCAGAGGTTCACAAAACTTAATCTTAGGAGGGAAGGCAAGGGCAATCCTTAATGGTCGCTTCAACGTCTCGGTAGAAGACATCAAGGCATTAGCTCACCCTGTCCTGCGCCACCGTATCATACTCAACTTTAATGCCGAGGCGGAAGGCGTGCGCACCGATGAGGTAATAGATAAATTGGTAGAGACAATTCCTGAAGCTTGATTTTGGCAGGCTGTGGTAGGAGTTAAAAGTGCAAGAGCCAAAGAAAAGTTACATAGATCCTCTGATTGTGGCTAAACTTTCAACCATGCTTCTCAGAGCAAGATTCGTGGTTGAGGGATTTATTGCCGGACTGCACCAGAGTCCTTATAGAGGTTTTAGTCTCGAGTTTGCACAGCACAGGGAATACTCACCAGGGGATGAAACCAGACATGTAGATTGGAAAGTCTATGGAAGGAAAGACAAATACTTTGTGAAACAATATCAGGAAGAGACAAACCTGAAGGGATATATTCTCCTTGATAGAAGTGCCTCTATGGGATATATGAGCAAGGGAATAACTAAGCTTCAGTATGGCTCCTATTTAGCAGCCTCGTTAGCTTACCTGATGCTCAGACAGCAGGACTCGGTGGGACTGGCCACTTTCGACGAGAAGATTAAGAAATATATTCCTCCACGGCAGAGCAAGGGGCACCTTTCGCTAATCCTGGACGAGCTGGAGAAACTGGTTTCATCTTCCGCAACAGGAATAAACCGCTCTCTTCGGGAGCTGGGGCAATATACCAAACGGAGGGGATTGATTATTCTGATCTCTGACCTTCTGGATGAACAGGAAAAGGTTCTCAATGCTCTGAAGTACTTCCGGTTTAAGAAACACGAAGTGATCGTCTTTCACCTTCTCGATCCCGCCGAGCTGGAACTTCCCTTTACTGATGTTCTCTGGCTGGAGGATATGGAGAATGGAAAGAGAATCCTCACTCATCCGGAGATTATCCGGGAAAAGTATAAGAATATATTAGAGGAATTTGTGGAGACATACAAGTTAAATTGTCTGAGAAGCGATATAGATTATTGTCTTATTAACACAAAAACTCCTCTCGATTTCGCCTTGGGAGCATACCTTGCCAGAAGAAAAATGTTAAGGTGATAAATGAATATATCATTTTTAAATCCGTCGTTCCTGTGGGGATTGCCCGTAGTTTCCATCCCCATACTTATCCATCTCCTCTCCCAAAGAAGACCGATAACTTCCCCATTTTCTTCTGTCAGGTTTATTCAATTAGCCTCCACAACGGTAGTAAGAAAGTTTAAATTGAAGCAACTAATTTTACTCATATTGAGGTCTCTTATTCTTCTCCTGTTAACTCTTCTTTTTGCCAGGCCTGTGGTGAGGAGAATGCCGCTGTTTGCACAGGTAGAAGGGGTCTCAAGGTCCAGTGTAATTCTCATTGACAACTCTTATTCTATGGGATATGTGGAAGAAGGGGAATCCCGCTTTGCTCTAGCCAGGAAAGTGGCAGGCCGTATTCTTAAAATGGCGAAAAGAGGCGACCGCGCAGCAATCTTTTTAATTTCTGATGAGGTGAAACCCTTAGTCTCTTATCTCACTGACGACAGGCAGATTCTGCGGGAGAGGTTGGAGGAAGGCACCTTGAGTTTCCGTCCTACGAATCTCCTGCCGGGGATCTCTCAGGCATATAAAATTCTCCAGGAATCCGCATCACCAAATAGAGAGATTATCCTGATTACAGATTTGGGAATTAACGGGTGGCAGGGAACTGAGGGAAAGAGTATAAAAGAATTCGACCCGGAAGTGAAGTTTATTATAATAGATTTAAATAGAGAATCGCTTTCCAATGTTGCTGTGTCAGAAGTCGATTGTCGCCGACTGACTATGGGGGAGACTTCTGAAATATCGGCTAAAATAAGAAATTATTCTAAAGGAGACATTTCCCGTCTATTTGTTTCAGTTTTTCTTAAGCCCCAGGACAGTTTTCAAATTGGTAGAGAAAGTGGAGAGAAAATAGACCAGGGCTTTATGGATTTGAAAGCAGGAAGAGAAACCATTAAAGATTTCTTCTACGATTTTCCTCGAGAGGGAACTTATCTGGGGAAAGTAGAAGTTCAGGAAGATAGTCTACCCTGTGACGATAGGTTCTACTTTAAAACAGAAGCGTCAGAGAAAATTAAAGTGCTCCTGATCGACGGTCATCCGGGAATTTCTTCTTTTTCCAGTGAGACATTCTATTTGACACTCAGCCTTTCACCCACTACTTCAGAAGTTTCCAGTATACAGTCACCGTTATCTGTAAAGGTGGTGACGGCGGATGAGTTTTCCCAGGAGAAATTAGATGATTTCTCTGTAATCTTCCTGGCTAATGTGGGAAAGGTTACCAGCTCCTTAAGAGACGGACTCACGAGTTTTGTCCGGGAAGGAGGGGGAGTCGTCTTCTCCCTGGGTGATAATGTTAATGCTCAGGAATATAATCTCGGTTTTGGCAACCTCCTGCCAGCGGAGTTGAGGGAAGTTAAAGAGATACCTAAAGGAGAAAAAGAATTCAAGACAATTGGTTTTCAGGATTTCACGCACCCTATCCTGAAGGTTTTTGCCGCGGGGAAAGAGGGAGATTTAAGCCGAGCAAGCTTTTACCAATACTTCGCCACTCAGGTTAAACCTTCAGCAAAGGTAGTTCTCGGCCTTGCCGGCGATATACCTCTACTTGTGGAAGGCGAACTGGCATATCCCGGGGCAGGCAAGGTGTTTCTCTTCACTTCCACTTTAGATCGGGACTGGAATAACTTGCCCGCCAAACCAGTCTTTTTACCTCTAATCCAACAGATGGTTAGCTATCTGGCTCTGTCTACTTTAAGGGAAGAACCTGGGAGAACTTTTCTTGTTGGCGAGGAGATAAGCTATGAACTGGGTACGGGAGAATTACCGCCGTCTGTAGAAATAATCGACCCTAAGGGAAAAAAGTTTTCCGTGATTCCCGTCCAGAATAGAGATTTCTCGGGCATAGAATTTGGCCCGGTGGAGATGCCTGGTATCTATCAACTCTCATACATAAGGGATAGAAAATGGAATAATAAGTATCTATCTGTTAACCTCGACATAGAAAGCGATGAGTCTAATCTGGACAAAATGGGAACTAAGGAGATAAGAAAACTTTTTCTCGCTGCACCGATTAAGATAATCGATGACCTGGCTAACCTGGAAAAGGATATTTTGCAACTTCTCTACGGAAAGGAAATATCGAAAAATTTAACTTTTCTTTTAGTAGGATTCTTATTTCTGGAGGTTTTTCTGGCGAATCCACGCAGAAAAAGGTAGTTCATGGTGGCAAAGAAGAAGCTAGGCTCACTGCTCGTTATAGGTATGGTTATTTGTAATTTGACTGCCAGTCCTCTTCTGGCTCAACAGAGAGACAGGTTTGTTTTTACCCAATTGCGGTATAAAGGAGGAGACTGGGATCCCTACCCTACGGCATATAAGGAGATTCTCCATTACTTGATGACAACTACCAGCGTAAAGGCTGAAATAGCAAAAAGAGAATCATCATTGGATGATCCGGAACTTTTTTCCTCTCCTTTTCTGTATATGAGCGGCAAGGAGGAATTTGCTCCCTTCACGGCACTAGAAATAGAGAATCTTAGGCGTTATTTATCCTGTGGAGGTCTACTGTTCATAGACGATGCTTCGGAAGAGAGAAATCTCGGATTCAACAGGGCAGTGCACAGGGAAATGGAAAAGCTCTTTCCTGATGGGAAGATAAAAAGGCTTCCCCCAGACCACGCCGTTTTTCGTTCGTTCTATCTATCGCCCAGCGTGGTTGGTCGAAAAGTAGGCAATCCTTATCTGGAAAGTATCGATATCGATGGTCAAACAGTGGTAATCTACTCCCAGAATGACCTGGGAGGAGCCTGGGTTAGAGATAGATTAGGGAACTGGCTTTACGAATGTATTCCCGGCGGAGAACTGCAGAGATTGGAAGCAATGAAACTCTTTTTAAATATTGTTATCTATTCTTTAACTGGCACATATAAAAGTGATGCTATTCACGAACCGTATATCGAACAGAAACTAAAAATACGCAAGACCGCGCCATAAACAAATTTTGGTAATGTAGCGTTGGAGTCCTCCCGAAAGGGAGGGTTAATATAGCATTTGTAGGCACAATTTTCCCGATTGAAAATCGGGATGCAGATTGAGAGGAAATTAACTGTGGCTACTTTTCATTTTTCTTTAGACCCTAATAGACTGTGGCTGATAATAGCTACCATCCTTGTCTTAGTAGTTCTGTTATACTGGAATTTCAAATGGATAGGGAAAAGAAAAGGTCTATTTTTTTTCTTGAGACTGTCAATTTATCTCCTTCTCATATTTCTTCTGCTTGAGCCAGTAAGAACTATAGAGGAGAAGCCAGATGAGGAAGCAGATGTTGCTTTTTTGATAGATACCTCAAGCAGCATGGGAGTGAATGATCCTATTTCCCGGTTCTCTCTGGTCAAAGAATTTCTGAAAGGTCCTTTGGTGGAAGGATTAAAAGAGAAATATAATCTTGTCTTTTTTACTTTCGCCTCCCTCTTCAGACGGGCTACAACAGAGGAAATCCTGCAGTCGACTCCTCAAGGAGAAGCGACAGATATTGGCCAGGCTCTGAACGGTTTAGAAGAAGAACTTCGTGGACAGAGATTGGCGGGAATTTTCCTCCTTACAGACGGGGCTCATAACGTGGGAACAGATCCCCTTCTGGTAACTGAAAAGATTCGCGCCCCTATTTTTTCCATAGGTGTGGGGGACCCTAAGAAATTCAAGGATCTGCAAATTTCCGAAGTTCAGGTTAGCGATTTTGTTTTCAAGAATATTCCCACGGAAATAGGGGTGAAGATAAGAAGCTACGGATTTGAAAATAAGGAGATATCGGTTATTTTGAAGAAAGAGGCGGAAATACTCCAGACCAAGAAAGTCCGCATGCCGGAAGAGGGAAATGAGGTCTCTTTGAGTTTAAGCTTCACTCCCCGCTCGCTAGGTTCTTCCCACTATACGGTTTCCCTTCCCTCTTATAGCGGGGAAATCTCCTTTGCCAATAATAGAAAAGATTTCACCCTCCAGGTCCTGCGGGACAAAATTAGAATTCTCTACATCTGTGGGCAGCCCAGCTGGGAATATAAATTTTTAAGGACTGCTTTGCAGAGCGACCCGGGCATAGAACTCGTCTCTTTTATAATTTTGCGTAATCCGGAAAATATCTCCATAGTGCCGGAAGATCAACTCTCCTTGATTCCCTTTCCGACAACAGAAATATTTACTAAACAAATATTCAACTTCGATTTACTCATATTTGAAAATTTTACCTATACTCGCTTCGGGATTCCCAGAGATTATCTGGAGAACATTCGAAAATTTGTCATGGAAACAGGGGGAGGCTTTCTGATGATAGGTGGAGATAACTCCTTTGACCGGGGAAGATATAAGGGAACGCCGGTGGAAGAGATATTGCCGGTGGAAATGGAGGATGTAAGTGAAAACATTATAGATGGTAAGTTTAAGATGTTAGCCAGGGAAACCACGCATCCAATTTTGAAATTATCCGACAACCCGGGAGAGAATAGCCAGATATGGGCAGGGATGCCGGAGTTAGATGGC
>CAYOFG010000015.1:28397-34768 GCA_964403285.1 uncultured Clostridia bacterium | reverse complement strand
GCCGGGGTTCTGGCGAGCAAGATTATAAATGTGGCTGGTCTTATAGTTCCCGGAGGAGTTCTCGCCTACTCCATAACCTTCCCTATAACTGATGTAATTTGTGAAGTTTGGGGTAAAAAGCGAGCAAATTACGTGGTTTTTAGCGGGTTCATTACCCTCCTGGTAGCCCTGGGGCTGATTAGACTTACTCTCATCGTTCCCAAGGCTCCTTTCTAGACTGGCGAAGAAGCTTTTGCCAGGATTTTGGGTAGTACTTCGCGGATTATTATTGCCAGTTTTATTGCCTATCTGGTAAGCCAGTATCATGATGTCTGGGCATTCCATTTTTGGCGTATAGCTAATAAGAAGGGGAGAAAAAAATGAAGATAGGTATAGTGGGAGTTCCTCCCCAGGAAATTTTGGACAAATATAAGGGAAACGATTTCATAGATTTAGACACGCTTTTCGATTTTACCGATAAGAGCAAAGCCGAAATCTATTTACCAAAGATCTATTGTGCTACGATCAAAAGCATTATAGCCAATGCTTTGACTATAAAGTTAGATCTTATCATTTTTGATAACGGTTATAGCAAGTGTGACAATGGTAGATTCGTAAGTGAAATTCTCAAGCGCGAGCTTACTGTGCCCATAATTACCACTCAAAATAATGCTACTCGCAGGCATCCTCAACCGATATGCGAAAGTGACCTGGAATTGAGAAAGAAATTTGACTTGATAGTGGACAGTGTCGTTAAGGACGTTGATAAGTCAAAATTGAAGCGTGTCGAGCCAGATTATGGCTTCTGGGGAGTTCCTCCCAATGATTTCAGCCTACTCGACCTATTTCCTAAAGAGACCCACGTTTTCGGCTGGGCGCGGTGTATGGAGGCAAAAGTTCCTCAAGACCTGGAATTGGAAATGATGGTAAGGGAAGACCTGCCCACTGTATTCTACGCCCAGGCTTTCTGTAGTAAGAACTCTTTAGCCAAATATCTGGCAAAGAAGCATAACGGACTCTATGTTGAAGTTGACGACGTTCTCGACAATTCCGTAAAAAGTAAAATTGAAGCTTACCTATTACTAAACAAGAAAAAGTGACAGGTACATTTTTTGAGGGAGTGAGGCGATATGCTTTTAGGCGATGTGGGAACCAGTTACACTAAGATATTAGATGTGGAAAAAGAAGAATATAGAGTCATCAAGACCCTCGACTTGCTCAAAAGCAATGTAAGGTTCGATATAGCCTGCGGGCATAATGCGAAATTGAAAGCGGACAGAGTAGTTAATGAATTGGTTGCTCTGGAAAAAGGCAGCAGAAAGTTGGTGGGGGAGGGGAATTTTCTCGTGGTGGATGTGGGAAGTAGAGACATTAAATATGTAAAAATGAAAGATAATAAATATGAAGAAATGGATTGGAACGCTCTCTGTGGAGCAACTTTAGGATTTTCCATTGAACTTCTGGAGAACCATTTCAGTGTAAAGACATCAGAGATAGAAAAAGCATCTGAATCTCTGGGGGTGACTTGTGGAGTCTTAGGTATGGCTAAGATTTTCGATAAGATTTCAGAAGGGTGTGAGATAAACAACGTTCTGGCAAGCTTTGTTAAAGGGATAGCAGAGAACGTCTATAGATTCATAAATGGACCTGAATTTTTCTATTTAAGTGGAGGGTTGTGTAACAATAGTTTATTTATCAATAGTTTTCGGTGCAAGGTTGAACCTTTAGGAAGGTTTGTTCTTTTAGAAGGATTAAGATAGCCTTAGGACAGCGGAGTCGGATAGTATGCGTTTTGGGTTTCACATCTGGATCAGCCGGGGGTTCTCTAAGGTGCCTGAACTGGCACGAAAGAGAAGAGCGAGGACAATCCAATTTTTTTCTCACAACCCGAGAACATGGGCTCTTTCCGCTATCCCCGAAGAGGAAGTCAAGAAATTCAGTGAAGGAGTAGAAGCACTGGAAATCGGGCCTCTATTTCTCCATATGCCTTATCTTCCGAATTTAGCCTCTTCCAGGCAGGATTTTTATCCTAAATCAGTTGATGCATTAAGTGGAGAACTGCAGAGAGCAGAAATACTGGGAGCTCCATTTCTAATTACCCATATGGGAAGTCGCGGGGAAGCAAGTGAAGGTGAGTCCATAGAGAGACTGATTGCGGCGATAAACTACTCTCTGGAAAAAGTCCAGAACAAGGTAACTGTAGTTGTTGAGAATACTGCGGGACAGGGAAGGCAGATTGGGTATAAATTTTCACATATTAAGAGGGTCATTGATGGAATAGAAGACGGAGAAAGAATTGGGGTCTGTCTGGACACAGCGCATGCGTTTCAGGCGGGATATGACCTTTCCCGGTTAGACGGTCTGGAGAAAACCTTGGAAGAATTCGAGCGACTCATTGGATTTGATAAATTGAAACTTCTTCATCTCAACGATTCCAAAACTCCTGTTGGCTCCCGGGTAGACAGGCACTGGCACATTGGTGAAGGATACATAGGGAGTGAAGGGTTCAAAAATATTGTGAACCACCCAAAGTTATTCCGTTTTCCGGGAATTATGGAGACACCTCATAGGAAAGAAGAAGACGATATTAGAAATATGTCGAAAATAGAAAGTCTTGTAATACTTCACCCTGACCCCCTCCCCTAAGGGGAGAAGGGACAAAGTGAGTGACTGATTGTCATAAGGAGAATAGTATGGCTAAAAAAGGAAAGATTGCAATTATTCCAATTAAGGGAATGGTTGTTTCTGAGGAGACACCTGCTTCGCCTTTTCCTCTCCTGACTATGGCTAGAACAGTATCCTCAGCCGAAGTAATTCCTTTAATTGAAGGTGTAAAGAAGAATCGCCGGATTAAGGGTTTGATTCTGGAAATAAATTCGCCCGGAGGAAGACCTTTTCCCTGCAAAGAAATTGCTGAATGTGTCAAAAGCCTGGGGAAGCCCACGGTAGCCTGGATAAAAGAATATGCCACTTCTGGTGGTTACTGGATTGCCTCATCCTGCGATAGTATTGTGGCTGACCGTTTAAGTACCCTGGGAAGTATTGGCGTGGCATCCATTCGACCTGACTTCTCTGAACTGATGAAAAAATTCGGGATAGACGTGGAGACAATGGCCTCAGGTATCTATAAAACATTTGGCATACCTTATAAGAAATCGACTCCCGAAGAGAAAGAGTTGCTAAAAGAAGAGCTGGACACTATTTATAAGAATTTCATAGAAGAGGTCACCAGGAACAGGAAACTAAACGAGGAAGTAGTAAAGGAAATATCCACGGGAAAGATCTACTTAGGGGAAGAGGCAAAAAAGTTTTGTCTGATAGATTTTCTGGGAGGTAAAAATAAGGCGATAGAAATTATTAAAGAAAAGACAAGAATTGAAGTATACAAGATTGTAGATTACGCCAAAAAGATGAGAAGACCTTTGGGTTTCTTGAGAAGAATGTTTAGCAGTAAAAAGAGAGTTGACCCCATTTTTTATGAAAGGTATAATTCTGACTGCTGGTAGTGGTAAGAGACTTCGGCCACTGACCAATTCTCTTCCCAAATCGTTAATCCCTGTAGCAGGAAGACCGATGGTCGAATACAGCCTGAGAGGTTTTGGCAGGGCAAAGATTGGTCGAGTAGGTATTGTTGTCTCTCCTGGCGAGTATAAGACCATTTCTGAAAGACTGGGCGATGGACGCCAATGGAATATGAAGCTCACCTACATAGAACAGGAGAAACCGTTGGGCACAGGAGATGCAGTAGCAAAAGCTCGAGGATTTGTCGGTGAAGATAATTTCTTTTTAGCTTATTGTGACCAGGTCTCTTTTTATGACTTCACAAACCTCATTAAGGCTCATCTAAAATTTCGTCCCCTGGCAACTATTCTTATTGATAGAGAAGAGAATCCTGAGACTACAGGCCAGGTAGTTTGGGAAGGAGATTTTATTAAAAAGATAGTGGAGAAGCCAAAGGAGAAGATTTCTGATTATGGAGTAAGTGGGCTATTAATTATTGAGCCCGATATCTTTAAAGCCACCCCGTATATCAAACCCTCAACAGAGGGAGAATACCATATTGGAGACGCCTTGCAGTATTTGATTGACAGGAAATTCGCAGTACGTTACCAAAAGATTGATACCTGGCGGGTTAATGTAAACTCTGTTGAAGACATCAAGAAAGCTGAGGCTTTAATTCTAAAGAGTCAAGGTCGGAAGGAATTATAAGGTTTCCGGAAAAATTTTCTCTTATCTCGTTTTCTATTTCTTCCATTGTAAAATCGATTTCAGTAAGAAAATGGATAGGAATTAGGGTTTTAACCTGGGCCTCCTCGGCAATTTCTCCTAAAACAAGGGCTGAAGTGTGCATTTCTTCAAGCTCTTTGGCAAATCGTGAGGGACAAGCACAGTCGTGGATGAGATAATCGGTGCCTTTCGCTTCCTCAACAACTGTCGGGCTAAATGCTGTATCTCCTGAGTAGACACAGGTTAAAGGAGGATCCTTAAGGGAGATTTTGAGTCCTATAGAATCGGCAGTATGCTTTACTGGAAAAGAGGAGATAAGGGTCTTCTCCCTCTGGAAAAAGAAGAAGTTATTCTTATCCGCAGGTATGGTATGGAAAGAGATTTCAGGAAACTTCCTGGGGTCTTCAAGCCCGTGGAAAGAGATAAGTCCCCGGATGAGAAGAAGAGATTTCTGGGTGGCAAAGATATCTATTTTGTTTCCTAACCTGTACTGGGAGTGTAAAAGAGAAGGTACTCCATAAATATGGTCAACATGAGTATGGGTTAATATGAGGTTGGAAATTTCACGATAGTCTAAACCCAGTTTGGCAAGTTTTGTTACCGGACTTCCGGGACAGTCTATGAGAAATCTCTCTCCCGAATCATCCACAAGAAGCAAGGAAGTATTATCTCTCTGGGCTGAGGCCACTGCCCCAGCAGTGCCCAAAAATATTATTTTTGCCATTTTGTATCACGGGAATATGATATAGCAAATATCCCCAATTGTCAATAATTTTATGGAGTAGCTCCGATTCATCGGAGCGCATATATCCGCGCAACCTAAAGGTTGCGGCTACCGAATAATAAACTGATGCTGCAGGTTTAGCCAGCGTAATTAGGAACAAGATGAAAAAGAACATTCTTTTCACCGGTAGACCCGGTGTGGGAAAGACCACAGTTATTATGAAGTTGATTAGTGGATTGAAAGAAGTGGGAGGATTCTATACCGAAGAGATTCGCCAGAAAGGGGAAAGGAAAGGATTCAGAATTGTCACTCTCAGAGGCAAAAAGGGAATCTTAGCCCATAAAGCTCTAAAAAGCCCTTATCGAGTAGGAAAATACGGAGTTAATATTGAAGATTTAGAGAATATTGCCGGCAGGAGTATTTCCCTTGCTGTGAACGATGATAAGAAAAAAATTATCCTCATCGACGAAATTGGAAGAATGGAACTTTATTCTACAAAATTTCAGGAGTCGGTAATCAAAGCACTGGACAGCTCCAAAAGAGTAATCGCCACGCTGCAGGAAAGGCACAATAAGTTTACCGATGCCATTAGAAAAAGAGAAGACGCAGAGCTTATTGAGGTAACTTTAGAGAACCGAAAGATATTACCGGAAGAATTGAAAAAAGAGTTCTTGTAGAAAGAATATGGGCGTTATTGGTCTATTAACAGATTTTGGATTAAGAGATAATTTCGTGGGAGTTATGAAGGGAGTAATATACCGTATTAATCCCCAGGCAAAAATTGTTGACCTCTGCCACGAAATAGAATCTCACAATATCCAGGATGCAGGATTCCTTTTGCAAAGCTCCTATCCATATTTTCCCCAGGGCACGATTTTCCTCGTAGTGGTCGACCCGGGAGTGGGAAGTGAACGAAAATCTGTCATAGTGCAAACAGAAAAGTATATCTTTGTAGCACCGGATAACGGAGTCCTATCTTTTCTCAAAGAAAAAGATATAAAAAGAATTATCCAGATAACCAATGAAGATTATTTTCTGAAACCAGTATCTCACACCTTTCACGGCCGGGATATCTTTGCTCCGGTAGCTGCACATCTTTCCCGGGGAGAAAAAGTAGAGAAATTTGGCACGGCAATGAAAGAGATAAAAAAGCTAAAATTTCCTTCTCCTCAGGTAAAAAAAAATCGCCTGATGGGTGAGGTTATGTATGTCGACCGTTTTGGCAACTTGATTACCAATATTAGCCAGGACGCTTTTTTGCGGTTCATTGAGGGCAAGAAATTTCAAATAGTCGTAGGAAAAACAAAGATATCAAAAATTAGTTCTTTCTATCAAGAAGGGAAAGAAGGTTTACCCATTGCCATATTTGGAAGTTTCCGCAATTTAGAAATTTCGCTTTATCGGGATGATGCGTCCCGGCTCCTGAATTTACATAAAGGTA
>CAYOFG010000015.1:26838-28297 GCA_964403285.1 uncultured Clostridia bacterium | reverse complement strand
TAGCTGTTCTCCTTTTAGGGATTATCTCGCCCTTTTTCGGATTGCCAGGAACTTTCATTATCGTCGCTGACGCCTTAATTTATGGGCTAGTCACCCGTTTTGAAAAAATAACAATCTGGTTCTTACTTCTTCTCCTGGGATTGGCAGTTCTGGGTGAAATTTTCGAATTCTTTTCCAATATCTTTGGCGCAAAGCATTACGGCGCCTCCAGATTAGGTTTGATAGGTGCTTTTTTAGGAGGGATTTTCGGTATTTTTATAGGTAATTCTCTCCTTCCCATTCTTGGTCCATTGGTGGGTGGACTGGTAGGTGCATTTGTGGGAGCTTTTCTTTTTGAACTGTTCAGGAAGGCGGGGTCCAAAAGAGCTATTACCGCCGGGCTGGGCGCTTTTCTGGGAAGAATGGCGGCAATCTCAGTAAAAGTATTTATCACTATTATAATGGCGGTCCTGATTCTAACGAAAATCTTTTAGGGAAAAGAGACTATGCTTGAGTACATTGCTCGCAGACTATTGTTCATGATTCCACTCCTCCTGGGAATTACAATCATTACTTTTGTGGTGATTCATCTTTCTCCAGGAGGACCTGCGGATATGCTGACCGGGCTCAGCCCAAAGGTTAGCGCTGAGGCTAAAGCCCGTATCCATTCCCTGTACGGGTTGGATAAACCACTTCACGTTCAGTATTGGCTCTGGCTAAGTCGGATAGTGCGTTTCGATTTTGGAGATTCTTTTAAAGACGGGCGCCTGGTAATTATAAAAATTCTGGAGAGGCTCCCGGCAACTTTATTATTAAATGTCCTTTCTTTACTTCTCATCTTTTTTATTGCCCTGCCCATAGGGATTCTCTCTGCAGTCAGACAAGATTCTTTTTTCGATAAGGGGATGACAATATTTGTCTTCCTGGGTTTCTCTGTGCCTGCTTTCTGGCTCGCCCTGCTTCTAATGCTACTTTTCGGTGTCGTTCTGGGCTGGCTTCCCATTTCCGGCATACATTCCGTCAATTTCCCTTATTTTTCTTTCTGGGGAAAGTTCTGGGACATTATTAAACATTTGATCTTACCTGTCTTTATTTCTGCTTTTGGTGGGCTGGCATATTTGTCCCGCTATTCGAGAACCTCCATGCTGGAGGTACTCCGCCAGGATTATATCCGCACCGCTCGCGCCAAAGGGCTGCCCGAGAAGAAAGTTATATATAGACACGCACTACGAAATGCTTTAGTTCCCATTGTTACTCTTTTGGGACTCTCACTTCCCGCTCTAATTGGAGGGGGATTTATTTTTGAAACCATTTTCGCCTGGCCGGGAATGGGGCGCCTCGGTTATCAGGCAATTATGGCCAGAGATTATCCGGTGATTATGGGTGTGGGAATTATTGCTGCTCTTCTCACTCTATTGGGTAATCTAATAGCCGATATAACTTACGCTTTTGTCGATCCCCGCATTAGATATCGATAGAA
>CAYOFG010000015.1:24080-26738 GCA_964403285.1 uncultured Clostridia bacterium | reverse complement strand
AGAAGAGGAAAATAGATGTGGAAGATTTTCTGGAGAAGGTTTAGAAGGAACAAATTAGCCATGCTGGGAGCTCTCATTATTCTCTCCTTAGCAGTGGCGGCGATTATTGCTCCTCTCGTTGCTCCTTTCAATCCTGACCAGCAGGATGTTCTCCACAGGTTGGAGCCACCTTCCCGTAAGCATCTTTTGGGAACTGATGACCTGGGAAGGGACCTTCTCTCCAGAATAATTTACGGGACGCGGGTCTCACTTCTCGTGGGATTTGTAGCAATAGGAATTGCCATTGTTATCGGAAGTATCCTCGGGCTCCTCTCCGGATACTTTGGCGGGTGGCTGGATACTGTAATTATGAGACTTGTAGACATAATGCTTTGTTTCCCCACATTCTTTTTGATCTTGATGGTAATTGCTTTCCTTGAGCCCAATATCTGGAATGTAATGGCAGTTATCGGGCTGACAGGCTGGCCCGGCTTAACCCGACTCGTCAGAGGAGAATGCCTTTCAGTAAGGGAGAGAGAGTTCGTTCAGGCAGCCCGGGTATTGGGTTTATCAAACATAAGGGTGATGTTTGTACACCTTTTACCCAATGTGATGGCGCCCATTCTGGTTACCGCCACACTGGGGATTGGGGGAGCAATTTTGACTGAATCGGCTTTATCCTTTCTCGGTCTGGGCGTCCAGCCACCGACTTCCAGTTGGGGTAATATTTTGACTGCAGGCAAAGATTATATCACTGTGGCGTGGTGGCTTTCTCTCTACCCCGGCCTGGCAATTCTGGTAACAGTTCTCGCTTATAACCTCCTGGGAGAAGGATTGCGCGATGTCCTCGACCCCAGAATAATGGCAGAATAAATGGAGTGGAGTAGTCCCGACTCATCGGGACGTTAAAGTAATAATGGAAAAAATTTTAGAAGTCAAAAATCTCTCCGTCGAGTTCTATAAAGGGGGAAAAGTTATCCATGCCCTGAGAGATACTTCTCTCGCTCTGGAAAAGAACCAAGTCTTAGGTATAGTTGGTGAGTCTGGTTGTGGAAAGAGCACGCTTGCTCTGTCTATACTGAAATTGATTCCGGAAAAGGAGGGTAAGGTGATCTCGGGTAAAATCCTTTTTAAGGGAGAAGACCTTCTGAGTTTATCCGATGAAAAATTACTCCACATAAGAGGGGATAGAATCTCAATCATTTTTCAAGACCCCTTTACTTCGCTAAATCCCGTATTCAGAACAGGTAATCAAATCGCTGAATCTCTCGCTCTCCACCGGAAAGAGAACCTGTCTACTCATGAAATGGAAAAAGAGATAATCAGACTTCTGGAACTGGTCAAGATGGACAAGCCAAAAGATACGATGTTGTCCTATCCGCATCAGTTAAGTGGAGGAATGCAACAGAGAGTAATGATTGCCATAGCGCTCTCCTCCAATCCGGAAATTTTAATTGCTGATGAACCGACCACAGCGCTTGATGTCACTATCCAAAAGGAGATACTGGGCCTTCTGACCGAACTACAAAAGAAACTGGGACTTTCAGTAATTTTGATTACTCATGATTTTGGCATAGTTGCCCAGACCTGTCAGAGGGTCTCGGTTATGTATGCAGGAATCATAGTCGAGGAAGCATCAACTTCTGAAATTTTTCATAATCCTCTACATCCTTATACCAAAGGGCTTTTAGAGTCTCTTCCCTCAAGAGAAGAAGCGCCAGGTTCTTCCCAGGGTGAGAAGAGAAGACTTAAAGCAATTCCCGGACAGGTACCTGACCCCAGTAATTTACCTTCGGGGTGCAAATTTCATCCCCGCTGTCCGAAAGTTATTGAGGACTGTAAACCCGAGGAGCCAGGACTCAGGGAGATAGTCAACAATCACTGGGTAAGGTGTATTCGTGCCGGCGATTAAACGGCGCTACAAAAAAGTACCTGTCACTTTTTTAAAACTATGTTAATAGTTGATAATCTGAAAAAATATTTCCCTGTAGAGCGGGGAGTGTTCAGGAGAGTCGTCGACCACGTGCGGGCTGTTGATGGCATCTCTTTACATATCCGAAAAGGAGAAGTCTTTGCCTTGGTAGGGGAGTCTGGCTGTGGCAAGACCACTACAGCAAAGCTGATCGTAGGGTTACTTAAACCCACAGATGGAAAAATCCTTTTCTACCGCAAGGATATCTCCTTACTGAGAAGAAGGGAGCTGGCGCGGAGAATACAGATAATTTTCCAGGACCCCTTTGCCAGCCTCAATCCCAGGCTCACAATAGGAACTATTATTGGAGAAGCAGTTAAACATAGATTAGAAACTACCGGTGAGAGAGCAAAAATTGGGTCGATAGGAAAGGAAATAAAAGAACTTTTGGATCGAGTAGGATTGCCAGTCAATATTTTAAATGATTATCCCCATCAGTTCAGTGGAGGTCAAAGACAGAGAATTGGCATTGCCCGCGCACTGGCTATGCAACCGGAATTGATTATAGCAGATGAGCCGGTATCCTCTCTGGATATTTCTGTTCAGGCTCAGATTCTAAATCTTTTACTCGATTTGAGGGATTCTCTGGGATTATCTTATCTTCTTATCGCGCACGATTTGAACGTCGTGCGGTTTCTGTCTGACAAGGTGGCGGTAATGTACCAGGGAAAGATTGTGGAGACGGGTTCTGTTAAGAGTGTATATGA
>CAYOFG010000015.1:0-23980 GCA_964403285.1 uncultured Clostridia bacterium | reverse complement strand
CGGTAATGTACCAGGGAAAGATTGTGGAGACGGGTTCTGTTAAGAGTGTATATGAAGATTCCCAGCATCCTTACACAAAGAGGTTGCTGGAAGCGATCCCCACTCTGGAAACTAAACCATAAAATAAAGAGGTGAGGTGAGAAATGACACCGGAGGAGAATAATAAAAGTGAGGCGACTGAAAAATTGTCCCGTAAGGAGAGATTAGGAAAAGGATTACTCAAGATTGGTGAGATAGCCAGGGAGGCAGGAGTAGCTACTTCTCTCGTGAGGTATTACACCGACATCGGCTTATTAAGGGTAGCGAGCCAGACCAAAGGTGGCTACAGGCTCTACGACAGGGAAGAGACTCTAAGAATTATTCGGGAGGTAAAGCCTCCTGTGGAAAGGCGACGCACTTTAAAAGAAATCAAAGAGAATTTAGAAAAACAATCAAAGAAAAAAAAGTAACCCTCCCAAAATCGAAGTTTGGAGTCCTCCCGAAAGGGAGGGATGTAGTTATCCCCCGATGAAATCGGGGGACTCCAAAATCTTCGGAAAAGTTTCTAACGCATTAAAATGGAAAAATTACTGAAACTGCTATTAGACTTTGTAAATAAATCTAACAGAAAAACATTTCTCGTGGGCGGTTCCCTGAGAGATTTATTATTGGGAAGGGAGACCAAGGATTTTGACCTTGTTCCTGAGGCAGATGCTGAGAGGTTCGCCAGGAATTTCGCCAGTGAAGTAGGAGGAAGTTTTGTTCTTCTGGACGAGAAAAACAAAATTTATCGGGTAGTAAAACAGAAAATATCCCAGAAGAAAGATAAACAGATATTCAATTTAGACTTCTCCCAAATGCGTGGCAGGAAAATAAAAGAAGACCTTTTACTGAGAGATTTTACCGTCGATGCAATGGCTGTGAGATTAGATGAAATAAAAGGAAAACCTGGAATCTTACGACGGCCGAAACTACTATATAAGTCAATTATTGACCCTTCTGGCGGGATAGCAGACTTGAAAAAGAAAATAGTGAGGAGAACTTCTGGCAAAATTTTCGACGATGATCCCTTGAGATTACTCCGTGGGTATCGCCTGGCAGCGACCCTGAAATTTGCCATAGAGAAAAGAACAGAAGAGCAAATTAAGAAGAAGGTCAATTTAATTAAGAAAGTAGCCAGAGAGAGGATAAGAGATGAGTTGTGCAAGATTCTCTCTGTCCCCCAAAGTCATCGATATCTTCAAAGATTATACAGAATAGGACTTTTAGACAGGATAGTTCCTGAAATAGAAATAATGAAGAAGAGCCCTGAAAATTATTACCACCGGGAAGGGCTCTGGGGACATTCCCTGGAGACTCTGAAATCTCTGGAAGAGATTCTTGCCAACCTGGTCAAGCTTTTTCCCCGGATGTGTGGCAAAATAATGGCTCATCTTGACGAGAAAATACCTGGTGAAGTGGAAAGAAAATCTCTTTTAAAGTGGGCAGCAATCTTCCACGACATTGGTAAGCCGAAGACGGTAAGGAGAGAAGAGGGAAGGGTTCGGTTTTTTGGCCACGAGGAAGCTGGAACTGCACTGGTTATGGAAATTATGCAGAGGCTAAAATTCAGTAACAGAGCAATCAAAATTGTCCAGAAGACAGTTGAGCACCATATGCGTCCCGGTAACTTGAGTGAAGTTCCCCAGTTGACCGATAGAGCAGTCCATCGCTTTTTTAGAGACCTCTCTGAGGATGGAGTGGATACTCTTCTTCTTTCTCTGGCAGACCGTTATTCTTATCGAAAAATTCCACCTGATAAAAATAAAAAGCTTGCCATAGAAATAAGTCGAAAGTCCCTAAGGAAACATGAAGAGACTGTCAAAAAAATGTTAAACAAGTACTACTACCACAAAGAACGAATCTTGCCTAAGTCTCTTGTCCGGGGAGATGAAATTATGGAAAGTTTCAATCTTCCTCAAGGTCCTCTGATTGGCAGGTTATTAAAAAGAGTAGCAGAAACCCAGGCGGGAGGAAAATTAAAAAATAGAGACGAAGCTCTCCAATTTTTGAAGGAAATATTGGCAGAGGAGGCAGGGGTCTGCCCCCGCAGGAAAAAATTATGAAATTATCGGTTATCATGCCAGTTTTCAATGAGGAAAGTACCATACTAAAAATCATCGACAGAGTAAAAAAAGTGAATATTGATAAACAAATTGTTATAGTAGATGATGGATCCATTGACAGGACGAGAGAGATATTGGAAAAATTGAGCGATGAAAATATAAGAGTAATTTACCATACAGAAAACCAGGGAAAGGGAAGCGCAATAAGGACGGCAATTCCCTACCTTGAGGGAGAAGTAACAGTCATACAGGATGCTGATTTAGAATACGACCCCGAAGAGTACCACAAATTGACGAGACCAATTATGGATGGAAAAGCTAAGATTATTTATGGTTCCAGATTTCTACAATTTAATAAACCTATTTACTTACGTTACCTTTTAGGCAACAAGTTTTTGACCTGGTTAATCAACGTATTATATTGTTCCAGAATCACCGATTCATATACCTGCTACAAGGCCTTTGCAACCGGGGTTCTAAAAAATTTGACATTGCGAGCAAAAAAGTTCGAATTTGAAGCCGAGGTTACAGTTAAGTTGTTGAAGAAAGGTTACGAAATTCATGAAGTCCCCATATCATATTCTCCCAGAACATTAAGAGAAGGGAAGAAAATCAACTGGAGGGATGCTGTTTTAGGTATTCTAACAATACTTAAATATAAATTCAGTAAATAATGGTTTTGACCATTTACTTGACAAAAGGGTCTTTTTAGAATAAAATTCTCTTAATCAAAGCGGGCGTAATTCAGCGGTAGAATGCAACCTTCCCAAGGTTGACGTCGTGGGTTCGAGTCCCATCGCCCGCTCCAGAGAGAAGTAGTGGGCTGGAGTTCTCCCGAAAGGGAGGAAAGCAGAAAGAAGTGTAGCTGCAGAGCGATAGCTCTGCTTTGGGAAGGCAAAGCTTACGCTTTGCTGCTACATTTTTTGGATAAGCCCCCGATGAAATCAGAGGGGAGTCAACAATATAGTAATTAACGGGGTATATTTTGAAAAATCTAACTGTTGACTTGCATATACACAGTACATTTTCTGATGGAGCCTTTACTCCGGAAGAGATTGTTAAACTTGCCAGTAACAGAGGTCTGGCTGCCGTAGCTATTACTGACCACGACAACACTGACGCCACTCTTCTGGCTATTAAAGCGGGGAAAAAATTGGGAGTAGAAATCGTTCCGGGCATGGAACTTAGCGTGGAGCCAGAGTCTGCTGGAGATGAAGAGATACACATCCTGGGATACTATATCGATTGGCAGGATGAGAATTTTCAGGAGAAACTTCGCCATTTCAGGGAAGCGCGCCGGCAGCGAGCCTACAAGATTTTAGAGAAACTTGAACGTTTAGGAGTTGAGATTGAGCCCCAACAGTTATTCGACCTTGCTGGGCAAGGTTCTGTTGGTAGAATGCACGTGGCAAAAGTTTTAAAGAAGGAGGGATTTGTCCACTATCTCCAGGAAGCTTTCGATCGCTATTTGGCTTATGGCAAACCGGCGTATGTTCCTAAGTTAAGATTGACATCTCAAGAGGCGCTGGAGTTGATCTCCCGACTGGGAGGAATTTCTGTTATTGCCCATCCTCTATATGGAGGAAACAGCAAGGAAATAATCCAAAAGCTCAAGGGGTTTGGGCTGGATGGAATCGAAGTTTACTATACCAATCATACCCCCGAAGATGTAAAGAGATTTAGCAGTTGGGCTAAGGAATTTAGTCTTTTAAGCACTGGAGGATCCGATTGTCACGGGGGTACATTAAATGAGGAAGTTCTGATAGGAAAACAAGAAGTTTCCTATGATCTTCTGGTACAGTTAAAAGAATATAGAAAGACGAAGTTGAGAAAGTCCTTGACAGGGGAAGGGTGTATATAGTAGAATAGATTGAAAATTTTTGTGCAAATAGGGGAAGTCCGTGAAAATCGGGCACTGCCCCGCAACGGTGAGCTTGTTAACAGAAGCGAGTCCGAGAACCTGTTTGCAATATAACGCCTTCGCGGGAAGGGTGGCCGAATTCATAAGGCTCCAGTCCCAACTTTCAAGTGAAGGTTGGGTTTTTTAATTTTTGGAGAAAGATATATGGGCAGGTTAATCCTTATTTTAGGCGGAGCGCGCAGTGGGAAGTCCAGTTTTGCTGTTGCCCGGGCAAAAAAGTTATCGTCTGGACAACCGGGAGTAGTTTATGTCGCCACTGCCTCTTGTGGAGACGAAGAGATGAAAAGAAGAATAGAGAGACACAGGAAAAGTCGCCCCGCTTCCTGGAAAACTATAGAAGAGAGGGTGGACGCATCAAAAATTTTGGTTAAAATAGAGAACGCCAGTATAGTAATAATAGATTGTTTAACCATCTTGATTTCAAATCTCCTCCTTTCTGAAGAAAAAGAAGCAGTCACTTTGAAGAAAATTAAAGAATTCTTCAGGAGTCTCAAGAGGAGAAATCTTACCGCTCTAATAGTTTCCAACGAGGTAGGAATGGGAATTGTTCCGGAGAACAGATTAGGCCGTAATTTCAGAGATATCGCCGGGCAAGCCAACCAGATAGTTGCTAAGATGGCAGAAGAAGTATATTTGCTGGAGGCAGGGATTCCCATTAAAATAAAGGGGTAAAAATGGAAAGAATTCAGAAAATTATTGAAAAGATTGAGCCAGTCGACCAACAAATGATGGAAAAAACGCAAGATAGATTGGACTTTCTCACCAAACCCAGAGGGAGTTTAGGAAGACTGGAAGAACTGGCAAAAATTGTGGTGGGAATCAAAAGAGAAGATAGCCCCAATTTGAAGAATAAAGTGATATTTACTTTAGCCGGAGACCACGGAATCGCAAGAGAAGGAGTGAGCGTTTTTCCCCAGGAAGTCACCAGCCAGATGGTTTACAACTTTTTACAAGGGGGAGCAGGAATTAATGTTCTTGCTCGTCATATAGGTGCAAGAGTAGTAGTAGTCGATATGGGAGTTGCTTGCGACCTGAAACCCCACCCCAATCTCATAATCAGAAAGGTAAATTATGGGACTAAAAACATATTAAAAGAACCAGCGATGAGCCGGGAAGAAGCAATAAGGTCAATCAATGAAGGAATCGAAATTGTGCAAGAAGAATTGGCCAGAGGTATAGATATTATCGGCACGGGAGATATGGGAATTGGAAATACTACTCCTTCCAGCGCAATACTGGCAGTTATAACCAGGACATCTGCAGAAGAAGTTACCGGCAGGGGAACAGGAATAGATAATCTTAAACTCAAGCGCAAAATAGACGTTATTAAAGGAGCATTAAAAACCAATAAGCCCGACCCCAATGACCCGATCGATATTCTATCCAAAGTGGGAGGATTTGAAATTGGAGGACTGGTGGGAATTATCCTTGCCGGTGCTTCCCACAGGATTCCCGTGGTTATCGACGGATTCATCTCTGGAGCAGCAGCTCTCCTGGCAACAGAGTTAGAACCAGAAGTTAAGAATTACCTGATTCCCTCACACTGTTCAGCAGAAGCTGGACATAAGCGAATGTTGAGCTTTTTAGGTTTAAGACCTCTACTCGACTTAGACCTCAGGCTCGGCGAAGGTACGGGAGCAGCCCTGGGCATAAATATGGTAGATGCAGGCATAAAAATTTTGACTCAGATGGCAACTTTCCACGATGCAGGAGTTTCCGAAGGATTATGAAATCGATGGTAGCAGCAATTCAGTTTTTGACTATTTTTGGCTCTGGCAAGAGAGGTGAAGTCACCAGCGATTATCTATCCAGGTCGCTATTCTACTTTCCCTTTGTTGGTCTTCTAATCGGTGGTTGTCTAGCCGGGCTTAATTTCGTGTTTTCAAAATACTTGAACCATTCAGTTGTCAATCTATCTATTATTATTCTTTTAGTCATTTTCACAGGAGGACTACATTTAGACGGCTTCGCCGATACAGTAGATGGATTCTACGCAGGTAAAAATAAAGAAGAGATATTGAAGATAATGGAAGATAGTCATATCGGCACAATGGGCGCAATAGGACTGGTTATTCTGATTCTTTTGAAATTTGCTCTTCTGGAAGGAATTCCCGAGGCAATTAAATACAAGGCTCTGCTACTAATGCCTCTATCCGGCAGATGGGCAATGGTAGTCTCCGGTTCACTCTCTAAAGCAGCAAAGACCGAAGGTCTGGGAAAATTCTTCTGTAAACCGATAAGATTAAGAGAATGGTTGGGAGCAACACTGTTTACATTAGTAGTAGGTTTTCTGATTTTGAAAACTCAATTGCTACCATTTATTTTGGGTATATTTGTGTTTGCTCTCATTCTAACAAGATATATCACCAGGAAAATCGGAGGTATGACGGGAGATACCTTCGGCGCAATAAACGAATTGACCGAAGTCTTCAGCCTCCTAATCCTGTCAATTTTTGGCTCGTAGATTTTCGATGTAGCTGCAGAGCGATAGCTCTGCTAAAATGAGGCAAAGCTTACGCTTTGCTGCTACAAAAAGAGAATGTAGCTGCAGAGCGATAGCTCTGCCAATGGAAGCAAAGCTTACGCTTTGCTGCTACAAAAAGAAAATATGGCTATGAAATATCGTTTTATTTTTCTTATTTCTATTTTGTTGTTAGCCGGCTGCGGCAGTCAAGCACCACCCTTAAAATCGAATTCTCCGCTTGGGGTCTCGTCGACAGATGACCTGGGGAGAGAAGTGAGATTCAACCATCCTCCTGAGAGGATAGTTTCTCTTGACCCCAGCGTCACGGAGATACTCTTTGCCCTGGGACTGGGAAACGAAGTGAAGGGAGTGACAGACTATTGCGATTATCCTGAACAGGCGAGAGCCAAGTCGAAAGTGGGCGGGTACATAAACCCTAACATTGAGGCAATTGCATTACTCGAACCCGACCTGGTAGTAACCACTCTGAAAACCAACACTCCCCGATTAATCGAGCAGATGGAAGATTTTGGCATTAAAGTTTTCGTTTTAGACCCTAAAAAAATAGAAGACATTTTTGAGAACGTCTCTCTATTAGCAAAGTTAACCTATCGAGAAGAAAAGGCAAGAGAGCTTCTGGGAGCTTTGCAGGATAGACTGCACGTAGTTAGAAAAAAAGTTGATGGAATCTCTCGCCCTGGCGTATTTCTGGAAATGGGTGCTGACCCGCTCATATCCGTGGGTCCGGGGAGTTTTGCCCACGATTTGATTGAGATTGCTGGTGGAAGAAATGTCGCCGGTCGGTCTTCTTCCAGATACCCTAGATACACGCTGGAAGAGATTCTTTTGGCCGACCCTGAGGTAATTATCATCTGTTCAATGACTCCCGACGACCCCTGCCTCGCTGAAAAAAGATGGTGGAAGAAGTGGACAAATATGTCCGCAGTGCATAATGGAAGGATATATATAATTGAGGCTAATCTGTTAACCAGACCCGGACCGAGAATGATTGAGGGGCTTACGGAAATAGCTAAGGCCATACATCCGGAAATATTTCTGGAGAAAGAAAGATGAAAGTTTTAAGTTTAAAAAAGTGGCTGATAACCATACTCCTTTTAGTAATTATCCTCATCGTTACCATAATATTCTGCTCATTTCAAGGTTCAGCAGATATAAAACTTAAGGATTTACTTGAGATTTTTTCTAATTCTCCTGGCGAAACCTGGTGGAATGCTAAGGCAGTAATTCTGTTAAAGGTGCGACTTCCCAGAATACTACTTGCCTGTATGGTAGGGGGAGCACTTGCTGTCAGTGGCGTGGTTTTGCAAGCCTTGTTAAGGAATCCTTTGGCAGACCCCTATATTCTGGGAGTTTCCAGTGGCTCTGCCCTGGGAGCAATAATCGCTATTCTGCTCGGTTTGAACATTACTATTGGTTCTCTACCCTCAATTCCCCTGTTCGCTTTTGCCGGAGGATTACTTACCATCCTTTTTGTTTACCATATTTCGAAAATACACAGGAAAATATCGATTCAAACAATGCTTTTAGTAGGCGTGGTAACTGGCGCTATCCTTGCCGCCATTATTATGTTCATCACCTCCATAGCCGGTCCCCACAAGGTACAGGGAATAATTTTCTGGCTAATGGGAAGTTTAAGTTCAGAAGAGTATCCTATGGTGGCGATAGTTTCGTTCTATGTGATAGTAGGAATTCTCATACTTCTTTACCATGCTCGCAGTCTCAATCTTTTAGTTTTAGGAGAGGAATCAGCGACCCAACTTGGTCTGGACGTAGAACGCGCCAAAAAGATAGCCTTCATCGGTGCTTCGCTAATTACAGGTGCTGCGGTTTCAGTCAGTGGGCTTATAGGGTTCGTGGGCATATTGATTCCCCATGTTGTGAGAATGATTATCGGCTCAGACCACAGGTTACTTTTACCAGCAGCTGGACTATGTGGGAGTATATATCTTATCATTGCCGATACTCTTGCCAGGACGCTTATGGCGCCCACAGAAATTCCTGTAGGAGTGATAACTGCCATATGCGGAGGTCCCTTTTTCATCTATCTCCTCAGGAAAAAACGAACAATCCTCTTTTAAGAGAAAAAAGTGACATGTACTTTTTTCCCGGAAAAAAGGTGCCTGTCCCCTTTTTGGGAGAAAATGACTCTGACCCCTTTTTTTAAAGTCAAAGATTTGAGATTTAGGTATGCTGAGAGCTGGGTGCTTGATGGTCTCTCTTTTGAGGTAAGAGAGGGAGAGATTCTGGGCATAATCGGGCCCAATGCGTCGGGCAAGACAACAATCCTGAGGGTACTATCCAGGGTCTTAATCCCTCAGGAAGGAGAAGTCCATCTCCAGGGGAAAAATCTCTTAGCACTGAGCCAGAAAGAGATTGCCCAGATAGTTGGAGTCGTCCCTCAAGATACCTATTTCCCTTTCCCATTTACAGTTGGCGAGGTTGTTCTCATGGGAAGGTCACCCTGGCTGTCAAACTTTGGATTCGAATCAGAAAAAGATTTGCAAATTGCTTCTCAAGCAATGGCTCTAACTAACACGTTCAGTTTTAGCAATCGTCTAATTTTCGAGCTTTCCGGAGGGGAAAGACAGAGGGCAATAATCGCCCGGGCATTAGCCCAAAAGCCACAGGTAATGCTGCTCGATGAACCCACTGCGCATCTGGACATAGGATACCAGATAGAGATTTATGATCTCATCAAGAAATTGAATGCTGAAAAGGGATTAACTCTAATTATAGTAGCTCACGATTTGAATTTAGCCAGTGACTACTGCGACCGTTTGCTTCTTCTTGATGGTGGCAGAATTTATAAGATGGGTAGCCCAAAAGAGGTAATAACTGAAGAGAATCTCTCCCGGATATACCAGAGCAAGGTTCTTGTGGAGGAGAATCCCGTTACTGGCGCGCCCCGGGTAACTTTGCTTAGCAAATTGATGTCACAAAGTACCGAAAGAACTAATAGGGTATCTAAGGAGGTGACACAAATTGGAAGAGAAAGGATTAATTCAGATTTACACCGGCGATGGAAAAGGTAAAACTACAGCCAGCATCGGTCAGGCAATAAGGGCAAGAGGACATAAGTTTAAAGTCTGCTTTGTCTACTTTTTCAAAAACCTGCAAGATTTTCCCTACGGCGAAGTGGAAGTTATGAAAGGACTGGGAATAGAAATTATCAATTTTGTTCCTCAACATCCTCACTTCTATAAAAATATTTCCCCGGAAGGGACAAGAGAAAAATGTCTAGAGGCGTTAGAATCGATTAAAGAAATATTTAAGAAAAACTATGATATGGTAATTTTAGACGAGATATTGATAGCTTTACGGGATGAATTTTTGAAGGAGAAAGAAATTTTAGGGCTTCTGGAGAAAAAACCAGAGTCCTTAGAAATCATTTTGACCGGAAGGGGAGCGCCTAAGAAGATTATAGAAAGGGCAGATTTAGTAACCCAGATGAAGAAAATAAAACATCCCTTCCATCGAGGCGTAAAAGAAAGAAGAGGCATCGAATATTAATTCCGTTTTATTCGTAGTGTAGGGGCTTGTCCCCGTAGACTGGTAGTGTAGGGCTTTATGTCCTCCCGAAAGGGAGGCTGGATTTGTAGGCACAATTTTCCCGATTGAAAATCGGGATGCAGAATGTAGCGGCAGAGCGAAGTTTTGTGTGATGTCTCGGCACTCTGAAGAGTGCCCGACCGAATTGGTTGGTCGCCCTTTAGGGTGACGAAATGGTAACCGCAGAGCGAAGCTCTGCGTTGTTGAAAACATTTCTTAAGGAGGTATCTGGATGTTACTAAGAAGGAGAAATTTAATTTTGATTTTGGGTGCCATTCTACTTGTGGTTGGTCTCGCCTGGCTGGGAAAGGAGTTAAAGGAAGTAAGAAAGAAAGTGGAAGAGGAAAAGAGAGTCTCCTCTGAGAAGATAGAAGAGAGGGAGATAGAGATAGAGAAGGAGAAGGCATTAATTGAGGAAGTCAAGCGTGAAGTTGAAGGGAGACTCAGGGCTAAAGAGGAAGAGAAGACTAGAATGGAACGGGAGCTCAAGAAGAAGGTAGATAAACTTGAATTTGAGAGGACAAGGAGAGAAGAAGAGGCCAATATCTTAAAGGAACAGCTGGAAAAGGACTTAAAAGAAATGAGGGAGAAAGTGGAAGAGGAAAAGAGAGTCTCCTCTGAGAAGATAGAAGAGAGGGAGATAGAGATAGAGAAGGAGAAGGAACATAGAAAGGAACAGGCAGTCTATATGGGAGACCTGGGAGTCATCGTAATAACGCCAACCAGGGGTCCCAGAATGGTAAAAGATTTACCCACAAATGTCAGTGTAATCACCAGAAAAGAAATTGCCGAGAGTAATGCTCAGAATGTGGGAGAAGTCCTTAAGAACAGATTGGGCGTGGAGGTAAGGAGATACGGAACTCTGGGTTCTCCGTCCTACATTGCGCTCCGTGGTTGTTCCGCATATCAGACATTGGTAATGGTTGACGGCCGTTCTGTAAATAGCATCTCTGACGGGATAGCGGATTTGAGCCAATTTCCCATAGACAATATTGAGAGAATAGAAGTTGTCCGTGGTCCTGCCTCAGCACTCTATGGTGCCAATGCCCTGGGAGGAGTGGTCAATATCATTACCAGAGAAGCAAAGGACGAGAAGGTTATAGTTGATGGAAATTTTGGCAGGGGAAGTTTTGGCACCCAGATAGCTAGATTAAATTTGGGGACAAAAGATACCAATATTAAAACCTACTTTACAATAAGTAACAATACTTCCAATGGCTGGCGAAAAAATAGTGCGTACGATAACCATAATTTTACAGGAAGATTAGCATACGATGCCAGAAAAATCGGAAATTTTGAATTTAGAGGCGGATACCACAGAGGGGAACTGGGGCTTCCCGGCGTGAACTATCAGGAGTTTGACCCAATTACCTGGAAACCGATTCTGTTAGATGAAAAATTCGCAGCCGACCCCAACCACAATCAGGAAGATGAGAAAGAATACGCCATTTTAGAATATTCAAATAAAGGAGAAAATTCAAAATTTATGTTCAAAGCCTATGGGAGTAGCGACCAAAGGAGAGATAGAAATCCTGATGAGCCCAGAGACGACCTTCACAAAAATGTTACCCAGGGAATAGAGGCCCAGGTGAATACTTTGTACGGGATAACATTCGGTACGGACATTCACCAGGATAAATACAGACAGAAAAATGAAATTGATTCACAAACTAAAATCGACGAAAAAAGCTTAAATCAAGCTGTCTTTCTCCAGGAGACTCTCTCTTTTAAACCAATGACTGCAATACCGGGAATCCGTTTCGACCACCATTCGGCCTATGGCGGCCAGACGAATCCGAGTCTTAGCTTAATCTATCAGCCCAGGGAATACTTCAAGATTTCGTTCAACCTGGCAAGAGGTTTTCGAGCGCCAACATTCTGCGACCTATACCAGCCATACACTGATTATGGGATTTATCAGGCTGAGGGAAATCCCAACTTGAAACCAGAAAAGGCCACTTCTTATGACTTTGGATTTGAACACCAACTGGGCAATCTTTTATTAAGCAGACTGACTCTATTCCGCACCAATATAGAGGATTTGATAGAGTGGGCCCCCGTGGATCCAGCAAATCTTTGGGGCTTATGGGTTCCTTCTAATGTGGCGCAAGCATATAGCCAGGGCGTAGAGATAGAATTTATCCATCAAATTATGGACGGACTTTCTCAGTCCATAAATTATATGTATCTCCACAGTGCAGGGAAAGAAGAAGAAGAAGAGAGATACGAAATTGCACCTTATAAGCCCCACAACCGAGTCAACTATAGTATTGATTATGCCAACGATTTTGGCTTAAAGATAAGTTTAGGGACAGAATATGTCGGTGAACAATGGAACGCGAGAGGAAAGACAGGAGATAGATTACCGGACTACTTTCTCCTTAATGCGAGGATTGCTCAGAAAATCGGTAGTCTGGAAGCCTATGTTTCCTTCGCTAACATTCTGGATAAGAAATACCAGATGGTTTTTGGTTATCCCATGCCTGGTAGAACCGTTATGGCAGGAATTTCCTGGAAATTCGGCTCATAAGTTTAAAATATTCTATTTTTTCGCTTGACAATTGACAAGAAAATAATTATTCTTATAGTGCTAAACATGTTCTGAATGTCATTGTCAGCGATTCAATTCCGATTTTCAATCGGGACGAGGGGAAGTCCGTGGCAACCTCGTGTAGAATCTCGAGGTTACTGCTTGTGCCGCAGGAAATATTTATGAAAAAATCATCAGGATCGAAAAAAAGAATAGATACAAAGGATGTAAAGAAATTTAAGGAGCAACTTATTCAATTAAGAGAAGAACTGCTGAACTTAGTCCAAAAAACGACGGAGAACGAGAAAGAGTATCCCAGTAGTGAGGTAGGAGATAGTATTGACCAGGCGGCAGATTCTTCTGCGCGGGAATTACTTTTTGAACTTAATCACGGTGAAAGGCAGAGATTAGAAGACATCGAAAGTGCTCTAAAAAAGATTGACGAGGGGCGTTTTGGAGTCTGCGAAAATTGTGGTTATTTAATAACTAAAAAGCGACTAAAGGCAGTTCCCTACGCGCACTTCTGCATAGAATGTAAGGCTAAGATGGAAAAACCGACTTAGGAACCCGCAAATAGAGAATATCGTAAGGCAGGATTTATCAGTTATCAATCCTGCTTTTTTATTCTTAGTAATCTTTTAAACCCGTGTTCCTGCGCTTTTTTCGCTCTTCGCATCTTATTTTCCAGTAGGAAAAGGTAAGAAAATGAGACCAAAAATTCTCGGTATGATTATGGCCGGCGGGAAGGGAGAGAGACTTTACCCTCTCACCAAAGATAGAACCAAAGCAGCAGTGCCCTTTGGAGGCAAATACCGAATTATCGATTTTGTCCTGAGCAATTTTCTCAATTCGGGTATTTATTCCCTCTATGTTTTGACACAATTTAAGGCACAGTCTCTCATTGAGCATCTCCAGGACGGCTGGCAGATGGGACAGGTTGTGAGAGACCACTTTATCATTGCCGTCCCTGCCCAGATGCGTTTAGGAGAAAGTTGGTACAAGGGAACTGCTGATGCTATATATCAGAATTTGAATTTGGTCAAAGGGTTCCGCCCCGATATTGTAGCTGTTTTCGGTGCAGACCACGTGTACAGGATGGATATTCGCCAGATGGTCAGCTTTCATATAGAAAATAATGCCGACGTCACTGTCGCCACTGTTCCTGTGCCTATGGAAAAGGCATCACAAATGGGTATTATCGATGTAGAGAAAGACGGTCTCATCACTGGTTTTCAGGAAAAGCCCGAAAAGCCCCATCCCATTCCTGGCCGACCTGATGAAGTCTTAGTCTCTATGGGAAACTACCTTTTCAGCTCTGAAGTATTGATGGGTGAACTGAAAGAGAATGCCCTGACAAAAGAGACCGGGCACGATTTTGGGAAGGATGTCATTCCCGCACTGTATCAGAAAAAGAGAGTCTTCGCCTACGACTTTAGAGAAAACAAGATTCCGGGTGAAGAAAAGATAAAAGAGACTGGTTACTGGCGGGATATAGGGACCATTGAAAGTTACTATCAGGCAAATATGGACCTTCGCGCCATCACACCTTCCTTTAACCTCTACAATCCTCGCTGGCCGATTAAGAGCACCAGTTACACTGAACTTCCACCGGCGAAGTTTGTATTCAATGAACACGGAAGGCAGGGCGCAGCTTTAAACTCCATCATCTGTGAAGGCACCATCGTCAGTGGTGGAGAAATAAGAGATTCTGTGGTAGGCAGAAACGTATTCATTCACAGTTATTCCGAAATAAGCCAATCCATTATTATGGATAATGTAGAAGTTGGAAGGCACGCTCGGATTACCCGCGCAATTATTGATAAGAATGTCAAAATTCCCGAAGGAGAAATCATCGGGTATAATTTGGAACAAGACCGCAAAAAATATTACGTCTCCCCCGAAGGAATTGTAGTCATTCCCCGCGCCGAATTATAGGGACACAATACTTAATTACCCACCAGTTCCCGGAAACATAAAAAAATGTACTTTACTTTTACGGACAAACTTGTACAATGTTAGTGAAGGTGTAGTAAAATGGTCAAACTAAATCACTATATGACTGTCAAGAAAGCAGCCAGCTTTCTCGGCGTATCTCCTATGACTTTAAGACGCTGGGATAATGGGAATAAGTTGAAGGCAATACGCCATCCCATGAATAATTACAGGCTTTATGAGAAGAAACAATTAGAAAAAATCCTGAAGGAGACAGCAACAGGAAAGAAAAGGGCGTGAAAAGCTCCAGGGAATAAGGACAAATGTCAGCTAAAAATATAGATAAGATAATGCCCTTACTAAAAAAAGAGTATCCCCAAGCAAAGATTGCCTTAAATTTTAGCAATCCGTTAGAGCTTTTGGTAGCTACAGTTCTTTCTGCACAATGTACTGATGAAAGAGTAAATATGGTAACTAAATCTCTTTTTAAAAAGTACAGGAAAGTTCAAGATTATGCAAAAGCCAACTTAGAAACCTTTGAGCAGGAGATTCGTTCCACAGGATTTTATCGTAATAAAGCAAAAAATATAATATCAACAGCCCAAAAGATTATAAAGGATTTTGCTGGTGAAATACCAGGTGCGATGGATAAATTACTGCTACTGCCTGGGGTCGCCAGAAAGACAGCGAATATAGTACTTTTTAATGGATTTGGAAAGATAGAAGGTATAGCAGTGGACACGCATGTCAGGAGATTAAGCCAGAGGTTAGGGCTCACTGAGAATCAGGATCCGGATAAGATAGAACAGGACTTAATGAAATTGTTGGATAAGAAAGAATGGGGAAAGTTTAGCTATCTCCTAATCGACCATGGCAGAAAGATTTGTGATGCAAAAAAACCAAAATGCTTAGAATGCATTTTACAAAAGCTTTGCCCTTCTAGAAAGGATTTTTATGCCTAAAAAGACGCATAAAAAAACCAAAAAACCTATTTTTGTAATCCAGAAACACAAGGCCACACATCTTCATTACGATTTCCGCCTGGAAAAAGACGGGGTATTAAAAAGCTGGGCCATCCCCAAAGAACCACCAAAAGAAGTGAAGATCAAACGATTGGCCATTCAGGTTGAAGACCATTCCTTAGGCTATGAGGATTTTGAAGGCGAAATAGCCGAGGGACTGTACGGCGCGGGAACCGTAGAAATATGGGACAAAGGATATTATGAGCCTATAAAGTTTCAAACTAAAGAAATAATCTTCAAATTAAGTGGCGATAAATTAAAAGGCACTTATTGCCTGATAAAGATACAACCAAAAAATCCTGAAGACAAAAATTGGCTCTTCTTCAAAAAGAAATAAGGGGACACAATACTTAATTGTTTTCCAAAGTCCAGCTTCGTGTCCAATAATTAAGTATTGTGTCCCCGGAATCGGAAACTGAAGTGGTAAAGACAAAAATAATTTGCACATTAGGGCCTTGCAGTGGTAATGTAACGGTACTGAGAAATATGATGCTTGCTGGTATGGACTTAGCGAGACTCAATTTTTCCTATCGAAGCCATGCCAGTCACAAATCCCATATAAATTTGATTAGAGAGCTAAACAGGAAATATAGGCGACACATAAAAATATTGCAGGACCTGGAAGGTTATCGCATAAGGATTGGCAAGTTCAAAAATAAGGAAGGCGTGGAATTAAAGAAGAGACAGCGGGTTCTTCTAACTAACCAGGATGTAGCCGGAGAAAAGAAAGTAATACCGTTCGATTATGGAAGTTCTCTAAATGATATAAAAGCAGGGACTCACATCTACATAGACGACGGAAACATTGCTCTGGTAGTGAAATCAAGTACGAATAGATATATCAAGGCAGAAGTGGTTATTCCTGGCTTTTTAAAGGAAAATAAGGGCGTTAATATTCCGAACATAAAGCTACAGTTTAAAGGATTAACTGATAAGGATAGAGTGGATATCCGGTTCGGCATAAGGAATGAGGTAGATTATATCGCGCAGTCCTTTGTAAGAGATAGAAATGATATTATTCAAATAAGGGATTTGGTAAAACCCAGACTCCCAAATTGCCAGATAGTTGCCAAGATTGAAAACCTGCAGGGCATTAAGAACATTGACGAAATAATAGACGTTTCCGATGGAATTATGATAGCTCGTGGAGATATGGGAATATCAATTCCAATCTACCAAATTCCGATTGTTCAAAAACGGATAATCAGAAAATGTAACCAGCGAAAGAAATTCGTGATTACTGCTACACAGATGCTTGAAAGCATGGTGGAAAATCCAAAACCCACGAGAGCCGAGGTTACTGACGTTGCCAACGCAGTGTTAGATGGGACTGATTTTGTTATGCTTTCAGCAGAAACCGCTATAGGTAAACACCCCGTTGAGGCAGTAAGAATGATGAACCAGATATTGAAATTCACAGAAAATTCGGAGAGAGATGCCTTATAATATTTTACTTGTAGATGATGATAAGGAGTTTAGAGAGGAATTTCGCGATTGCCTCGAGGATTACCAAGTAATCGAAGCCCGTAATGGTGAAGAAGCATTGAATTTGTTGAGAAAACCGAATGTCATAGACCTGGTAATCCTGGATGTAATGATGCCAGGGTTGCGCGGTACAGATGTATTAAAGGAAATGAGGAAGATAGACCCTGACCTCGGTATCGTCATTTTGACGGGTTACAGTTCTGAAAGTGTAGCTATTGAAGCTTTAAAGGGACGTGCTGACGATTACATACAGAAACCCCTGGATATTGATAAAGCGAAAAAAATTATAGAAGGTTTATTAGAAGCCAAAAAAGAAGAAGGCAACATAGATATTGCTGGTATAAAAGGAAAGATTGAAAAAGTAAAGCGCTTTGTGGAACGGAACTATCACAAAAAAGTATGTTTGAAGGATGCAGCTCAGGCAGTCTATCTAAGTCCTAAATATCTAAGCAGAATCTTCAGACAGAACACCGGTAAAAGTTTTAGCGAATACAGGTTGAAGGTCAAAATAGAAAAGGCAAGGGAGCTTTTGAGTAAGACGGGTTACAATGTGAATCAGGTTGCGGAAAACTTAGGATATGAAAACGTAGAATCATTCATCAGACTTTTCAAGAAACTCGTTAAGTACACGCCAGCAGAGTATCGAAAGAAAATTCGGCGAGAAAAGAGAAAGCGTAAATAAGATGCAAGAACGCAAAGTGAAAAATGAGCCAAAGAGACAGGACTTGTCGAACGTTGACGCCTCACGTTTATCGTGGGGGGCTGTAGCCAGGGGAGTTGGCGCAATAGCGGTTCCCATTTTCGTAGCTATTATTGTAGTCTTAGCCATATTAGATATCAAGGCAGTCTTTGAGCCACCTCTACTTCTCCCTGTCCTTAACACGCTGTTCGTCTCCGTCGTATCTTTTGCTGTAGCCTACATCTCAGCGAAATGCTACTTAACAACGGGTTTGCCTAATGTTCTCTTATTAGGTTGCGGGGTATTGACGTTCGGCACTGCAAATCTAATTGCTGGCTGGCTAATAACCTTTACAGGCTCACCAAACATTAACGTGACTATTCATAATACCGGGGCTCTATTAGGTTCACTCTTTCATGCCATGGGTGCGATGTTGCCTTTACCAGAAATAGCTACAGGAAAAGTGTCAAAACGTAGAAAGTTCCGAGTGGTACTTGTCTATCTTGGGGTGTTGGTATTCATAGCATTAGTCGCCATAGCGAGCTTGCGAGAGGCTATCCCGCCATTCTTCATGCAAGGACTGGGTCCCACACCATTGAGGCAGGGTGTGTTGGGAAGTGCACTGGCTCTATTCGCCATATCTTCTTTCTTGTTCATGGAACGTTATTCTAAGTTGAAGGTAGACTTTCTATACTGGTACTCTCTGGCCCTGGCCCTGATCGCTGCAGGATTGTCCGCGGTGTTTCTTCAGAAGGCTGTTGGCAGTCCTATAGGGTGGGCAGGTAGGTCGGCACAATACCTCGCCGGCGTCTACTTTATTGTCGCTGTGCTAACTATTACCAGAGAAGCACGCGCCAAGGGAACATCTTTGGAATTAACGCTGGCAGATTTTTTCCGCGAGGCTGAGAAGCATTACAAAGCGCTCATTGATACGGTCAGTGACGCCATAATTTCTGTAAACGATGAGGGCAGGGTATTATTATGGAATTCTGCAGCGGAAAAGATATTCGGTTATAGTCGAGGTGAAGCTGTTGGTGCATTCCTGAATTACTTGATAGTCCCTGACTACTATACCGATAGCTTGAGGAAGGATTTCGCAAAAGCAGAGAAGAACCCGCCAGTGGGAAAGACAAAGGAAATTGAAGCCAGGAGAAAAGACGGCGAAGTATTCCCGGCTGAGCTTTCCGTCTCATCGAGAAAGACGGCAAACGGTCGGATAAGTACTATCATCATCAGGGACATCACCGAGCGCAAGAAGACCGAGGAGGAAAAGGATAGATTCCTGAAAACTATCGAAGCAGCTAAAGAAGCAATATGTCTTCTTTCTCCAGATTTGATAATAACTTATACGAACGACGCGACGGATGAACTTTTTGGTTACCAAAAGGGAGAATTGGTAGGAAAGCACGTATCCATTCTCAACGTAGGCCCAACACCAGAATTAGTAGCCGAAAAAATAGCAGGCACTATGAAAAGAAAAGGCTGGTGGGAGGGAGAAATCTCCAATAAAAGAAAAGATGGCACCGAACTTACGACTTATGCGACGGTAAGCGCACACAAAGATAGAGAGGGTAGAATATTGAATTTTATTTCAATCCAGAATGACATCACCGAACGCAAAAAGGCTGAAGAGGCGTTGAAGTATAGCGAAGAGCGTTACGCCCTTGCCCAGAGAGTTGCAAATATCGGTAGCTGGGATTGGGATATTCGAACGGGTAATCTGGAGTGGTCGGAAAAAATTGAACCAATGTTTGGTTTTGGTCTCGGAGAATTCAAGGCAACTTATGAAGCATTTCTCGAATGCGTTCACCCTGAGGACCGACAACATGTTATCGACTCAGTAAACGCCTGCATAGAAAAGGGCAAAAATTACGATATTGAGCATCGCATTGTCTGGCCGGACGGCACAGTGCGCTGGGTTTCAGAAACAGGTAATGTCATCCACGACGAGAACAATAGGGCAATGCGTATGTTGGGAGTGGTGAAGGATATCACTGAGCGCAAACAGGCAGAGGATGTTTTGAAAAGAGACAAGGAAACCGTTGAGAGGCTGGTAAACGAAAGGACTCAGGAATTATTGCACGCGCAAGCGGAATTGGATAAGGCAAAGCGCCTCTCCGATATTGGCACTCTTGCTGCAACTGTTGCTCATGAGCTGCGTAATCCCCTGGGAGTTATCAAAACAGCCTCCTATAACATAAGGAGAAAAAGAAAAAATCTCCTGTTAGATAAACATCTGGACAATATAGAAAAGAAGATATCGGAAAGCAACCAGATAATAAATAATCTTTTGAGTTATTCGCGGATAAAAATACCCACTTATGAAAAGATAGAAATTTACGAGCTTCTAAATGAATGTATTGCTTTTACCAAAAAAAGATTTTACAATCAGAATGTTTCTATATTCAAAAATTATGGACCCACGAAAAAGAAGTTTATTGATGGAGATCCCTTGCAGATTGGAGAGGTCTTCAATAACATTTTAACTAATGCATATCAATCTATATCGGATAAGAAAGGAAAAATAGAAGTAATGACCAGGGATGTGGGAAAGAACTTATTGGAGATAAACATCAGTGATAACGGAATCGGTATAGATGAGGAAGATTTAGAAAAAATATTTCAACCTTTCTTTACGCGAAAATCGAAAGGCACAGGACTGGGCCTTACAATTTGTAATGAATTAGTGCGGCTTCACGGTGGAACAATAGACATAAAGAGCAAAAAAGGCGAGGGAACAACGGTAACGATAACTCTCCGGGTCAAAAGATAAACAAAATGAAAAAGAAAATCCTGATGATTGATGATGATGAAGAGTTGTGTGAAGAAATAACAGAAATCCTGACCAATGAGGGCTACCGTGTAACCACGGCGTTTGATGGCTTAAGTGGGAATAGACTTATCCAAAAATACGACTATGATATTGTTATTCTGGATATTAAGATGCCGGGTTTAAGTGGACTTGATATCCTGGAGGGCATAAAAGGACAAAACAAAGGGCTTAAAGTCATTGTTCTAACCGGACGACCCTTGAGCAAGAACCTGATTGAAGAACAAAGCTATAATGATAAAGAGGAATCCCTTTTAGGACTGGCTGACGGGATTATCGGTAAGCCTTTTGATATAGAAGTATTGCTGGGTAAGATTAAAGAATTAACAAATAAAATATAACAGTTAATATCTGGAAAAAAAGATTTTGAATGGGGAAGCACTCACTGCTTCCCCATTTTTTATTTATAGAGTGGTCAGTGCATATGGTGGAAAAAAGTCAAAAAAAAGGGGAAATGGACTATTGATTGATAATGTGGATTCGTGCAATAATCTTATATCGTGAGGGATGCCCTAAAATAAGGAGATAAGTGAATATGACTTTAAAGACAGCCAAAGTAAGAGATTGCAATGCAGCAGAGTGCGCTTACAACGCGAAAAATAAGTGTCACGCAGTCGCAATCACCATAGGGGGAGACGCAAGCCCTATATGTAATACATCGGTGAAAGCCGCGAAAAAAGGCGGAGTCCCTGAGATTAAGGCACGCGTAGGCGCTTGTAAAGTAGAAAATTGCCAGTTCAACAAATCCCTGGAATGCACAGCAAAATGCATACGAGTTGAAATGCATAACGCTTACGCTGAATGTACCATGTTTAAACAAAAGTAAACTAAGAGGAGGAACAAAAGATGCCAAGAAAGAAGGTATTGATTATTGACGATGATAAAGAGTTTGGAGAAGAACTTAAAGAACTGCTGAAGTTGGAGGGTTATAATACTACCGCTTTTTCCAATGGCACATCTGCCATGGGGATGGTTTCCCGGATAAAACCGGATGTCATATTACTGGATCTTAAGTTAACGGGGAAGAGCGGGTTTCAGGTCGCTTATGAACTGAAAAGTTTTCCCAAAACTGCAGATATTCCTATTATCGCTATGACCGGATTTTTTACAGAAAAAGAACATGCTGAACTTATGGATATGTGTGGAATTGAAATTTGTCTCGTAAAACCTTTCGATTCACAGGAGGTAATTACGAAAATAAAAGCGACTTTGAAAAAAAGGAGGTAACAATCATGACATGCGGACATTGCGGAACAAAGAAAAAGAAGGCGGTCTATGAATGTCAGTCCTGCGGCAGGGCCTCTGATAGACAGGAAGAGTGCTGCGGTAAGCCAATGAAGAAAAAGAAGTGACTGGACAAAACAGAGATGTACAGGGCTAGTCGCGGGGAAAAAGGGGGTGCAGTATGGTAAGGAAATGGACTTGTGAAGATGACATTTTATGTGGCGTAAATGAGCCCAAGGACAGAGAAAATTTGACCGACCTGGAGAAAAAGCATATGCCCACGATAGATGCCCCCGAAAGGGTAAAAAAAGATGAACCTTTTGAGGTAAAGATAGAAGTAGGTAAGTTACTGGCTCATCCAAACGAACCAGCCCATTTCATCGAATGGATAGAGCTCTATTGTGGCGACACATTCCTGGCCAGGGCAAACTACAATGGAGGAGTGAGTTTTCCTCAAGTCTCTTTCAAGGTAAAACTCAGCCACGCTCACGGTCCTCTGAGGGCATGGGGAAAATGTAATCTACATGGGTTGTGGGAAAATAGCAAGGAAATTAGCGTAGGCTAAAGAGGAGCCAGGCGAGCTTCAGGCATAGTCAACGGGAAAAGGAGGTGATACAAATGGCAGAGATTACAAAAGAGAAATTAATAGAACTATTGAACAAAGATCTTGGTTTGGAATACACAGCTTGCGTGCAATACACCCAGCATCAGGCAGTAATAAAAGGAGCGATGTACCAGACTATTCAAAGAGAACTTGTTGTACACGCCCAGGAAGAACTAACCCATGCCACAACACTCGCTATCCAGATAGCATATCTTGGCGGGACTCCCACGGTTGAAATGCCCACCCCGAAAGTTTCTAAGGACAATGTGACGATGTTACAACAAGACCTGGACGGAGAGAATGATGCTATAAAAAGATATGTTCTTAGAATAAGCCAGGCTGAACAGCTCAATCTGTACCATCTGGCACAGCATCTCAGGAATATCCTGGCAGTGGAACAGGAACACGCAATGGACCTGGAGGCCGCACTGGGTAAATAAGAACGAGGGCAAAACTCCTGCGCAGGTGAAAGGGGTACAGTGTGATTAATTACGGATTTACCAAAGAATTGATTATTCCCTTTGAAAAAACAGTGGAGATTGTTACCAGGGAACTGAAGAAACAGGGATTCGGAATTCTTACTGAAATAGACGTCAAAGAAAAATTTAAGGAGAAACTGGGTATAGATTTCAAAAGGTACGTAATATTAGGAGCTTGCAATCCATCCAACGCCCACAAAGCCATTCTCGCTGAAGAAAATATCGGGCTAATGCTTCCCTGTAACGTTATTGTTTATGAAGACGGAGACAACACGACCGTATCATTTATAAAGCCAACAGTAGCGATGGAAATGATTAAGAACGAGGAATTGAAAAAGATTGCAGCAAATGTAGAAACCCAATTAAAACAAGCCTTCGATTCAATAACATAAGAAGGTAGAATCTCAGAGACTTCCTTAAATTTCTCTCCCAACAATCTACCCATTCCCCATTTGTAGGGGTCCCGATAAATCGGAACCCCTACATAAGGCGGGCTTTTTGTTTTGAATGTAGCAGCAGAGCGTCAGCTCTGCTTTTTATTTTATTGGCACAGAATTTTGGAGTCCTCCCGAAAGGGAGGGGAAGCTTTGCCGTCACAAATTTGGTTGACAAGGACTGTAAATAAGTGTAAAATGCAACTGATATGAAAAAATACAACGTAAGTCAAACAGCAAAAGAATTAGGTGTCACCAGGCAGACTATCCATAACTGGATCAGAAAGAACTGGGTTACACCCAAAAGAGATTATCGGAATTACCCTGTGTTTACTCTCGAAGACCTGAAGAAAATCAAGGATTGGCGAGACACGCTAAGAGAGCTGTGAAAATAGAGGGACACAATACTTAATTATTGGCCCGATGGGGGGCAAAGACATTCAAGTAAGATAATTAAGTATTGTGTCCCCATAATTGAGGTCAATTTTCTATGCACCTTTATGATATTGCTGTGGTTGGCGCAGGGCCAGCCGGGACTATGGCCGCAATCCGTGCTGGTCAACTTACGAAAAATGTGATCTTAATAGAGAAGAATGATTCTATCGGTAAAAAAATCCTACTTACCGGTAAAGGGAGGGGCAATATTACTAATATCGCCCCCCTCGATACATTTATCAAGAAGTTTGGAAAACAGGGTGCCTTTTTGAAGTCAGCATTTTTCG
>CAYOFG010000014.1:0-35963 GCA_964403285.1 uncultured Clostridia bacterium | reverse complement strand
TTGTTGGCCGGTAGAGATAACCCACACTGATGATGAGAAATAGAAGACCTATCAAAATTTCCAAAAGTCTCAAATTAAACCTCCCTATTTATGTCAACTTCAACTAAAATTACCATAAAAATCGACAGTTTGTCAACAGACTTGTTTCAAAGAGCCGAGAGGTCCAAAAAATCAAAAAAATAAAGGGCTACCCTCTGCAACCGGTTATCCCTTTTGTAGATAACGAATTTGAAATTTTCCAAAGCGCAATTTAATTTATTTTATATACTACCATAATTTTTGTTCCATCAATTTTTATTGAATAATATTCATCTTTAAGCGGATATTCTTCCTTGTGCCATCTATAATTGCTTAAAAAGTATTTTGCTTCATTTGGATTTTCCACATACATCAACCTATTTCTGTCATCAGAGGGTAAAATATCGAAATTAGCCTTCCCCGGCCAATTGGCAACAAAAACTTTTATAATTTTGCTTTTGTCATTTCTTAAAATATATTCTAAGGCCTGTCTATACGATAATCCCCAATAATCCAATTCAAAGTTGTTTTTTACCTCATTCATATTCCTGCCGGCTAATTTATTGAAATAGAGATTCTGATAGGGATGATATCTTACCATAAATTGAGTAGTACTAATTAAACTAAATGCTATGATAAAGATAAAAGTTACATTTATAATCTTGTAACTTAGTCCTTGAAATTTTAATTTAATAAATTCAAACAAGGATGTCAATCCTACCATTGAAAGCATTAAGAATGCCGGGTAAACAAAAAACATTTGCCGCCATCCATCATATAAAACTGACCTAATTCCAATTACAACTACTAATGGCAAAAAGAACCACAATAAAAATATAAAATCGTTCCTTTTACTAAGGTAAAACTGTATCGGATTCCTTAACAGTAGTTTTATGGAAACAAAACATCCTATGAAAAAACAGAAAGTATAAAATACTGGCGTGGTTATGACTATCCATAAAGGAATATAGTGCCACGGCAAGCTTGTGCCCTCTATATAATTTCCCAGATATAGAATAGGATAAGGAAAAATATCATAACGACTCATTTCCCTAAAGGCCGCTATAAAATGATAAATTGGACTTTTCCATAAAATAGGCCAGAAAAGTACAATAAAAAAAATGAGTAAAAACATATATGCAAAGAAACTGACAATAATCTTTTTACGTTCTATTCTTTCTATTTGAATCAGTAATAAATCGACAATAAGAAAGATAACCGTAAAGAAAGGAACAATAATTCCTACAATACGTATATCAATCAGAAGAGCACAGGTTAAAGCATGAAAAGTCGCTCTGGATAAGGTCTTTTTATCTAAATATCTGATTAATGTATACATACTAATTATAAACATTGCTAAACAAGGAATGTCTTTTGAATTATAAAATGAATGGGCAAATATTCTCGGGCTCAAAATCAAAAATATACTCCCTAACAAACCAATTTTCCAACTGCCAAATCTGTGTTTACATAATAAATAGAAAAAGAACACACCTGTGTAAAATAATAGAAAAGTGACTAAATGTCTCATAAAAAATACGGCCCTGGGATTCTTTGTTAGGTTTAGAAATCTTTCGATAGCAACTAATAATGTTTCAAAAACTGTTCCATAATATCTATCTCTATATGTAAACAATCTTTGATCTCCTTTAACAATATATTCTATCGTTATTATTCCATTCATTCTTGAAACATGCTCATCCCAAGAGATACCATAGTCCTTAAAGATACTTATACCAATAAAAAGATACGCTGCAAAAAAAAGACATACTACAATTTTATTTTTTTTCTCAATTAAAGCCTTAATTCTATTCATTTTTCTCTTTACTCAATTTCATCATAAATTTGAAAATATAACCTATGGTTTTTAGTTCTCTTTTAAAATATAACGCACTTTTTTTTCTTTCACTCCACCATATTGGTATCTCTTTTATCTTATAGCCATGCTTACGGGCTCTTATTAATAGCTCGGTATCCCAGAATATCCCTCTTGTTAAAGACTTATCGTAGCCCATCTCATCTACTAATCTTAGTATGACATCTCTTTTAAACGCCTTGAAGCCACACAGATGATCATACATATGTGTTCCAAATAAAAACCTAATAAACGTATTGTATATAAGGCTAATAACTAGCCTAAAAGGCTTTCTTTTTATCTTAGATCCGGAGAGATACCGGCTTCCTGTTACAATATCATAACCCAAAATTATCTGATCTATCAAATCTGGCAAAAAACGCAGGCTGGCAATTAAATCTACGTCAACGAAAGCAACTATATCTCCGTTCCCCCTTTTGAAAGATTGAGCAAGATTTTCTCTCCTTGTAGGTCCTTTTTCGTAATTAACCAACTTGACTTTTCTATTAGTCTGTTCAATCTTTTGAGCAATTATTTTAGTTTTGTCTTTTGAAGAATCATTTACTATGAAAATCTCACACTCGGCAGGCAATTTCTTGATTATATAATCAAGCGCTTTTATATCTCTATCAATTATTTTTTCCTCATTGAATACCGGGACGAAAATAGATACCTTGTGTTTTCTTCTTGCTTCATCTGTAACTTTATATTTCACTGTCGTTACCGCAGTGCCAAACTTTAAGTGTAATTTTGACATTTTGAAGAATATGTTATCCATTCAGAACATATAACCGTATCAAATGGATTATCTGCGTAAGGTAGATTAGGAAGTTCTTTTATAACGCTCCCGGCTCCTTCAAAGATCCCTTATAAGTATAATCTAAACTAACTGCCTTGGCAAAATATCTGGCAAATTCCCTTAATTTACCTGTCCTCTTATAGACTATTGTAAGATTATGATAGGGAACAATCCAGTCAGGGTCAATATCCAAAGAATATTCATAGTTTTCAATAGCTTTCGAAAATTCATTCTTATGGAAATAAGCATTGCCAATATTGTTATAGACTTCTCTATTGAAAGGTCTTAAAGGTCTTAAAGTCAAGGCTTTCTCATATTTAGAAATTGCCTCATCATATAATTTTCCCTTGTCGTAAGCAGTGCCAAAGTAATAATAAAAATCAGCATTATTTCCACACTTGTCAGGAAAATCTCTCAAAAGGTTTGAAAAAGTCTTTATGGCTTCATTATGTGGTCCTTTTTTAGCATAGTATTTGCCTAACCAGAAGTATGGTTCAAAAAGATTGGGATAGATTTCATGTGCCGTCCTGATATGATATAATGCTTTTTCATAATCTTCTTTCTTAATGTACTCCTCAGCTAAAAAGAGCTGTGCATGCATTGATCGAGGATAAATATTTACATTTTTTTCTAATAAAGTTACTTGGTCTTTCCAGTCTCTATTCCTTACTATAGTCACAAAAAAATAAAAACAAGTAATCGAAATAAGAAGAATTATTCCTAGTCTCTTTAAATTCTTATCAAAAAATAGTCTCTTAAACAAAACTGCCACAAACAGACAAAATCCCAGAGACGGAATATATAACCAACGTTCTCCATAAACCACGCTGAAAGGAATGATTTGTGAAATAGGCAAGAGACATATAAAAAAATAGAATATTGAAAAACTGGCTTCTTTAGAAAATTTCTTTATCTTAAGGGATGCAATTAAAATTGCAATTAAAATCAAAAGTGAAAAGATTTCTTTTGAAGTGGGAGTGAAATTTTCTATCTCCTGGGGATATATTATAACCAAATTTATGGGAAAAAAAGAAATCCCGATGTATCGCAAAATAGAAGCACCCATGGATAATAAAACTCTCAAATGTAACTTACTACCAAATGAACTTCCATAATAAAGTTCATGCTTGCCAACAAATTTGCCTGGTAGTTCAAACCCGCGGACTATTACGATCCATATAAGAACTATGAGAAAAAAAGGAAGGACTGAAACAAGCAGTTTTTTTCTTTCTCTTTTGTGTGAAAAGAAGTAAATATACAAGATTATGATTAAAGGTAAGGAGGCTGCTATTTCTTTTGAACACAGAGCCAAAATAAACATAAAAATAGAAAGTAAATAAACTCCTTTTCTAATTTTTATATTCTTTATACTCTTCAAATATAAAAATAATGAACCCACAAAAAACAAACAGGCAAGCAGTTCTGTACGGTAAACTGCCACATTAACTGCTTCCGTATGAATAGGATGTACTGCAAAAATCAATGCTGTAATGGAAGAGATTGTTCTGTCTTTGAAGATATACCTAAGAAGAAAATAAATTAAGAGTGTATTCATTACGTGGACAAAAATATTAAAAATTCTCCAGCCACATACATTTAATTTAGAGAAACGATAATTTAGGAATAACGTTAATGTATAAAGAGGCCGGTAGGTTGTCTCATGGAAATAAGACAAGTATTTCGAATTGAAAAGCAACGGGAGATTATATAGCCGTTTTATATATCCATTTTCTCCAATGCGTCCTGGATCGTCCCAAACGAACGGATTTTGAAAAGTATTTATAAAAGAAAAAAATGCTAGAGCTCCTATTATAATCAGAATTATTTTTTCATTTTTCTCCCACCAGTTAGATGTTATCGCCTTATTTTGCTCTCTCATGGATAACTCACTTTTTCTAACGGAGTAAATCGTTCTATTTATTCAACCATTACTACTTTCCGATGAGTTTTTTCTTCTGCAGTAGCCTGTGGTACCTGATAGCAAAGCGGTGAGCTTCGTCTCGCATATGCTGGATGAGGTGCAGAGCAGATGAACTGGAAGGAAGACGAATGGGACGGGAACGTTGAGGCAGAAATATCAACTCTTCTCCCTTCGCCAGTCCGGCAACGGGAATTCTATCCAGCCCCAGTTCTTTAAGAATTCCTTTGGCTCCGTTCACTTGCCCTTTCCCCCCATCAACCAGAATCAAATCTGGCAGCAAGCCTTTCTCTCTTAATAACCTCGTATATCTTCGGCGAATTACCTCTTTCATCATACCCACGTCATCAATTCCTGTCACCGTTTTTATCTTAAATTTCCTATAAGACTTATTCTCAGGCTTGCCGCCAGAAAAGACAACCATAGACCCTACAGCTGAGTCTCCATAAATCTCAGATATGTCAAAAGCTTCTATTCTTTCTGGCAAGTTTTCCAACTCTATTGCTTTCTGGAGCGCAATTAAGACCTCGCCTTTTCCGGCAGCCTTTAATTTCTGCTTCTCCACTTGTCGCACGCTAACCCTTTGGGAAATGGACTGTATTGCCTGCATTTGATCTCTCAAGATCTTTGCCTTTTCAAAATCGAGTTGCCCGGATGCCCTTTTCATCTCTTCTTCCAATTTTTTCAACAGACTCTCTCCCTTTCCCGAGAGAAACAGGACGACTTTCTCCACTATTTTATTGTAATCCTCCTTGCTTATCCATCCTACACAAGGTGCCGGGCACTGTCCCAGATGGTAATCCAAGCAACTACTAGGACTACCCTCTTTCCGTCGAGCCAGAAAGTAACTCTTTTTACATTTAACCAGAGGAAATATCCTTTGTATTGTCTTCAGTGTCCTCTTTAGCGAAGAGACATCGGGATAAGGACCGAAGTATTTTATCCCGGGGGTTCTGCGCTTCATCCTTTCTCTTTTTGAGATCCGTGTCATCACCAATTTAGGAAAATCCTCGTCAATGGTCAACTTAAGGTGAGGATATGTTTTATCATCTCTCAAGGCTATATTGTATTTAGGATGGAAATATTTTATTAACTCGTTCTCTAAAACCAGAGCCTCCTTTTCGTTTCGGGTTACAATGTATTGGAGGTCCCGCGCATTGGAGATTAGAGCGAAAGTTCTGGGAGCGTAAGTGCCCGGGGATTGAAAATATGCCGGTACTCTCTTTCTAATCGATTTTGCTTTACCCACATAGATAACTCTGCCAGTAATGTCCTTCATCATATATACTCCCGGTGCATCGGGTAGGGAAGCAAGTTTTTCATCAAACTTCATTTGTTGATTCCTTTCGCGTGATTATCTTCCATACGTATTTAATCTCATCACAGCGCAAAAGATGTGTTACCAAAATGTAGACAATTACACAAATCACGATAGTGCCAGCCACTTGTACCAATTTGCTAATCTTGCCCAATAATCCGGAGAAATATATGCAGGCTATTCCCATAGCTAAAGTGGCAAGTAAAATCTTAGCCAGCGAAAGCAATACTTTCTTTCCTCCCAACCTGCCAATTCTCTTTCTCAGATATAATAGGAGCATCGATAGATTAATAAAAGAAGCAATGGCGGTAGCCAAAGCAAGCCCGCCCACGTCGAGAATGCGCATTAAGATCAGATTCAGAACTACATTTGTCACCACAGCAATGGAGGCTATTCTTACTGGCGTGCGGGTGTCCTGCATAGAATAGAATGCAGAAGCTACTACCTTTACTCCCGCATAGGCCACTATTCCAGTTGAATAGAATAGGAGTGCCCAGCTGGTAGACTGGGTAGCTTGAGCTGTAAATCTTCCCCTTTCAAACAGAAGAGAAATTATAGGGCTTCCTAAAATAATCAGCCCCAGTGAAGCAGGGACAATGGTAAATAGTATCATTCTAAGCGCTAAGGATAGAGTACCCTTTAGTTCTTCTATGTTCGTTACCGCTGCTGAACGAGACATCATGGGCAAGGCAACAGTTGCTATCGCTGTCCCAAACAGAGCCAGAGGAAGTTGCATCAGGCGATTTGCATAATATAGAGCAGTAACACTTCCTTCTCTAAGTAGTGAAGCGCAAATTGTGTCTACAAAAGTATTTATCTGGGATACCGACAATCCCAGAGTCGCCGGGAGCATCAACAACCCTATTCTCTTCACCCCCGGATGGTTTAGAATAGAAATCCATCTTTTCCCGAGGATAAGCGAATTCTTCAACAGATTTTGGGGGTATTCCACTATCTTTATACGAGGGTTGCTATAACTCCTCCCCGCTGGTATAACAAAACCTCCTTTTACTAAAGAAGGTACCTGGAATAAGAACTGAGCAAAACCCCCAACCAGAACCCCCAAAACAAGTCCAATTATCGGTCGCTCCATTAATGGACAAATAAACAAGATAAATAAGATTTCGGAAATACTGAGTAGACAGGGAGCCAGGGCGGGAATAATAAACCTGTGGAGAGAGTTCAATATTCCCAAAGCTAAAGCACCCATACCTATTGCAATCATGAAAGGAAAAAGGATGCGGGTGAGAGTAATGGTTAAAGAAAACTTTTCTGGATTTCTAATGAAACCCGGAGCAATCACGCGGACAATTATAGGAGAAAGGATAATTCCCAGAATTGTCAAAATAGAGAGGACGGTCAACAGCAACAGACCCGTAATTCTTGCCAGTCTCTGCGCCTCTTCTTCAGACTTGGTAGTTAAATATTCGGTGAACACGGGGATAAAGGATGCAGAGAGCGCCCCCTCTCCCAGAAGCTGACGGAGAAGATTGGGAATGCGATAAGCGACAAAGAAGGCATCAGCTACTAAACCAGCACCAAAAAAATTAGCAATAAGCATGTCTCTTAAATAACCGAGAATCCGAGATGCCAGGGTGGAAACGCTAACACCGGCAACTGATCTGGTAATTTTTCCTTCCTTTTGCAATATGCCTCCCCGAAATAAAGATTGTTCTTGACTTTCCCTTCTCAAAATGGTATTTTAGACTGCAACATATATCAGAGCTATTGCTCTCAAGCTACGAGTCAGGAGATCTCGCTAATGGTTAAACTAAAATCTGGACGACACACTCAAGCACTTAAATCGCAAAGGCAGGATAAGAAAAGGCATCTAAGGAATGCCTCCGTCAAGGCAAAAATCAGGACAATAGCTAAAAAAGTAGAGACGGCAGTCGTTCAGGGTAACCCCGAAGAAGCAAAAAAAATCTTCTTGCAAGCAATGAAAGAGTTAGATAAGGCTGCCAGTAAGAAGATCATACCTAAGAAAAGAGCCTCGAGAAAAAAGTCAAGATTGGCAAAAAAGATCAATTCCTTAAAGGCAAAAAAGTAGATTAAACCGAATAAGTTGCTGCTCTTATCTTACCGCATAAATTCAAAACTAGAAGTTCCAATACAAGCTCAGCCGGCTTCTTGCCTACCTTGATTTCCCAGTCTGCCCGAAGTAAATAATGAAAATTATTCAACAGTTCTTTGCCAGTGAAATCCTCAATCTGTGACGGGAAATCCTTGTCGAAAAAAGGATGTAGGCCCACTTTTTTAATTATACTGGCCCGTCCCACATTCTGGCGCATAAGATCCTTAGCGTAAATTATTTGTCGAATCCTCTTTGCTATTCTTACTAAAATCCCTACCGGCTTTTCTCCCGCTTCGGTCAACTTTGCCAGGATCTCCAGAGAGCGCTCTAAGTTCTTCTGGGTAATCGCCCTCAAAAGGTCAAAAATAGAGTCGGACATAGAATGACCTATCAATTGCTCGACATCGTGCAGGGTGACTTGTTTTCTATCTTTAGTATAGATTAACAATTTATCAATCTCTCCGGACAAATCTAATAGATTATTTCCCACTTCCACAAAAAGATAATGTGCCGCTTGTGGGGAGATAGTTTTTCCCTCTCTGGCTATCTTATTCTCAATCCAACCCGGAATCTCTGAATCGAAAAGCCTCCAGAAAACAACCGTCTCACAAGAAGAAGAGATGGTTTTATATACTCCTCTATCTAATGCCTCTCTTTTGACCTTTTCACTCACCAGAACAAGACATGTGGAGGAAATAGGGTTTTTCAGGTACTTGATAATTTCTTTCAACTCACTCTCTGTGAATTTATCTATCTCTTTAATCACTACTAATCTCTTTTCCGACAAAAAGGGATAGGTCTCGGCAAGGGAAATAGCTTCTCTGGCAGAAGTATCTTCAGCATAGAAAAGCCCGAAGTCAAAGTCCTCTGCCCCGGGCTGGATTAGCATCTTCTTCAATAAAAGGATTGCTTCCTGTTTTAGATAATCCTCCTCCTCACAAAAAAAGTAGCAATCGGCAATTTTTTTCCTTTTCAATTCCGCAATTAATTCTTTATATTTTATCATTTTCATAAAAATGGAGAAATAGTCTTTTGCTGTTCCCTACTTTAATGCGAGGGGATTTGGTAAAGCGAGCATTAGAATTTTTAGCCAAAAATCGAAGAAAAAGATGTCATTGCGAGCGACTGAAAAGGAGCGAAGCAATCTCGTAGATTTATTCTCGAGATTGCCACGGCTTCGCCTCGCAATGACATCTGACCGAGCGACTCCGATAACTATCCCACCTTTCAACACCCCGAGGATGAAGGGATAGTTGCAGGAGCTTCAAATCCGCCAGGGTTTGCATAAGCGCTGGCGGATTTTAGAGCGAGGTTTTACTGACCGAGCGACTCCGATAACTATCCCTTCATCCTCATCTTCCACTTTGAATTTCAATCTGGCTTCCCCATCCATAGACTGTACGTCGCACAATGTGATCGGCGAGCTCAACAACCAGGCGCTCCTGCGCTTCTTCCTCTGTCTCCACAGTTCTACCTGCTCTGGGAGTTACATAGTACCTTACATCTCCTTCAATCCCTCCCACAAGATTACCACCTACGCTCTCTCTCTTCTCTTCCCAGAGCACCTCTCCCGTAGTTAAGTCTCGAAAAGAAAGATTAACTATGACCCAGAGCTTATACTGTTCAACCACCTCGGTGGCATCGTAAGAGAGGGGTTCTAAAACGTAAGTAACAATCTCCCCGGTTAACAGACCATCTGCCTCTTTTTTCTTGGCAACGGATAGATGGCCATCTCTAATGAATTCTTCTATTACAGAATCGGTAAGTTTAGATTCAATGCCGTAGTGAGCGGTTCTGTTGATAAATGTGGGCACAGCTATTGTTTTAATATGCTTGGGCAAAATTTCCACGGGCATATAAGCACAACCAAATAATAGAAACACTCCCAACCCAACAATAACAAAAATAAACTTTCTCATAAATCCCTCCTCTTTTTTTGTTCTTCCACCACAATATTCACCAGTCGTCTGGGCACATAGATTATCTGTTTAATTTTTTTATTATCAATATACTTTTTAACTCTCTCATCCACTTGGGCTTTTTTCTTTATCTCTTCTTCTTCTGAATTTACCGGAACTTCCACTTTGCTTCTAACTTTGCCATTCACTTCGATAACAATAAGCATATCCTCTTTTTTAATTATTTCCTGGTCATATCCTGGCCAGGATTCTCTAATCACGCTTCGCCGATGTCCCAGCACTTCCCATAATTCTTCACAAATATGTGGCGCAAAAGGGGATAGCAAAAGTATTAATTTTTCTACGCTTTCCCGCAAGTGAGAGTTATTGCTTTTCTTCCTTAAGTAATCATATATTCCATTAGAGAGTTCCATAATGGCGGCAATAGCAGTATTAAAATGAAAATTTTGTATGTCTTCAGTAACTTTCTTAATAGTTGAGTGGGTAATTCTGTTTAGCTTTTTTTCCTCCTGGTCGTAAGTCTTGATAACGCTTCTCTTCTGTTTATTTCCTATTTCTCTTACCAGATTCCAGACTCTGTTCAAGAACCTATAGCAACCTTGAACCCCTTTATCGCTCCATTCCAAATCTTTTTCCGGAGGTGAGGCAAAGAGAATAAATAATCTCGCTGTATCGGCGCCATATCTTTCAGTTATTTCATCTACACTAACTACATTACCTTTTGACTTTGACATCTTGGCACCCTTTCTAACTACCATTCCCTGACATAAGAGTTTCGTAAAAGGCTCGTCAATATTGTACAAGCCTATATCCCTCAAGGCCTTGGTAAAGAACCGGGCATACAGGAGATGCATAATCGCATGTTCAATCCCTCCTATATATTGGTCAACCGGCATCCAGTACTTAACTTTTTTCTCATCAAAAGGTAATTTCTCAAAATGCGGGCTACAATAACGGGCAAAATACCAGGAGGAATCAACGAAGGTATCCATAGTATCGGTCTCTCTTCTTGCTGGACTGCCACATTCAGGACATTTACAGTTTACGAATTCACTGCTTTTAGCTAAGGGATTTCCTCTTCCCGTAAATTCAACTCTCTCAGGCAACCTCACTGGTAAATCTTTTTCCGGCACAGGCACAATTTTACACCTATCACAATAAATTATGGGGATAGGTGTGCCCCAGTACCTCTGCCGGGAAATCAACCAGTCGCGCAATCTATACTGTAGTGTCTTTCTTCCCCATCCCTTCTGGGTCAGATATTGCGTAATCTTTTCCCTTCCTTCCGGGGAAGAGAGACCATCAAACCGGGTTGAATTGACCATAATTCCTTCACCTGCGTAAGCCTCTTTCAGATCTTCTCCTGTAGAAGATTTCTCCAGAGAAGGAACTATTACCTGTTTTATGGGAATATGATACTTTTTAGCAAACTCAAAATCTCTCTGGTCGTGAGCTGGCACGGCCATTATTGCACCCGTCCCGTACTCCATCAACACGAAATTAGCTACATAGATGGGAATCTCATCTTCATTCAAAGGATTTATCGCGTATCTACCAATAAACATTCCCTCTTTTTCTTTGTTCTCTCCTGTGCGAGTAAATCTATCTTCAATTACTACCCTGTTGATAAATTCTTTTACTTTCTTTTCATATTCTGTTCCAGCGATAAATTCTGAAACACTAGGATGTTCGGGAGCAAAAGTCATAAAAGTAGCACCATAGAGGGTATCCGGTCGCGTGGTAAATACTGGAATCAGGCTATCAGAATCCTTCAATCTGAAATTGACCAGTGTCCCCTGACTCTTGCCAATCCAGTTCTCCTGCATAATTCTAACTCTCTCTGGCCACTCTTTTAGCTTTTCCAAATCTTCCAGAAGTTCTTCAACATAATCGGTGATTTTAAAGAACCACTGCTCCAGACTTCTAATCTCCACAAAAGCCTCGCACCTCCAGCATTTTCCATTTACCACCTGCTCATTGGCCAGGACTGTCTCGCACTGGGGACACCAGTTGATGGGTGCCTTTTTCCTATAGGCGAGACCCTTCTCGTAAAACTTAAGGAATATCCACTGGTTCCAGCGATAATATTCTGGCTCAGCGGTAATTACCAACCTTCCCCAATCGTAACTCAATCCCATTTTCTTTTGCTGCTTTTTCATCATCTCAATACATCTATTCGTCCAGGAAGAAGGGTGGATCTTTTTCTCTATTGCTGCGTTCTCTGCAGGCAATCCCAGTGCATCGTATCCCATAGGGTAAAGGACGTTGAACCCTTTCATCCTCAGGAAGCGAGCCACAGTATCGCCTATAGCATAATTGCGCATGTGTCCCATATGGAGATCTCCCGAAGGATAGGGGAACATCTCTAAAAGATAGAATTTTTTCTTTCCCGAGTCTTCAGAGATTTTGAAAGTTCCTCTCTCTTCCCACCTCTTCTGCCATTTCTTTTCAATTTTCTTGAAATTGTAAATTTTCTCCATTTTTAACGCGGCCTCAATAGATTTACCCCGTTAGAAGGCCCCGTCCATAAGGGCGGGGATGGAGGTTTTCTGAATGAATGGTTTGGGAGGGGTTTAAAGCCCCTTCTAAACCTTCTAACGGGGTTTACTTCTTGCCTGTTTATTGTTTATTCCTTTTTCTTTAAATAGATAAAATACTCAATATTTCCAGCAGGCCCTTTAATCGGCGAAGTTGTCAATCCTTTTACTTCTAATCCCAATTTTCCAGACAGAACCCTTATCTTATTGATAACTTCCTGGTGAACTTTTCTGTCTTTAACCACACCGCCCCTGGGTACCTCTTCTCTCACTGCCTCAAACTGGGGCTTAATCAGAGAGACTATCTCGCCTCCTTTTCCAATTAACTCTTTAACTTTCGGCAAAACTTTGTCCAGGGAAATAAAAGAGACGTCTACAGTAGCCAAATTGACGGAGTTCTTAATCTCTTTTCCATCAAAGTATCTTATGTTCGTTTTTTCGATATTGACCACTCGGGGATCCTTCCGTAATTTCCAATCGAGCTGGCCATAACCCACATCCAGAGCGTAAACCTTTTTCGCCCCATTCTGGAGAAGAAAATCGGTAAACCCTCCTGTTGATGCACCAACATCCAGACAGACCTTTCCTCTAACGCTCAAACCGAACTCCTTTATTGCTGCTTCCAGCTTCAATCCTCCCCGGGAAACATATTTTCCTAAAGGAGATTCCTTCACTTCTACCACTATATCAACAGGGAACTCAGCACCTACCTTAGTAACTTTTCGCTCCCCCACCCACACAGAGCCAGCCATTATCAATCCCTTTGCTTTCTCGCGGCTTGACGCCAGCCCTCTTTCCAGGAGAAGTTTATCCAATTTCTCTTTTCTCTTTTTTATTTTCACAAATCTATTTGAATTCGATAATTTAGGTAGCAGCAAAGCGTAAGCTTTGCTTCCTCTGTAGGGGACGGACGCAGTTTATGCCGATCTTTCGGCGTGCCGTCCCTCCCTCGGGCGACCATCCCGATACATCGGGACCCCTACACTGACGCAGAGCTTCGCTCTGCAGCTACATTATCTACTTTTTATAAATTCACTGACCCTCTCGGCAATCTTGTCAGCGGTCAGTCCGTACTTCTCTCTCAATTCCTCACTACTACCATGTTCGATAAATCTATCAGGAAGTCCAATACTTAAAATACGCGCACTATCAGCCGTCAGTATCTCCTTGATACCAGAACCAAAACCTCCGTAAAGGGTATTCTCTTCCACAGTGACAATTCTGTGAACTCTCTTGACTATCTTCTTTATTAGATCCTCATCCAAAGGTTTAACGAATCTCATATTAACCAGACTTGCGCTTATTCCTTCTGCTTCCAGTCTCTGTTGAGCCAGTAGACAAGGGTGGACAGTATTACCTATCGCCAGTATAGCTACATCATTTCCTTCGGCAAGCACCTCTCCTTTTCCCAGGGGAAGGACTTTATATTGCCTGTCCAATTTCACCCCAACGCCCTCTCCTCGAGGAAAGCGAATGGCGCAGGGAAAATTCCAGGATAGGGTAGTATTGAGCATGTGCACTAATTCATTCTCATCCTTAGGGGCCATTACCACCATATTGGGAATTAATCTAAGATACGAAAGGTCGAACATTCCCTGATGCGTTGCCCCATCTTCACCTACTATACCGGCTCTATCTATGGCAAAGACTACAGGAAGGTTCTGGAGACAAACATCGTCTATTATCTGGTCAAATGCCCTCTGAAGAAATGTGGAATAGATAGCGCAAACAGGCCTGTACCCCGCTCTGGCCAACCCTGCGGCAAAGGTAACCGCATGTTGTTCAGCAATTCCCACATCGAAATATCTCTTGGGAAATTCCTTCTCAAATGCGTCCAGCCCCGTGCCCTGAGGCATTGCTGCAGTAATAGCGATAATTTTTTCATTCGCTTTAGCCAAGTCTATGAGAGCGTGGCTGAAGACTTCTGTATATGAAGGTATTTTACTTTTTTCTGTCTCTCCCGTCAAAATATTAAATGGCGATGTTCCATGAAACTTTATAGGTTCTCGCTCCGCCGGCTGATACCCTTTACCTTTTTTAGTAACTACGTGAATCAGCACTGGGCCTTTCATATCTTTCACTTTCTCGAAGATTTCTATTAAATAGTGGACATTATGCCCGTCAATAGGACCCAAGTAAGAGAAACCCATCTCCTCAAAAAGCATCCCTGGAAAGAGGAGCACTTTAAATCGCCGCACTACTCTGAGAATTGCAATGCCCCAGAAAGAAACTCTGGTCAAAAACTTTTTTACTTTCCTCTCCAGTTTTTTAACCAGGCCTAAAGTCATTAATTTTGTCAGATATCCTGCCAGAGCTCCCACCCTGTGGGAAATGAACATTTCATTGTCATTCAGAATCACCAGAAGGTCTTTACCAAGGTGTCCGGCATTATTGAGAGCTTCGAAAGCCATTCCCCCGGTCATCGAACCATCTCCTATCACTGCCATTACTTTATGGTTGTTATTGCCAGATAAATCGCGGGCGCAGGCCATTCCCAGAGCAGCTGAGATTGCAGTGCAGCTGTGTCCCACGCCAAAGGCGTCATATTCACTCTCGTTGGGAGTAGGAAAACCACTTATCCCTCCGTGTTGGCGTAGAGTAGAAAAACTTTCCCTCCTGCCTGTCAGAATCTTATGGGCATACGCCTGATGGCCAACATCCCAAATAATCGTATCCTGAGGGGAATCAAAAACATAGTGTAAAGCTATGGTCAATTCAACCGTTCCCAGGCTACTGGCAAGATGGCCTCCTTTCTGGGATGTCACCTTAATTATTTTTTCTCTGATCTCTTGTGCAAGCTGAGAAAGTAATTCTTTCCTGATCAACCTGAGGTCACTTGGTCGGTCAATCAATTCCAGGACTGTCATATTTTCTGTCTCCTACGTAACTTCAAGAAGTCTGGCTCAGGTAAGGAATGGTCATAGGTCCTTCCGGGAGAACTGCTATTCTGGGACTATTCCCCAACTCTTTTTTTAATCTCGCTACTGTGCTCTCTATGTTCTTAATAGGCTCAAGGTGGCAAGCTACCGCATCTTTTTCCGGAAGCTCCGAATATAGATAGATTCGCGCTTTAATCTGAATCTCCGCCTGTATCTGGGCTTCCCACTGGTCAAACATGGAAAACCCGGGAGACGCGACTATCTTCAGAATCTCCTCCGGATTTTTGCCCATCTGGAGAATGCGACGATAATTGCCGTGTTCGGGAATGCCATCTGAGCATTCGGATATGCAGATAATTGCTCCGCCTTTCTTTACAATCTGGCTTGCCGCAGACATACCTTTCACTGTCTGGTATAGATTTAAATCGAGAGGATAACCGCTATTGGTGGTAATGACTAAATCGAATAGATGAGGAACAGAGCGCATCGCACTCTTCCGCGCGAATTCCACGCCCTTCCCGTGTGCCAAATCCATATTTCCCGAGAAGACAGCGGTTATCTCCTTCTCTTTATTCAATGTAACATTTATGATGAAAGTAGGTTTGGTCATAAGAGCTACTTCCCGAATCTCTTCCCAGACAGGATTTCCCCGAGTAATCGACCAGTCTGCCTTTGGGTGGTTCAACATATTGGCGCTATGATTATGCATTATTGTCTCTTCATCAGATATGCCAGGAAGTACTGACTTCGGGCCTCCGGAAAATCCGGCAAAGAAGTGGGGTTCGATAAATCCCGTCAGTATCTTAACATCGGCTCGCATATAACTACCATTTACCCATACATCCCCTCCGGCTTTGGTCTTTCCCAGATAGACCATTTCCTCCTTCTTCTGGGCATTATGGTTAATAATTCTATAATTTCTAACAACTTCTTCACCCAGCATCTCCGTAAGTTCTTCCATTGTATTGGCGCGATGCATTCCGGTAGCATTGATCAAGACTATTCTATCTCTGTTAATACCGCTTAACTCCTTCAAAAGCCAGGGGATAATCCTTCTATTGGGTACAGGTCTGGTTATGTCCGAGAACACAATAGCTACAGTATCTTTGGATCTAATCAATTCCTTAAGTGGCGGACTTCCTATGGGGTGGTTCAAGGAATCTACAAAAGCTTTTTTCTCGTCGGAAAGCCCGGGCACGAATTTCGGTTCAATAATCGTAAGACCCTCTTCCGGAAGAGCAATATTCAACCCTTTTTTTCCATATGCTAACTTTATATCCACTTCTTTCACCTAAACCGCAATTCAGACATCAGTCGTCACCCTGAAGGGCGACCGACCAAAACTGGTCGGGCACTGTTTACAGTGCCAATATGCCAAATTATATTCTGGATTGGACAAAATAATCTATTAATTCTTTGAGGAGTTCTCCTCTTTTTTTAAATATCTTCAGCGGAACTTTAGCATTTCTAACCAGGCTTTTCACTTTTTCCCTGGAACCCTTTAAACCGTAAATTCGAGGATAGGTTAACTCTCTTTTTTCTTTTTTGTCTAAGATGTCGTCGGTGATTTGAAAGGCTAATCCAAAACTTCTCCCGTATTTATCGAGTGCTTTCAACCCTCCCCGAGAAGCACCTGCCAATATTGCCCCCACCTTTAACGCTACATTAATCAGAGCGCCGGTCTTGTGGACATGGATGTAAGCTAATCTCTTTTTCCTTTGTGCTTGTGTTGGTGAACCGGGAAATTGAATATCCTCCACCTGCCCTCCCAGCATCCCCTCCGTTCCTATGGCTCGAGCGACCTCGGAAATTACCTTTGCCTGCAAAGCTCCATCTCTCGGTAATCTCATCTGAGATAAAACTTCAAAAGCCCTGGTCAACAATGCATCGCCAGCCAGAATAGCCATAGCTTCTCCAAATTTTTTATGGCAGGATAATTTGCCTCGCCGGTAGTCATCGTCATCTATTGCCGGGAGGTCATCATGAATAAGAGAGTAGGTATGGATCATTTCTATGGCGCAGGCAGCAGGCAAGACATCAGAAGCTTTTCCTCCACACGCTTCTGCTGCGGCAATAAGGAGGACGGGCCTCAGGCGCTTTCCTTTTCCAAAGACAGCATAGCGCATAGCCTGATGGATTATTGGTGGATACTTCTTGGGAGAACGGAGGAGTCTATTCAAAGTAGACTCAATAGCAGCTCTTTTTTCTTGCAAGTATTTTTCGATTGAAAAGCTCATCAGGACAATTCTATTCCGTAGAATTTGAACCCTCTTCTATATCTTCATCTTCTTCCAGATTGAAAGGTTTTGCTACCAGTTCTCCCTTATCAGATTTCGTCAGAATCTCAATTTTCCTTTTCGCTTCTTCGAGTTTCCCCGAACAGAATTTTGATAATTTTATCCCTTCCTCATATAATTTCAAAGAATCCTCAAGAGATTTTTCCCCTTCCTCCAGCTGTTGCACTATTTTTTCCAATCTACTTATCGCCTCTTCAAATTTCATCTCCTCCATTCTACTCTCCTTTCACTCTTCTTTTTTCTGATTCTTTCTCAACCGGCATGTCCGTCTCTTCTACCGTGCAAATTATTTCGCCCCGGTGTAGCTTAACTTTCACTTTATCTTTCATTGTAACTTGAGATATGCTCTTTAAAATCTCATTTCCCGGCAATTTATAAGTGATGCTATACCCCCTGGCTAAAATGTGCAGCGGCGAAAGGACATCTAACTTTCCCACAAGTGAATTTAACCTCTCGCTCTGGAAATCAAAAAAATGCGTACAGTGGGAAACTATTCTTTCTAAATAGTAATCTATATCCTGCTGAAATTGGGAGTATATTTCTTCGGGGTGGAGAAAGACTCTACTCTGTACAAGGCGTCTATATTGGCTGGTCAATTCATCCAATTCGTGCTCCATCCACGATTTAATCTTAGAAGTCAGGAGCAATATTCTCTTTTCCAACTCAATTTTGTTGCTAACCACTAATTCGGCAGCAGCTGAAGGCGTGGGCGCGCGAAGGTCGGCAACGAAATCAGCGATAGTATAATCAATCTCGTGACCAACAGCCGAAATTACAGGAATCCTGGAGTCATAGATAGCCCGCGCCACGATTTCCCTGTTAAAAGACCAAAGGTCTTCTAACGATCCACCGCCTCTTCCCACGATTAGCACATCCAGGTAGGGAAAATGTTCGTTAACATAGGTTATTGCTTCGGCAATCTCGCCAGCCGCCTGGTCGCCCTGGACTCTAACGGGATGGATTAAAATGTGCACATTGGCAAATCTGCGCTCAATTATGTTCAAGATATCACGGATTGCTGCTCCTGTAGGTGATGTAACTATGCCAATCTTCTGAGGTAACATAGGTATTGGTCTCTTACGCGCTTTATCGAATAGGCCTTCTTTCTCCAGTTTCCGTTTCAATTGTTCGAATGCTTGCTGTAAAGCGCCTATGCCTATGGGTTTAAGGTCGTATACTATGATCTGGTATCTTCCACCTTTTACGAAGACACTTATCTTCCCCTGGGCAATTACTTTCATTCCACTTTCGGGCATAAACTCCAGTTGTCCGGCTTGCCATTTATACATTATGGCGTTTATCTGAGCTTCTTCGTCCTTCAAACTGAAATAGAGATGACCTGAAGAGTGAAGGGTAAGATTAGATATCTCTCCTTCAAGCCAAATATCCGGAAATTCTCCTTCCAGGAGATTCTTGGCTATTTTATTTATCTCCGACACTTTATAAATTTTTCTTGGCTCTTCCACATTTCACTCCTTATTCTCCTCTATTCTTCCCTCAAATGGCTTAGCGATTCTCCTTATGCTTTTAGCCTTTCCCGTCTTCTCCTCAATTTCCATTACTGCTCCTGCAAAAACTAAATCATCGTTTGCCACTTCAAACCTCATCGGCATCTGAGTCAAATACTTCTTCAGTATAATCTCCTTCTTTATGCCAATGACCGAATCGCGGGGACCGGTCATTCCTATATCGGTGATATAAGCTGTCCCCTGGGGAAGAACCCGTTCGTCAGCAGTAGGAACATGAGTATGAGTGCCTATCACCGCGCTCACTTTACCATCCAGGTACCAACCCATTGCAACTTTTTCTGAAGTAATTTCCGCATGCATATCTACGACTATTATCTTTGTCTGTTTACTGATTTCTTCTATAATCGCATCAGCTGTACGGAAGGGACACTCTAAAGTGGACATATAGACCCTACCCATAAGATTTATGATGCCAATTTTTATTCCATTACCCGCTTGAATAATCGTCCACCCTTTCCCCGGGACTTCCGGCGGAAAATTTGCCGGCCTCAAGATATTCTCTTCCTCGATTATTTCTGAAATCTCCTTCCTTGCCCATACGTGATTGCCCATAGTAATTACATCGACTCCCACGGAAAATACCTCATGGGAAATCTTAGGGGTGAGACCGAAACCGCCTGCTGCATTTTCACAATTAGCAATCACAAACTGGATATTTTCCTCCGTTATCACCCTGGGAAGAATATTTTTCACTACTTCCCTACCGGGTTTACCGACTATGTCACCAATAAATAGTATTCTCACCTTCTCTCCTTTATCTTAACGCGAGGGGATTTGGTGTAGCGAGCATTAGAATTTTTAGCCAAAAATCGAAGATTGTAGGGGCTCAATTTATTGAGCCCGTGTATGCGGGTTCGATAAATCGAACCCCTACAAGCAAAAAATTCTCCGCGAGTGAACCAAATCCCGAGCTACTTCCTTATTTTGCCGTCTCGATGGCTCTCGTCTCTCTAATAACTGTCACTTTTATCTGGCCGGGATATTCTATTTCTTTCTCGATTTTCTTGGCTATTTCCCTGGCCAGAGTTTGCACCATACTGTCCTCCACCTCTTCCGGTTCCACAATAATCCTTACCTCTCGTCCTGCCTGAATGGCATAAGCTTTCTCTACTCCTCGAAAAGAATTGGCTACATTTTCTAACTTTTCCAGTCTTTTTAAATAGTATTCCAGCGATTCTCTCCGGGAACCTGGCCGGGAAGCAGAGACTGCATCAGCAGCTTGCAGCAAGACCGCCTCTATGCTCTGAACCTGGCAGTCTTCGTGATGAGCAGCAATGGCATTGACCATTTTCGAGGATTCGTTATGTTTTCTTGCCAAATCTGCACCAATCTGGGCATGCGTTCCCTCAACGTCGCGGTCAATGGATTTACCTATATCATGTATCAATCCCGCACGTCGGGCAAATTTTCCGTCCACGCCTATCTCGCTAGCCAATACAGAGGCTATGTGAGCTACTTCTAAAGAATGCTGGAGGACATTTTGACCATAACTGGTTCGATATTTAAGCCTGCCTATCAACCTGATTATTTCCGGGTGGAGACCCTGGACTCCCACATCAAATGCTGTCTGTTCTCCTACTGACTTTAGATGTACTTCCATCTCTTTCTTTGTCTTTTCTACAATTTCCTCAATCCTTGCCGGGTGAATCCTGCCATCGGCAATTAGTCTTTCCAGAGCAACCCGGGCAATTTCCCTTCTCACCCCGTCAAAGGCAGAAAGTGTAATTGCTTCGGGAGTGTCGTCAATTATTAAATCAACTCCCGTGGCATTCTCGAAAGCCCGAATATTCCTGCCTTCCCTTCCTATCACCCGGCCTTTCATTTCATCATCAGGCAAGGAAACTGTGGAGACGGTGATATCCGCAGTATGCTCCACAGCACAACGCTGAATAGCCTGACTTAAAATTCCCTTAGCTTTTCCGGTTGCCATCTCTGTAGCTTCTTGCTCCACCCGCCTAACAATTGTCTCTGCTTCTCGCTTAGCCTCTTCCTCCATATTAGCCAAAAGAACTTTCTTTGCTTCTTCCGGGGTCATTCTGGCTAACCTTTCCAATACCTTTTTTTGTTCCTCTTTTGCTTCAGCTAATCTCTTTGCCTCTTCTTCGCAATATTTCTCTTTCCCCAAAACATATCTTTCCTTCTTGATAATTTCTTTTTCTTTCTTTTCCAGGATATCGACTTTGCGGTCTAAATTTTCATCCTTCTGTGCTAAGTGCTTTTCCAGACCTTCTATTTCTTTTCGTCGACTTCGCGTCTCTTCTTCAAAATTAATCCTTGCTCTGTGCATTTCATCTTTTATTTCCAGGATGCCTTCTTTCTTTTTCGATTCTGCATCTCTCCGGGCGGAATCGATTATCCTTTTCGCCTGCGCTTCAACTGATGATGCCTGAAGTCTCGCATAAATAAATCTCAAAATATATCCTACCAACATTCCCAATAGAAGGCAGCCCCCACCAATCAAGATTAGACTATTCATTTCCTCCTCCCTATATACTTATGCGGAAAATTAACACATTCAAGTTGTTCTCATTGGAGATACGAGAAATTCGATGACGCGACTATTGGAATTTATCTATTGCCGGCTTTTACAATCTATTATTCTGCTTTCAGTGACTATTTTATCAACCTTCACATCTTTCTTTTTAAGAGGAATTTCCCGGGCAATCTGCAAATCGAAAGCAAGTCCAATCAGTGCACATTGATGGGAGCGATTCATCGTCACTTTTGTCGATTTACTTCCCAAAAATCGATCATAGTATCCTCTCCCATACCCCAGGCGATCTCCCCTTTTATCAAAGACTACTCCGGGAACAACTACCAGATCAATCTCTTTTCGATTCACCCTCCTTCTGAACTCTTTTTTCGGCCCTCTTATTCCAAAACTTCCCCTGGTGAGTTCTTTTCTTAGATTTTTAATCTCGCATGCCACTATCTTTTCTCCCTGCACAACAGGTACTGCTATTCTCTTTTTCAATTTCATTGCATTTCTCATCATTTTCCCTGTTGCCACTTCACTACGAAAAGACACATAAAACATAACTGTCTTTGCCCCTTGGAACTCAGGTAAGGCAAAGAGTCTATTTTCTATTTCTCCGCTTTTAGACTTTATTTCATCGCGGGAAAGGCTATCTCTCTGCTTCAGAAATTCTTGCCTGAGCTTTCTTTTTTTCTCCTCCATTTTTTTAAGAAGTTCTACCTTTATCTCTCTTTCCTCGCCCACTCGCTTTTTTCTCGGCAAGGCCTGGCTTCTGCCCCTGGGAGGGCTTATAACTCCTGGCAATCCGAGACTCCAGTTCTTCCATCCTCTTCTTAATCTTTGCCTCATAGCCTTCTTCTGTAGGAAAATAGTACTTGCGTTTCACGGGTAAATAGTCCTGCTCAACCCATCCTTTTGCATAATTGTGAGGATATTTATAATCTTTTTGCCCAACCTTGGTCAAATATTTCGGGGGCCCAAGAACTTTTTTCTCTTCTATATCGGCTAAAGCCTTATCTATTCCCTTACAGGCTGCATTAGACTTGGGAGCGCAAGCAATATATATTGCCGCCTGGGCAAGGGGTATCTTGGCTTCGGGCATTCCCAAAAATTCACAAGCCTCCAGAGCTGCATTAGCTACTACCAGAGCTTGCGGGTCTGCATTCCCTACATCTTCACTGGCACAAATCAAAATCCTTCTGGCAATAAACCGTGGGTCTTCACCAGCATATATCATCTTTGCCAACCAGTACAAAGTGGCATCCGGGTCAGAGCCTCTCATACTCTTAATAAAAGCTGATATCGTGTCGTAATGTTCATCCCCTTTCTTGTCGTAGACCACAGCCTTTTTCTGGATCGATTCTTCAGCAACTGCTAAGGTAAAGTCAATCTCTCCATTTCGGCTTGGTTTTGTGGTCATCACTCCTATTTCCAGTGCATTCAATGCTCTCCTGGCGTCGCCATTTGCAGTTTTTATCAGATGGTTTAGCGCCTCGGGAGTAATTTTTATTCTCGTCTTTCCCAGTCCATTTTCTCTATCTTCAATTGCCCTGTTCAGAATAACTTTTAGCTCCTCATCACTCAAAGGTTTAAATTCGAAAACCTGGGAACGGGAGAGTAACCTGGAATTAATATAGAAATAGGGATTCTCCGTAGTAATGCCAATCAAGGTAACTGTCCCTTTCTCCACGTCTGGCAGGAGGGCGTCTTGCTGGCTTCGGTTAAAATGGTGCAGTTCATCGATTAGTAGAATTGTCTTCTCACTAGAAAACTTTATTTTTTGCCAGGCTCTCTCAATTATCTTTCTCAAATCAGCAACCCCGGAAGTCACCGCATTTAACTCTTCAAAGTGCGCTTTCGTCTGTTCCGCGATTATTCTAGCGAGTGCCGATTTACCACAGCCTGACGGACCATAGAAGATAAGAGATACAATTCTATCCGCCTCGATTGCTCGCCTGAGCAGTTTACCCTGCCCTAAAATGTGCTCCTGCCCTACAAACTGGGAAAGTCCCTTGGGAGACATCCTCAAAGCTAAGGGCATACCTTTAATGGCTTCTAATTTCTCCTCGGAAAAAAGTTCCATCCCCTGCCTCGATTGGAGCAGCCCTGATTTATCGGAAAATGACTCTGACCCCTTTTTTAACCCTCTTTTAAAAAAAGTCCCCGCTCTGCCGTGTGTCTGACTGTTTTAAACGCCCAACTCAAAGTGGGTATCCTGCTCCGATAACCATGATTACCAGAGACTCCGGATTCCCTGAATTATACTTGTCGGCTTAAAATAGTCAACACATCACGCACATCGCAGGGACGACAAAAGCCTACAATATTTAAATAATATAGAAACTATTTTTTTAACGCTTGATCGAGCAGCCTGATTAATTCATCAGATCTTTTGGATATTTCCTGGCCACCGGTATCCTTGCTCTCTCTCAATCTAAACAATTCATCAGCAATATTTAAAGCAGCCAAAACTGCTACTCGGCTTGTATCTACAATGTTTGATGTGTTAGCTATTCTGTTCATCTGTTCATCAACATATTTCGCCAAGGCCGAAACATATAAGGGGTCCCAATTGCCCCCTTCGATTACGAATTCCCGGTTATATATCTTTACTGGAATCTTATCCTCATCTTCCTTAAGCATCTAACCCTCGTACCTGTGCCAGGATTATACTTTCATTTTCTCTAACCGATCAAGCAACATCCGGAGTCTTTCCTTAACTTCTTTTCTTTCTTTTCCTAAGCGTTCGGCTTCAGATACTATTTTCTTAGCTGTTCTATTCTCTCCTTCCATAGATTTAATATCTTCTTTTCGCCTTTCAATCTCTTCCAGTAACTTTGCCTTTTCCTGTTTCAGCGAGTTAACTAATACAACAACGTCCTCTATCTTTTTCTTTACAACACTAAATCCTTTCATTTTCTCTTACTTCCCAAGCGAGTCCTGTTTTCTCACTTTTATTTTCAAATCTCTTTCCAATGTTTCCACTATTCTTGTATGCAAACTATTTACCTCTTCATCCCTCAAAGTCTTTTCCATAGATTGATAGATAATTTTACAAGCCAAGCCCTTCTTCCCTTGCTCAATCTGTTTACCAAAATAGACGTCGAAAAGTTTTACGTCTCGAACCAGTTCACCTCCAGCCTTTTTTATTTTAACACAAATTTCTCCAAATGTCAAGCCTTCGGGAGCTACCAAAGCAATATCCCGGGAAACCCAGGGGAACCTCGACGTTCTCTCATATTTTTTCTTAATCTCCATAAGCCGAGATAATTTGTCAAAATCCAACTCAAAAATGTATACCTTATCTTTAAATTCTATTTTCCGGGAGACCTTATTATCTAATTCGCCAAAATCTCCCAGATGTTCATTGTCTACCGTTATCTTATTTGAGATTTCCTCTTCCAGAAGAAAATGGCCGCTTTTCTTTATCCCTGTTTCTCCCCGACGTTCGGGATCAATGCCCAGCTCTCCTAACAGGGAATCCACAATCCCTTTAACATAGTAAAAATCGATAGCTTTTGAAGAGTCTTCCCAATATCGCTCCTCCTCAGTACCAACCAGGACACCTGCCAAAATCCTTTTCTCCTGCGGCACATCCTTTCCCGGGAAAAAAACACGACCTATTTCGAATATTTTCATATCCGAAATGCCGTGGTTTAGATTCCATTTCAGGACCGACAGGAGACCGGAAAGCAGGGAAGTTCGTAAAAGACTCTGTTCTCGAGATAAGGGATTAATAATCTCCACAGTTCCTTTAAACTCGGAGGGAATGGCAATATCCAGTTCATTATAATATTCTGGACTAACCAGAGAACGACTGACAACTTCGCATAATCCCAATCTGGTTAAAACGTCTCTTACAAAGTCTTCTAACATCAAAACTTTGTCATCAACTGCATCGCTGACCCCTATTTTCGGCATTCCTGAGGGAATCTTATCGTATCCATATAGTCGGGCAATCTCTTCCACCAGGTCGATGGGGCCGGAGATGTCGTTTCTGTAGGAAGGCACTCTGACCCACAGGCGATTCTCCCCCTCTTTCTGGGAAACATTAAATCGCAGGCGGGTTAAAATTTCACTCATTTCTTTAGTGGATATATCGGAGCCCAGGATATGGTTAGCCTCTTCCGGGGAAAATTCTATCTCTACGGGAGAGAAAGGTTGAGGGTAGACATCGATTACTCCCGAAGCAATTTTTCCTCCCGCCAGTTCCTGGATTAACTGGCAAGCTCGATTGGAAGCGACAAGGACGTTTTCCACATCAACACCACGCTCAAACCGGTAGGACGATTCCGTATCAATACCCAATTGCCGGGCTGCGCTTCTTACTACCTGAGGAACGAAATAAGCGCTTTCCAGAAGCACATTTCTGGTAGATTGGTCAACGCTCGTTTCTACTCCTCCTATTATTCCCGCTAAAGCGACCGGGCGCCTGGCATCAGCAATAAGTAGATTCTTTTCTGTAAATTTTCTCTCTTCGTTATCCAGAGTCAAAAGTTTCTCGTCAGGAGTAGCAAAGCGCACGACAATTTTATGCTCAGACAATTTATCATAATCGAAGGCATGCAGAGGATGGCCAAGTTCAATTAGCACGTAATTCGTCACATCAACTACATTATTAATCGGCCTGAGCCCCACTATCTCCAATTTCTTGACCAACCAGGAAGGCGAGGGACCAACTTTCAGGTCGCGAATAATTCTGGCGGTATAACGCCTGCACGCCTGGGGAGCAAGAATCTCCACCTTCGCTAAATCAGAAACAGAAATTCCGTTTTCTTTCAATGCAATCCTGGGCGGCTTTAAATTACCACCCAAAATAGCGGAAACTTCACGGGCTATACCAAATATACTGGCGCAATCGGAACGATTGGTAGTCAGTTCTACTTCCAGCACTACTTCTTCCAGGACTAAAGCCTTTTTAATATCCTCCCCTAATTTGGAACCAGGGGGAAGAACAAGAATGCCACTGGCATCTTCTCCCACGCCCAATTCTTTCTCAGAACAGAGCATTCCGTAAGAAGTCTGCTCTCTTATTTTCGCTTTACTTATTCTTCTCCCTCCCGGAAGTTTAGCTCCCACCCTGGCGAGAGGAACCAAATCTTTAACCTTTATGTTACTTGCTCCACAAACTATAGAAAAAATTTGTTTTCCGTCGGAAACCTGGCAGAGACTTAATTTATCTGCCTGGGGAGCCTGTTTCAGAGAAAGGATTTCACCAACCACCACGTTTTCCACCTCTGACCCCAAATAGACAATATCGTTCACTTCCAGACCGACCATGGAGAGACATTTAGCCAGTTCTGGCGGAGACAGAGAAAAATTTACATACTCCTTTAGCCAATTATAAGAAATCCTCATTTCCCCTCATCTTTGTAAAATATTTGATCACTGTAGCCGCAAAGCGTTAGCTTTGCCTCAAATCAGCAGAGCTATCGCTCTGCCGCTACATTCATCTATTTAAAAAGGGTATGGGCCAGGCCCATCCACTCCGAGGAAACAGTCTTTAACTTGCCCACAGCTTCTTCTAAACTAATCCCTACCATCTCTGTTCCCCGCAAGGAGACCATCTGACCAAACTTTCCTTCTTTAATCAGTTCCACTGCTTTTACGCCAGCCCTCACTCCCAGCATTCGATCGAATAACGTGGGAGCTCCTCCCCGCTGCATATGACCGATAACACTCACCCTGGTGTCAATTCCCAGTCTATCCTTTATAATCTCAGCAATACCTTCTGCCACCCCTCTCTCTTTCAATAGCATATGGCCAAACTGATCCAGCTTTTCTTCGCCTGCTTTTTTTCCCGGAACTTCGATACCTTCAGAGACTACCACTGTGGCTACTTTTTTCCTTTCATAAACCTTTTTCAAATGTTTGCACATAGAATCTACATCCACTTTTTCCTCGGGAAGCAGAACCCAGTCTGCACCACCGCCGATGGCGGTAAACAGCGCCACCCAGCCAGCGTGCCTGCCCATTACCTCCAAAACCATAATCCTTCTATGCGATTTTCCCGTATCCTTTAAAACCTCCAGAGCATTCACTGCCAGAGTAACCGAGGTATCGAAACCAAAAGTGTAATCTGTGGAGGAAAGGTCATTGTCCATAGTTTTGGGAACACCAACAACTTTCATCTTGTGTTCCTTATATAGGTTACTGGCTATTCCTAAAGTATCTTCACCACCCATAGCAACTATTGCTTCAAGTTTAAGTTTTTTAACGTTCTCCAAACATTTCTCTACGCCCTTTTCCACCTTATAGGGGCTAGTCCGGGAAGTGCCCAGTATCGTCCCTCCCTTATCCATCAAATCTTCCACCTGGGAAATTCCCAGAGGTTGAGTCAAACCCTCAATCAATCCCTTCCAGCCCTCACTAATTCCCACTACTTCCCAGCCGAAATCTATTGCCCGCATCACACATCCGCGAATTGCCGGATTTAAACCCGGTACGTCTCCTCCACCGTTCAATACTCCAATTCTCATCGTAATTTTTTCCTCTACCTCCTTTATCTTACTTTGTCATCATTTCAAAACCCCGAGGATACTCTGTAGTGTAGCCCTTTATGGGCGTAAATAGTGTAGCCCTTTATGGGCGTAATTCTTACGGGCATAAAGCCCTACACTACCGAGCGACTCCGAAAACTATCCCTTCATCCTCACTTCTATATTGCCAATATATGCGCCAATCTGTAAAGATTTATGTCTATCTCTTTTCTCTGTTTTATTATATAGCCCAAAGGGTGAACCACAACCTCCCCTTTCTCCCATCCTACCATCCTCGCCGATTTCGTTCTCATCAAAGTCTTCACCGCCTGATGGCCAAAAAGATTAGCTAAATTTACGCTACGTGCAGTGGGCGAACCACCACGCTGAATATAGCCAATAACACTTACTCTGACTTCGTAGCCTGTAACATCGCTTATCTGGTGGGCTATGGCGTAGGCAGTTCCTGCTCCCTCAGCCATAACAATAATACTACTCTTCTTCCCACTTTTTCTACCTTTTTCCAATTCCTGAGAGATTTTACTGATATTATATTTTATTTCCGGCACCAAAATTATCTCAGCCCCACAAGCCAGTCCTACCGCTAAGGCGATAAATCCCCTCTCTCTTCCCATCACTTCGATGATAAAGATTCTCTCATGGGAAAAAGCGGTATCGCGAATTTTCTGAATAGATTCTAACGCTGTGTTTACCGCTGTATCGAAACCTATGGTATCTTCTGTACCAGGAATATCATTGTCAATACTTGCTGGTATACCAACAAGAGGTATTCTACTTGCCCGATAAAGTTCCATTCCTCCTTTAAACGAACCGTCTCCGCCAATGGTAATCAAACCATCAATCCTGTTTCTTTTTAAAACTCTTACTGCTTTCTCTATCCCTTTCTTAGTCTTCATCTCTTCGCATCTTTTGGTATTCAATATCGTTCCGCCCCAGCTGATAATCCCGCTAACCGACCGCAAATCCATTTTTCTTTTCTTATCTTTAATCAACCCCCAATAGCCCTCTTCAAATCCCACCACCTCTAACCCATAGTAGATTGCTGAGCGAACCACTGCTCTAAGACAAGCGTTCATTCCCGGGGCATCTCCACCAGCAGTGGTAACAGCAATCTTTTTCATTTATTCTTTTCTTCTGTTTCTATTTCTGTTTCTGTTTCTGTTTTTGCTTTTTTGGTCGGTTCTACTTCTATAAATTCACCCAATAGACGAAACTTTTGATACCTTTTCTTCAAAAGTTCCTCTACAGGTAGTTTTTTTAATTCCTCCACGTATTTCTTTATTTTTTCTTCCAATTGCTTCCCCACAAATCCTATATCCCGATGGACGCCACCGAGGGGCTCACTGATAATTTCGTCAATTACCTTTAATTCCAGTAAATCCTGAGCGGTCAACTTTAGTGCCTTAGCCGCCTCGGGAGCCTTCCCCGCATCCCTCCAGAGAATAGAAGCGCAACCTTCAGGAGAGATAACCGAATAGATAGCATTTTCCAACATCAGGACTTTATCGCCAACGCCAATTCCCAGTGCTCCACCACTGCCACCTTCTCCCACCACCACAATAATAATGGGAACTTCCAATTCTGACATTGATCTCAAATTATTGGCAATTGCCTCGGCTTGACCTCTCTCTTCTGCCCCGATTCCGGGATATGCGCCGGGAGTATCTATGAAACTGATAACAGGCATTGAAAATTTTTCAGCCATCTTCATTAGCCTGAGCGTCTTGCGGTACCCTTCCGGATGGGACATCCCGAAATTTCTCACCATGTTCTCCTGGAGCGTGCGGCCTTTCTGATGTCCAATAACTACCACCGTTTCTTCCTTAAATTTTGCCATTCCCGCCACTATAGCCGGATCGTCAGCAAAAGCCCTGTCTCCCTGAAGTTCTACAAAATCACTCATAAGCAAATTTATATAGTCTAAAGTATAGGGACGCCGAGGGTGGCGAGCCAGTTGAACCTTCTGCCAGGGAGTGAGATTCCCGAAAATTTCCTTCTTAAGCTCGTCGCATTTCTTTTCCAGACCTTCTATCTCCTTAGAAAAGTCGACTTTGTTGGCAGCGCCGAGACTCTTTAGTTCCTCAATTTTCTTTTCCAGTTCCACTACCGGCTTTTCAAAATCCAAACCTTCAATTTCAGCCAATATATCCTCCCTTACCCCAACATTCTGTAGCAGCAAAGCGGAAGCTTTGCCTTCCCTTTGGCAGAGCTATCGCTCTGCAGCTACATCTAAAATCCACTCATATATCCGATGCGAAAGATGCGATCAAACCCATGGCCATGGGCAATATCTCTTCCATCTATTTCAACGTTTAAACTTGGCGTAACGAAATAACGTAAACCTATATTTATCCTGACCTCTTTCCCCCCACCCAGATTATCGAATTCCATCATCGGAATTATGTTCTCATACACCTTGGAAAATAGGCTGACAAATCCTCTCACCCTGAATCTATCAAAATCGTAACCATTAACCCCGGTGCATACTTCCATATTGGGAATAAAATTCTCCTTGCGCAGGACTATAAAGAAACCCTTTTCTCTCTGTTCATACTTTCCATCTTCATATTCTCCATAGCCCTGATCATCGTAACCAATGCCAATTGATGGGAGATGCTCGGTCCCGCTTAAGAGGTAAAATTTCACAAACAGGCGAGGACGGCGGAGCTTGATATCGTCATTACCTATGATATTTTCAGTATCCAGATAGACTCCCAGATTCATATGTTCCAATACCCCGAAGAACAGTCCCATCAGAAGTCCACTAATATTACTGCCTCCCTCTCTTTCTATACTGTAGAAGCGGAAATTGACGTCATATCCCCCCCGTTCGGTGATTTGAGGAGTGGGGGTATCAATCAAATCGATTACCTCCCCTGCAGACGAGAGAGAATAAATGCCTGAAAGACAAGTAATAACCAATCCTGCCAATAACATCAATGGAAATGGTCTTTTTTTCATTCTTCTCTCCTTGTGAGTTATTTTGGTGCCAATTTCCGTCGTTCAGTTATGTCCAAATAATCCTAACAGATTTCAACTATCTTGTCAAGTTATCCTCTTTCTATTCCCCCTTAAAACCAGATTCTATCTCTTCCAATTTCCTCCCAGCCACTTCGTTTCCAGGGTCAACTTTCAAAACTTTCTGGAATTCTTCTCTCGCCAAGTCTACTTTTTTTAATTCCAGATAGGCAAGCCCAAGATTATTATGAGCCCCAGTATTGAATGTGGGAGAGAGTTCGTTTATCTTCTCGTATTGACTGATTGCTTCTTCTAACTTGCCCTGACTAAAGTATATATTACCTAAATAGAGATGCACTTTTATGCTTCCCGGAAGAAGCTTTACAATCTTTCGATAAGTCTCTTCTGCTCTATTCCAATCTCTATTGTTTACATATCCTTCTCCCTTTTCAAATAGAAGGTTGATTTCCTGAGTTGGTACCGGAGGTTCCTTTCCCATCTGCGCCTGAATATAGGAAAGATTTGCCTTAGCTTTTGCATTTTCCGGCTCAAGTTCTAATATCTCTCGATATTCCTCAGCAGCTTTCTCCCATTCCTTTCTTCCAATATATACCTGAGCCAGGTAAGAGCGGTTAGGCGCGGAGAGCGGATTTATTTCAATCGATTTATTTAGAGCTTCAATCGCCTCTGGTATCCTATTGGTCTGTCCGTACATAATTCCCAAATTTGAATATATCTCGTCGTAACCAGGGTTCGCATCTATTGCCTTAAGGTAAGCCCAAATAGCTTTCTCCTTCTCGTCCAGGCGAGCATAAGCGTTCCCCAGCTCATAATTATTGTCCACATTTAGAGGATAAATCTTATAGGATAGCTCGCACTCCTGAGCTGCCCTTCCCAGCGTGGCGCTATTTTTTGCGTACTTAAAACCCTTGAAATAATGGACCTCTCCCCGGAAGTATCTGATATTGAATACAACAATTCCCAGGAGAATTATTCCCAATGGGTATACAACGAATTTCTTAATGGGAATCTTACGTTCTGAAACTTTCCACCTCTGGCATATCCCCACTGCCAATCCCATCCATATCCAGAAAAGAAGGGCAGGTATTGGGAAATGCAAAGAAACATTTAACAAATTGTCGACGAGCATTCCCAAAATGGACGCCAGAAGCCCCAAAGCAATGGTCTTATCATATTCACTATTAAACTTTCTGTAACTATCTATTCCCGTTTTAAAAAAGAGAATAAATAACCAGATATATATTCCCAGCCCCACAATTCCCGTCTGGGAAACTACTTCTAATATCTCATTGTGAGAATTGTTGGCGTGGGTGCGAAAAGGAGAATACTTTTTTATTTTCAGAAATTTCCCTTGATGAAAGGGATAGATAATCTCGAAATTTCCCCAGCCGTGGCCTAAAAGTGGACTCTCCTTGAACATAGAATACGCCGACTCCCAGATTAGAAATCTCTGAACATAAGCCATCTGTTTAAAATCGATAACGCTTTTAACTTTCTCAAAAGCTACTGTCACCGCCCTAACTTTCTTCCCCTTTTCCTCATCAAACCTTACTGGATAGAGCATCATCAGAAACAGAATACCCACCAGGAAAATTAACCATCTTCTATTCCTCAAAATTAAAGAACGCTGGTAGACGACGAGATAAAAGCCAACGAAAACTAAAGCCACAAAAAGTCCCAGCCAGGCGCTGCGAGTGCGGGTCACCAGTAGCCCAAAGAAGTTAACTATAAAAAGTCCGCCTAAAAAGAGCTTCTTAATGGGAGACTTTTCATAAAAAGTCAGAACCGCTACCACAGGCAAGATTAGCATCAGAAAGCTTGCCAGGAAATTAGGGTTGCCAAAAGTGGATACGCTGCGCGTGCCAAAAGGGTCTAACTGCATTGGCCATATCGGTTCAATCCCTCCATACTGAAGTAATGCGTACAAAGAGGCAATCGTTCCTGCAGCAAACCCGATATAGAGTAACCTTTTAAGATTTTTCTCATCTTGCAGGAGATAGACAGTCAGATAAAAGATCGCCAGGCAATTGAGTAATAGGAATAGCAGTGTTCTGCCGCCAAAAGAAATGATAGCCAGTTTAAATTTGGGATGGATAAAGAATGAATAAGCGACTGAGACAAGAGCAACCAAAAGGAAGAGAAAAAGAGGTTTGTCCAGATACGTTCTGGGCAAAATAATCTGCCGTTTAAGATTACTCTTTATCAACCAGATAGCTAAAATTACAGAGAGACCAATCGCAAATACCACGTTTTGAATTACATAAGGATTGCGAGTAGTATCGGTAAGAAAGATTAGAGGGCAGATTAAAAGAACGAGAAAAAAAATATATTTTATTATGCGATCTAAATCCATTTTATGATAGAAAAAACCGCCGCTCGCCAGGAAAAGATTAATCTTTCACTTCTGTTTTATTAACTTTCATCTGTTGAATTATAGAATTTGCCTGTTTATCTCCAGGATCCAATTCTAAAATCTTTTCCCATTCTTTCAGAGCTAAACTGCCTCTATTCATATTCCAGTAAAAAGCAGCAAGGGCCCTGTGAGCGCCAATATCAGAATCGTTTATTTCAACTGCTTTCTTAAGAGACTCTTCAGCCTCTGTGAACTTCTTTTGCATAAAATAGACATTTCCTAAATTTATATATGCCTCATTCAATTTGGGATTCCATTCCACAGCCTTAAGGTAAACCTGCTCTGCCTTAACCCATTCCTTCTTTTGAACATAGCACCAACCCATCTTGAAATAGGTGGGGGCGTAGACGGGATCAAGATCCAAATACTTCTCGAAACTCTCTATAGCTTTATCCCACTCATTTAGTTTAGTATATAAACTTCCTTCCTGGAAGTGGACCTGAACGTAGTTGGGTGCCAGCTTCTTTAAGTCAGCATACTTTGCCACAGCCCTCTCAGCATCCGTGCGCGGATTCTTCGGGTCCTCTTCCGGGCCATAGAGCAATTTGTGAATCCAGGGAAAGAAATATTTTTCCTCTGGCTTTACAGAATCCCAGCGAGGGTCATAAACTTTATTCATATTCCATCTATCATTGTAGACATTGCCCATAAAGTAGTGAGTCATCGTATAGTAAGGATTATTTCTCAAAACAGTCTGGTACTCCTTTAAAGCGCTTTCCCACACCCCCGCTTTGGAGTAAGCAATAGCAATGTTGTGATGGATATCGGCTATAAAGAATCGCCTGAAGAAAAGTACCAGAAACATAGTTACAATTATGATTATCGCCTGGATTACTCTTCGCCAGCGCCTATTACTTAGAAACTTAGACCTCCTGATATCTTCCTCGCCGGGATTAGTCTTCTCTTTCCCGCCAAGTATCTGACCGCCGAGTAGGCCCAGGAAAAGCCAGAAAACAAAACCCGAAGATACAAATCTCATATTCACGCACATGAGATTGTGCACCAGGAGTCCGAACAGCCCCGAAAGCAGCCCAATAAGTAGATATCGCCGTCTGGTCAACTTCTCTAAGCGGTCACCGATCTTAAGTCTCCCACCCTTCTTAGAATGGGGATTCAACCGGGAATTCCTGGAAGACGGGGGGGGTTCTGCTGAATAGCCGGTAACCTGCTTTAACCTTTTCATTCCGGTAAAAAAGATTATTATCAGAAACCAGAGAAATATCCCGAATCCAATTATCCCTTCATCGTACCACACTTCAATAAATTCATTTTCCGGATGGTCTGTCTCCGTATTATGCTTTCCCTCAATATGGAATATCTCCGGACGCCGGAAAGCAGGATAGACTATTTTGAAAGTGCCAATCCCCGTTCCCAGAAACGCGTGCGTCAGCTCTTTACCGGGTGTTGATTTAATTGCCGTGCCTTCCTCGGGATAATCTTTAATCATTTCCAAAGTGGAAAGCCAGGTAAACACCCGGAAACGCACCGAGTCTATTCGCTCTCTTATAAGGAAAGTTACCGCACTTCCCGTACCCAGGAGGAGGACAGATAAGAAAACTGCCAGGAAGGTTTTCTTCTGCTTCTTTGTGGCAGGAACAATAAATAGCGTAGTCACCAATGCAAAGAAAGAGACTCCCGCGGCAAAGCCGATATAAGAAGCTTTGGTTCTGGTCGTAATGAGATTAATGACCAGGATAAACAGAAAAAGGACCAGTAGCTTTTTCGTCTTCATCTTCACCAGCACCATCAAGCATATAGAAAGGAGGAGTAAAAAGAAGAAAGCGTACGTCTTATTTTCCACAAAAAAGATATACGCTTGCGTTCCCAGACCTCCCAGGCGCATCAGTCCTTCTTTTCCCAAAAATTGCATAAAACAGAAGATAATGCCAATCGTTGCCACTAGAATCAAAGAGATAACAGTCCTCTTTGCCTTCTCCATCTCGGAAAAATCGAAAAATGTCAACAGCAAAGGAGTAACCAGAACCAGGAATGCTGCGAAGAAGTTGGGATTGCCAAAAGTGGAAAATATTCTATCTCCAAAAGCCGCCTTCCAGATGAAGGGGTCCATCTCCATGAATTGAATCAACCCATAGAAAACAGCAATAAATGTAGCAGCCAGTATCCAGCGGAACATTCTATTTACTTTTTCTGGAGTGTCAAACTCAACAAGAGCAATCAGAAAAGTTCCTATATACAAAACTCTCCGGGTAAGTTCCTCAAAACTGGTAAATTTAAATGGGGAAATGGCGAAGGAAACGATACCGGAAAGAAGTAAAAATAGAGCAGGAATCGCATAGAGCCGCTGTTCTTTACTCTCCAGTAGCCTCCCCCTCTCAATTACCTTGACAATCCAGGCTGCTACAATAATCGTAGCGCCGATTTGTAGAAGGGTAATTTTTATCTGGCAGGAATCGTAAGTCTTCAGATAGAAAGACAGAGCAATAAGGAAGGC
>CAYOFG010000013.1:0-39874 GCA_964403285.1 uncultured Clostridia bacterium | reverse complement strand
TGTTAGCGACGGGCGCGAGATGGTGAGCGCCCCGGAGGACAGAGAAGTAAATGTCTGGTGGACATTTTGGAGCACCAGAGGGGCGAAGCCCCTATGGAAGTAACCCCGAAGGGGTTATCTTTTCTTGGGAGAAAGAATGGCTCTGATTGTACAAAAATATGGTGGCACATCTATAGCTGGACCGGAAAGAATAAAAAAAGTCGCCCGACGCATAATTGAAACAAAGAAGAAAGGGAATCGATTAGTCATTGTTGTTTCTGCGCCCGGCGATACCACTGATAGACTGGTCGAAACAGCTCAACAGATTACCCATTCTCCCAGTGAGAGAGAAATGGACATGCTTTTGGCTACTGGAGAACAGATGTCCATCGCCCTTCTGGCTATGGCAATCCATGCTCACGGTGCAGAGGCAGTATCATTGACCGGAGGGCAGGTGGGAATTGTTACCGACGAGACATTTAGTAATGCGAAGATTAAGAAGATAGCTACGAGCAAGATCGAAAAGGAACTGAGTAAGGATAGAATTGTTATTGTCGCTGGTTTTCAGGGGATAACTTCCAAGAAGGATATTACCACTCTCGGCAGGGGTGGGTCCGATTTGACAGCCGTAGCCTTAGCTTCAGTGCTAAAAGCAGACCAATGCGAAGTTTATACTGACGTTGCCGGCGTCTATACTGCAGATCCCAGGATTGTTCCTGACGCTAAAAAGATTGACAGAATCTCTTATGAGGAGATGCTGGAATTAGCCAGCCTCGGGGCGCAGGTGATGGTCCCGAGGTCTATCGAGGTAGCTAAGAAATTTGATGTGGATATTCACGTCAGGTCTAGCTTCAGCAATGAGGAGGGAACTGTGATTACCAGGGAAGTTTCCAGGATGGAAGAAGTAGTAGTAAGTGGGGTAACTTATGACAAGGATATGGTAAAAGTAGCAATTACTGATGTGCCTGACCGTCCCGGAATTGCTGCCAAGATTTTCGGTGCACTGGCAGCGGGCAAGATAAATGTAGATATGATTATCCAAAGTTCTGCCGTAGGAGAAGGAGTAAACAGTATCTCCTTTACGGTCGCCAGAGGAGCTCTGAGGAAAACTCTGGATATAATGGAGAAAGTCAAAAAAGAAATCGGCGCTAAGGGGCTCGTCTATGACGACGGAGTAGCCAAGGTCTCCATTGTGGGGGCAGGGATGAGAACACATTCGGGAGTTGCTTCCAAGATGTTCTCTGTCCTTGCCGAAGAGAACATAAATATTGAAATGATTTCTACTTCGGAAATAAAGATCTCTTGCGTAATTAAAGAGAAAGATACAGAAAAAGCAGTGAAGGCTATTCATAGAAAATTCGGTCTGGGGAAAGCTCCCGGAAAAGGGAAAAGGTGAAAGATGTCATTGCGAGGCGAAGCCGTGGCAATCTCGATTTCTTAACGCAGAAGGGTCTGGAGTCCTCCCGAAAGGGAGGTTGTATTTGACCCCCCGATTTTATCGGGGGGACTCCGTGTCACAAATTATCTTTTAGAAGGGGTGGAGATGAAAAAGGTATTGATATACGACACTACTCTAAGAGATGGAACGCAGGGCGAGGGAATCTCCTTCTCTGTAGAGGATAAATTGAAGATAGCAAAGAGGCTGGATGATCTGGGTATCCATTATATTGAAGGGGGATGGCCCGGTTCCAATCCCAAGGATATCCTTTTCTTCAAGAAGGTGAAGAACCTTCGTTTGAAGAATGCAAAGATAGTGGCTTTTGGCTCTACACGCTATAAGGGAAAAGGAGCATCCCAGGATCCCAATCTTAATGGTATTGTAAAGCTGAAGCCGCAAGTAGCCTGTATCTTTGGCAAGAGCTGGGGATTGCACGTGAAGTACGCTCTGGGCACCACTCTGGCTGAAAACCTGAAGATGATTTTCGACTCAGTGAAATATCTCAAAGCGAAAGGAATGGAAGTCATATACGATGCAGAACATTTTTTCGACGGGTATACTGATGACCATTTCTATGCAATGGAAACATTAAGGCAAGCGGCTAAGGCCGGGGCAAATAACATTACTCTCTGTGACACAAATGGAGGGATGATGCCCCACCAGGTGGAAAGTATAGTTAAAAAAGTAAAGGAAGAAATAGAAATTCCTTTGGGGATTCATACCCACAACGATTCAGAAATGGCTGTGGCCAATTCGGTTATTGCCGTCGAGGCTGGCTGCGTTTTGGTCCAGGGAACAATTAATGGCTATGGTGAAAGATGTGGCAATGCGAACCTCAGTTCGATTATTCCTAACTTAAAATTGAAACTGGGAATCGATTGCATCTCTGAGAAGAAATTGGAGAGCTTGACGGAAGTCTCGCGGTATGTAAGTGAAATAGCAAATATGATTCCCCGGGACAACCAGCCATATGTAGGGAATTCCGCATTTGCCCATAAAGGAGGAGTCCACGTCAGTGCTATCGCCAAACATACCAGGACCTATGAACACGTGTCTCCGGAAAAAGTAGGCAACCGACGGAGAATCCTTGTCTCGGAGCTTTCGGGAAGGTCGAGCATGCTCTCCAAAGCAAAGGAGTTCAAGATCGACTTTCGAGAGAAGAGCAAGGAAGTAAAAGAACTCCTCCAGAAAGTCAAACAGATGGAGAGTCAAGGTTACCAATTCGAAGGTGCGGAGGGGTCGTTTGAGCTTTTAATGAAGAAGACAATCGGTAAACACAAGACTTTTTTTGATCTTGAAGGATTTCGGGTAATTGTGGAAAAAGACGAGAAAGGAAAATTAAGATCAGAAGCATCCATAAAAGTTGTGGTAGGCGGGAAAAAAGAACACACCGCCAGTGAAGGTGACGGGCCGGTTAATGCCCTGGATAATGCCCTGAGGAAAGCTCTGGAAAGGTTTTATCCAGAACTTAAGTCGATGAGTCTCACAGATTTCAAGGTTAGAGTAATTGATGCCACTGAAGGGACGGCAGCCAAAGTGAGAGTTTTGATTGAATCGAGAGATAAGAAAGATGAGTGGGGGACAGTGGGAGTTTCAGAAAATATTATTGAAGCCAGCTGGCAGGCACTGGTTGACAGCATAGAATATAAATTATTAAAAGAGGAATAAAAAAGTGACAGGTACTTTTTTTCATTCCCTATATTGGGGTTATAGGGGAGGTGAATATGCGAAGCAATAAGGTAAAAAAGGGGGTTGAAAGGACTCCCAACCGTGCATTACTCTACGCATTAGGTTTATGTCCCGAGGACCTTAATAAGCCATTTATAGGTATTGCCACAAGTTTTACTAACTTAGTTCCCGGCCATATGGGAATGCGCCTTCTGGAGAGGGATATTGAAAACGGCGTCTGTGCGGGAGGCGGCGTGCCCTTCATATTCGGTGTTCCCGCGATTTGTGATGGAATTGCGATGGGACACGTAGGGATGCACTATTCTTTACCTTCGCGAGAGTTGATTGCCGATGTAGTGGAAAGTGTAGCCCAGGCACATCAACTGGATGGTTTGGTCCTTTTGACAAACTGTGACAAGATTACCCCAGGAATGTTAATGTCTGCGGCCAGGCTCGATATTCCCTGTATTGTGGTAACAGCAGGACCTATGGTTTCTGGAATGTATAAAGGAAGACGCCTTTCTCTGGTACGTGACACATTTGAGGCTGTAGGGAGATACCAGGCTGGTAAGATAAAAGAGGAAGAGCTGGAGAATCTGGCGCTATGTGCCTGCCCTGGTGAAGGAGCTTGCCAGGGACTATATACTGCTAATACTATGGCCTGTTTGACGGAAGCGATGGGTATGTCCCTTGTTGGCTGCGCCACGTCGCTGGCAGGTTCGTCCAAGAAGAGGCGGATTGCCTACCTTTCGGGAGAAAAAATAGTGGGCCTTGTAAAACAGGACATTTCGGCTCGGAAGATTATGACTCCTGCTGCCTTTCGTAATGCTATTGTAGTAGACATGGCTCTGGGTGGCTCAACCAACACTGTATTACATCTTTCCGCAGTTGCCCGGGAAGCAAAAGTAGACTTGCCCCTTAAGACATTTGATGATATCAGTAAAGTTACGCCCCAGGTGACCAATATCAGGCCTGGTGGAGAGCATTTTATGGAAGATTTAGAATATGCTGGAGGAGTACCGGGAATATTGTCTGTTTTGAAAAATAGGTTGAAAGATAATCCCACTGTCTCTGGGGCGAGTATAAAAGAGATTGCCTCTCAAGGTACAGTCTGTAACAATAAAGTAATTCACTCGCAGAGGAATCCTTACCAGAAAGAGGGAGGCATTGCCATTCTATTTGGTAACCTGGCTCCCGAGGGTTGTGTTGTAAAGCAGTCGGCAGTCCAACCCAAAATGATGAAATTTTCCGGCAAAGCGAGAGTGTTCAATTCTGAAGAACTGGCGATGAAAGCCATTTTAGGTAAGAAGATTAAAAAAGGAGAAGTTATCGTGATCCGTTACGAGGGTCCGAGGGGCGGGCCAGGGATGAGAGAGATGCTCGCGCCAACCGCAGCTCTTGTGGGTATGGGAAGGGATAAGGAAGTTGCCCTGTTGACGGACGGTCGATTTTCCGGTGGTACAAGGGGGCCCTGCATTGGACATGTTTCTCCCGAAGCAGCAGTTGGCGGACCAATTGCTCTGTTAAGTGATGGTGATATTATTCAAATAGACATTCCCAACCGAAGGTTGAATGTTCGTCTGGAACATAAAATTATAGAGATACGCAGGGCAAAATGGAAAGAAAAGGTGGGAGAGTGGAAACCACCTCCACCCAAGATAAGAGAGGGCTGGCTGAGTCGTTATGCCCAGATAGTCCAGTCGGCAAATACAGGAGCCATCGTCAAGTAATGGAGTCCTCCCGAAAGGGAGGCTGCAAGGGATATGAATTGTCATTGCGAACGAAGTGAAGCAATCTGACACGCAGTGTCATTCCGAGCGAAAGCGAAGGAATCTCATTCTATTGTAGAGGTTGCCACGGGCTTCGCCCTCGCAACGACCCTTCGGGTCGATTCAGGATTTTGCCAAATAAAGGGGTGCATATTTTGTAATTGCTGGTGAAGGAGGGAAATTGTGAAGCTTAGCGGTGCACAGATTTTTATGGAAAGTTTAATTAAAGAAAAAGTGGAAATAATGTTTGGCATTCCTGGAGGAGCATTACTCCCCACTTTTGACGTTCTGTATGGGGCACCAATTAAATTCATACTTGCGCGCCATGAACAAGGAGCAGCCCATATGGCTGATGGATATGCCCGGGCAACAGGCAAAGTTGGTGTCTGTATAGCCACTTCTGGTCCAGGGGCGACCAATCTGACCACGGGGTTGGCTACAGCAAATATGGATTCAATTCCTGTTGTGGCATTTACCGGCCAGGTGGCTACTCATCTCGTGGGCAATGATGCATTTCAAGAGGCGGATACCACGGGAGTTACCCGCTCGATAACAAAGTATAACTATCTGGTAAAAGACGTCAAGGAGCTTGCTTCTACCATTAAAGAAGCGTTCTACATTGCCCGCACGGGACGACCCGGACCTGTGGTTGTTGACCTACCGGTGGATGTTCAGAGGGCTTCCTGTGAATTCGTCTATCCCAGGGAAGTAAACATTCGTAGTTATAAACCTAAGTACGAAGGACACCCCCAGCAGATAAAAAAAGCAGTAGACCTGATAAAAGAGTCAGAGCGACCGGTTATCTATGCCGGGGGAGGCATTATCATTTCCGGAGCTTCGGGAGAACTGAGGGAAATGGCTAAGATTACTGAGATTCCTGTAACTCTCACGTTGATGGGAATGGGCGCATTTCCTCATGATTCTGAACTCTTTTTGGGCATGTTGGGAATGCACGGAACTTATTTCGCAAATAAGGCCATACAGAATTCAGACTTGATTATTGCTATCGGAGCAAGATTTGACGACAGGATTACTGGTAGACTCGATGCTTTTGCTCCCCAGGCAAAGATAATTCATATAGACATTGACCCTACTTCTATAAGCAAGAATGTGAAAGTAGATATTCCCATCGTGGGTGACGCAAAGAACGTTGTGAAAGAAATGAATAAACTCCTCAGTAAACCGGGGCCCAAGAATATAGAGAAAAGGAAAAAGTGGCAAAAACAGATTTCCCAGTGGAAAAAAGAGAATCCATTAACCTATAAGAAGGACGACAAACTGCGTCCCCAGTATGTGGTGGAGAAGATTTACGAAGTGACAAAAGGCGAGGCAATCATCACCACAGAAGTCGGGCAAAACCAGATGTGGGCCCAGCAGTTCTATAAATATAATTACCCCCGCCAATTTATTACTAGTGGAGGGCTGGGCACAATGGGTTATGGTTTTCCAGCAGCCATCGGCGCCAAATTAGGTAAGCCGGAAAAGATTGTTTTTGATATAGCCGGGGATGGCAGTTTTCAAATGAATATCCAGGAGATAGCAACAGCTGTCAATAATAAGGTGGGAGTCAAGGTTGCCATTCTCAACAACGGATATCTGGGTATGGTCAGGCAGTGGCAGCAGTTATTTTATAATAAAAGATATTCCGCCACAGACTTAACAGCTAATCCAGATTTTGTAAAAATTGCCGAGGCATATGGAGCAGCGGGCATAAGAGTAACTAAAAAAGATCAAGTAGAAGATGCCCTGAAAAAGGCAATTTCCGTGGATGGGCCTGTGATTTTAGATTTCTTGGTGGAAAGGGAAGAGAATGTCTTTCCTATGGTGCCAACAGGCGCAAGGCTGGATGAAGTAATCCGTGGGCTGGCATAGCCACCATTTTCAAAATCAAGGATAAAAAAGGAAGAGAGTTCCTCTCCCCTGGGGGAGAGGGTGAGGGGGAACTAAGAAGGAGGAGTCAATGAAACATACGATTTCTGTTTTAGTAGAGAATAAGCCCGGAGTCCTGTCTCGAATATCGAGTCTTTTTAGCGCCCGTGGATTTAACATCGATAGTTTAGCAGTGGGAGAGACTGAGCAACAGGACACCTCTCGTATGACGATAGTAGTTAAAGGGGATGAGAAAATTTTAGAACAGGTTATGAAGCAACTGAATAAACTTATAGATGTTATAAAAGTTACTGATTTCGTAGAGCAACCTCATCTGGAAAGAGACTTGGTTCTTATCAAGGTAAATGTCGGAAAAGGGAAGCGGTCAGAAGTTCTGGAAATTGTCGATATCTTCAGAGCAAAAATTGTCGATGTTGCTTCTAACTCAGTGATTGTGGAAATGACAGGTGATGAGGAAAAAATACTTGCTCTGGTCAGTATGCTTAAGCCCTTTGGGATAAAGGAGATGGTCAGGACAGGAATTGTGGCAATGGGCAGAGGGTAGGTTTGAAAGATAGTTTGTTCGTCGCTTGAGTAATTTCTTCACGCCAAAAAACTTCGGGCTCTGCAGGGCGCAAAAATAAACTTCCCGCAAAGCGGGATCGAACCCCGATTTATCGGGGCTTGAAAACAAATAAGCCGCCCTCGTTTTTTGGCTAAAATTCCAATAGCTCCTCATAAACTGTCTTTCAAATGTTGGTGTGTAATTCTCGCTACACCAAATCCCCTCGCTTTGGATTAGAAAAGGAGTAGCGAAGCAAAGCTTCGCGTTACAAATCGTGGAGATTTTAATGGCAGAGCGAAGCTCTGCCAATACAGGAGGATTTTATGGCAAAAGTATATTATGACAAAGACGCGGATTTGAAGCTTTTGAAAGGAAAGAAGATTGCAATCATTGGCTATGGAAGCCAGGGGCATGCGCAAAGTCAGAATTTGCGGGATAGTGGGTTAAATGTGATTGTAGCTGAACTGGAAGGAACTGAGAATTGGAAAAAGGCTGTTAAAGATGGCTGGAAGCCAGTTTCCGCAGGCAAAGCGACGGAAAATGCGGATTGGATTCAGATGCTCGTTGCCGATGATGTCCAGTCGGTGGTTTATAAGAATGAGATTGCTGATAAATTGAAAAAGGGTATGGTTCTGGGCTTTTCTCACGGTTTCAACATTCACTTTTACCAGATTGTTCCCCCTGATGATGTGGATGTAATATTAGTTGCTCCCAAAGGACCCGGTCATCTGGTCAGGAGAATGTATCAGGAAGGAAAAGGTACTCCCAACCTGATCGGGGTTTATCGAGACGCTTCTGGTAAGGCAAAGGAGTTGGCGTTAGCCTACTCTAAAGGTATAGGGGGAACTCGTGCGGGAGTAATTGAGACCACTTTTGCGGAAGAGACAGAAACTGACCTTTTTGGGGAGCAGGTGGTTCTCTGCGGTGGACTGGTGGAGTTAATCAGGGCTGGCTTTGAGACTCTGGTGGAGGCTGGTTATCAACCTGAGATTGCCTATTTTGAGTGCCTGCACGAGATGAAACTAATTATCGACATGATTCAGGAAGGTGGCATTGGCTGGATGAACTATTCTATTTCCGATACAGCAGAGTATGGAGAATATAGTCGGGGTAAAAGGATTATTACTGAGAATACCAGGCGAGAAATGAAGAAAATTCTTAACGAGGTTCGTTCCGGTGAGTTTGCTCGGGAATGGCTCCTGGAGAACCGAATAGGTCGTCCGGTATTTAACAAGGCACGAAAGGAATGGACGGAGCATTCCCTGGAAATTGTGGGAGCAAAATTGCGGGGAATGATGCCCTGGCTTAAAAAGAAATAGGTTGACAATGAGGATTGTTAAAGACGGTTGGAAATTTATTATACCTCTTTTAATGTTGGCGGTGATTCTCTTCTTTTTCTGGAAAATCGGCAGCCTCTTTTTATTGGCTTTGGCCGCACTTACTCTTTTTTTCTTTCGTGACCCGGAAAGGAAAGTTCCCCAAGGAAAAGACTTAATCCTCTCCCCTGCAGATGGGAAGGTAATAGATATCTCTGAAGTTGAAGAAGAAAATTTTTTCCGCTCTCGAGTAAAGGTGGTTAAAATCTTTATGTCCATCTTTAATGTCCATGTGCAAAGGTCGCCGGTAAAAGGAAAGGTGGAATGGATAAAGTATAAACCTGGCAACTTTATGGCTGCTTACACAGAAGAAGCTTCTGGGGGTAACGAGAGTAACCTCATTGGTATTCAAAAAAGTGACAAACCTGCTTCTAATAGAGATAGAATTCTGGTAAAGCAAATAGCAGGCAGGGTTGCTCGCCGAATATGCTGCTGGTGCAAGGAAGGAGACAATCTAATTGCCGGACAGAGAATTGGAATGATAAGGTTTGGCTCACGGGCAGAAGTATATCTTCCTCAAGAGATAGAGATTAGAGTGAAGAAAGGAGACAGGGTAGTTGGGGGTGAAACTCTCCTGGGGAAGTTTCCCTCTTGAAATGGAGGTTTGAGGTGAGGAAAGGAATCTATTTTGTTCCCGGGCTTTTCACTCTGGGAAACGCAGGATTGGGATTCTATTCTATAATTTTTTCCATCGAGAGAAATTTCACTTCCAGTGCCTGGGCGATACTTCTGGCGGTCATTCTGGATGTTTTTGACGGGAGAATTGCCCGACTCACCAGGTCTACCAGTAGGTTTGGTCTGGAGTTCGATTCTTTGGCCGACTTAATTTCCTTTGGTTTGGCTCCCTCAATTTTGATGTACCAGGTAGTTTTAAAAGATATAAGATGGGGAGTATTGGTAGCCTTCCTGTTTGTGATTTGTGGAGTTTTGCGGCTGGCAAGATTCAATGTGAAAGTTTTGGAGAAAGATATTACTTATTTCGATGGTTTGTGCATTCCTGTGGCAGGGGGTATGTTGGCTTCGTTCTATGTTTTGCCCTTGCGGGCAGATGAGATGCATCTTTTCTTCGGTGTAATTCCCGTGATTATGATACTTTTATCTTTTCTCATGGTGTCCAAGATTAAGTACATAAATTTGAAGAAAGTTAGACTTACCAAAAGGCAGCCATTCAAAATCCTGATTATTATGGTGGTCACGTTAGTTATCTGGTTTTTTTCCACGGAGTTGATTTCTATAATATTTTTTATATACTTTGTTGGTTATACATTATCAGGTATAGTGAATGCACTATGGAAGTTCTACAGGTTACGCTTGGAGTGGGTTAAACAGCACTAAAAGTTTCACTCAGTAGGTGGGGGAGGAGAGATGACATTAAAGAAAGAGAGAATATTAATATTCGATACAACCTTAAGAGACGGAGAACAATCTCCCGGAGCAAGTCTAAATATAAAAGAGAAATTAGAAGTTGCTGAACAGTTGGAAAAGCTGGGTGTGGATATTATTGAAGCCGGTTTCCCTATATCTTCGCCAGGAGATTTCCAGGCAGTGAAGCTCGTTGCCCGAAAGATCAGGAAGCCGATAATTGCGGGGTTGGCAAGGGCTACAAAAAAGGACATTGATGTCTGCTGGGATGCAGTGAAGTGTGCCAAAAAACCACGCATTCATACCTTCATTGCTACCAGTGACATTCACTTAAAGTATAAACTGAGAAAGTCGAGAGAAGAGGTCCTTAAGGAAGCAGTAGATGCAGTAAAATATGCGAAAAAATTTACCGCTGATGTAGAGTTTTCGCCGGAAGATGCTGTGCGCTCTGACCCGGATTTTCTTTGTCGCGTAGTGGAAGAGACAATCAAATCAGGTGCTACTACAATCAATATTCCAGATACCGTGGGCTATGCCCTGCCAGAAGAGTTTGGAAGAATAATCAAGATGGTAATAGAGAAGGTTCCCAATTCTCACCAGGCTATTATTAGTGTCCATTGTCACAACGATTTAGGATTGGCCACCGCCAATTCACTGAAAGCTATTTCTCTGGGAGCCAGGCAGATTGAGTGCACTGTTAACGGTATTGGAGAAAGGGCGGGGAATGCTTCTCTGGAAGAAGTGGTAATGGCCTTGAGGACAAGAAAAGACCTGCTTCCTTTCTATACCGATGTCCAGACAAGGGAGATTGTCAGGACAAGCCGTCTGGTCAGTAAACTTACGGGCATTATCGTCCAACCCAATAAGGCTATCGTTGGTGCCAATGCTTTTGCTCATGAGGCAGGAATTCACCAGGATGGAGTAATCAAGGAAAGATTGACTTATGAGATTATGACTCCCCAGTCGGTCGGGTTAGGAGGTACAAAGCTGGTCCTGGGGAAACATTCGGGACGCCATGCTTTTCGCAGGAAGTTGCAGGAATTAGGTTACAAATTGAGCAATGGGGATGTGGACAGGACATTTCAACAATTTAAGTTACTTGCTGATAAGAAAAAAGATATTTTTGATGAAGACATAGAGGCTATAATTGAAGACCAGATATCTCTTATCCCTGAGATATACAAATTGGAATATATAAATGTAACTACTGGGAATAGAGTAGTTCCCACTGCCACAGTGGGGTTAAGTAAGTTGATTGCGCCCGGTAAGACGGCCAGGAGTGAAGTCCTCCAGGAGGCTTCCTGTGGCGATGGTCCAGTGGATGCTGCTTTTCGGGCAATAGACCGAATTACAAATATTAAATGCAAACTGATCGATTACAGCCTTAGATCAGTTTCCGTGGGCAAGGACGCCCTCGGAGAGGTTACAGTTAAGATTGCACCAGTTGCTCCAGGCCGTCGCGAGGAATTTAAGAATATGGTAACCGGTAGAGGTACTTCCACTGACATAATTGAAGCCAGCGCCAAAGCATATGTTAATGCGTTGAACAGGATGATCGTTAAAAAGAAAATTACAATAAAAAAGTGACGAATAAAAAAGTGACAGGTACTTTTTTTTGTCTCAATAAGCTGACAATAAGGGAAGTTAAGAAAAGAGAGCTAGTGGTTTCATTATGGGTATGACAATTGCAGAAAAAATTTTGGCCAGACACTGCGGGGAAAAGAGTGTTGCACCAGGCATTTTTATTGAGGCTAAAGTAGATATTGCCCTGGGGAACGATGTAACCGCGCCTCTGGCGATTGAAGAATTTAAAAAAGCAGGAGGAAATAAAGTCTTTGACCCTGACAGAGTTGTCCTTGTTCCCGACCATTTTACTCCCAACAAGGACATAAAATCTGCAGAGCAATGTCAAATTCTCAGAAATTTTGCGCGGGAACAGGGTTTGCGTCACTATTACGAAGTAGGAAAGGCGGGCATTGAACATGCGTTGCTTCCCGAAGAGGGTGTTGTCGTTCCTGGCGATCTTGTCGTCGGAGCCGATTCCCATACCTGCACTTATGGAGCACTGGGAGCTTTTGCCTGTGGCGTGGGCTCGACTGACCTGGCTTTCGCTATGCTCACCGGCGAATGCTGGTTACGTGTTCCCGAGACAGTCAAATTTGTTTATAAAGGAAAATTGGACAAGTGGGTTTCAGGTAAAGACTTGATTCTCTACACCATTGGAGATATTGGTGTAGACGGGGCTCTATATAAGGTTATGGAGTTTACCGGTCCTGTTATCGGACGGTTAAGTGTGGCTGACCGTTTAACTATGTGTAATATGGCGGTAGAAGCGGGAGCAAAAAGTGGAATTATTGAGCCAGATGAGGCGACTATCGAATATATTGAGGCTCGGGCAGAAAGGCCTTATGAGATCATCCGCCCAGAAAAAAGCGCTCGCTATGCGAAGGTTATTGAGTATGATTGCAGCAAAATTGAGCCACAGGTTGCTTTTCCTCCTTTGCCTTCCAATACCAGACCGATCAGTCGCGTTGGAGAAATCTATATTGACCAGGTAGTCATCGGCTCTTGCACCAATGGAAGGATAGAAGACCTTAGAATAAGTGCGCAAGTTTTAAAGGAAAGAAAGGTTCATTCACGGGTAAGGTTAATAATAATTCCTGCTACCCAGAAGGTCTATCGGGAAGCGTTGAGAGAGGGTCTTCTGGAGACATTTATCGACGCCGGAGCAGTAGTTTCTGCTCCCACATGTGGCCCTTGTCTTGGTGGTCATATGGGAGTATTGGCTGAAGGTGAAAAGGCCATAGCCACTACGAACAGAAATTTTGCTGGTCGGATGGGACATCCCAAAGCGGAAATATACCTATCCAATCCTGCAATTGCTGCAGCCTCAGCTATTGCGGGAAAAATTACCAGCCCCGAAGCATTATAAAGATTAAAATGGAGATTAAAGCGAAAGCCCACAAATTCGGGGATAATATTAATACAGATGATATTATTCCTGCAAGATATTTAAACACTTACGACCCTGAAGAGTTAGCGAGACACTGTATGGAAGGAGTTGACGAAGAGTTCGTAAGAAAATTGGGTCGTCCCTCAGTTACAGGACATTGTATAGTGGCAGGTAAGAATTTTGGTTGCGGCTCGTCGCGCGAACAGGCTCCTTTAGCTATTAAGGGAGCTGGCATCTCCTGTGTAATAGCAGAGTCCTTTGCCCGCATCTTTTATCGCAATGCTATCAATATTGGACTTCCCATTCTGGAAAGTAAAAGGGCGTCGGAGAGGATAGATTCTGAAAATGAGATTTTGATCGATTTAAGTAAAGGTAAGATAACCAACCTCTCCAAGAACGAAAATTATAAGGTGCAGCCTTTTCCAGAATTTATCCAGGAGATAATAAGGGCTGGGGGACTGATGAGTTATGCAAAAGAGAAGTTAAGACTTAAAAGAAGAAATCCATAATCAGTCTGGAGTCCCCCCGATAAAATCGGGGGATATAATATATTTATCTAGTTGGATATACTTTGGGGGTTTTAGGTGTATAAGATTGGAGTTATTGCGGGAGATGGAGTGGGTCCGGAAGTCATTAGAGAAGGGCTCAAAGTCATAAATGCTGCTGCAAAAAAAACAGGATTTAAATACGAAACTGTGACTTATGATTTTGGCGGCGAGAGATATTTGAAGACGGGAGAAGTTCTTCCCGACTCTGCATTGGAAGAGATGAAAAAGCTCGATGTCATATATTTAGGAGCAGTGGGGCATCCCCAGGTAAAGCCAGGCATATTAGAGAGAGGACTTCTACTGAGACTTCGCTTTGGGCTCGACGAGTATATCAACCTCAGGCCAGTTATTCTTTATCCAGGGGTTCTCACTCCACTTAGAGATAAAAAACCTGAGGATATAGATTTCGTGGTGGTGAGAGAAAATACAGAAGGTCTATACTTGGGTATCGGAAGGTTTGAGAAAAAGGGTACGCTCGAGGAAGTTGCCGTGCAAGAGATGGTCAATACGAGAAAGGGTGTGGAAAGGTGCGTCAGGTATGCATTTGAATTGACGAGGAAAAGAAAGAAAAAGATGAGGTTAACTCTTGTGGATAAAGCGAATGTTCTGACATTTGCTCATGACCTCTGGCAGAGGGTATTTTATAAAGTCGGCGAAGAGTATCCCGATGTGGAAAAAGACCATGCATACATTGATGCCTGTTGTATGTGGTTCGTTAAGAATCCTGAGTGGTTTGATACTATTGTCACCTGCAATATGTTTGGGGATATCATAACCGACCTGGGAGCAATGATTCAGGGCGGTATGGGAGTGGCAGCGGGAGGAAATATCAACCCTGAAGGTGTAAGTATGTTTGAGCCAATTCATGGAAGTGCTCCAAAATATACGGGTAAGAATGTAATAAATCCTATTGCCGCCATAGTTGCCGGAGGGATGCTTCTGGAAAATTTAGGTGAAGAGGCGGGAGCAGAGTTAATCGATAGAGCTGTTCGGAAAGCTCTATCTTCGGGAAAAATAAAAGCCTTGGATGCGGGAAAGATGGGACTGTCCACATCCGAAGTTGGCGACCTTATCGCCAATTTTGTTAGCAAATGATGGGATAGAACATTCCAGAATCTTGTCGGAGCGACAGGTGTGTCATTGCGAGGAGTGGAACGACGAAGCAATCTCGTAATAGGGTTTAGAAAATGAAAAAATATAATGTGGGTGTAGTGGGAGCGACCGGGCTTGTAGGCAGAGAAATGGTTAGAATGCTGGAGAAACGGAATTTTCCCGTAGCTAACCTGAGACTCTTGGCTTCTGAGCGTTCCCGGGGGAAAACATTAAAATTTAAAGGGAAAGAAATCATAGTCGAAGAACTGAATCCCTCTTCGTTTAAGGTTTCTTCTCCAGAAAAAAAACCGGGCCTATTAGCCAGATTAGACATCGCACTATTTTCTGCTGGTGCCTCTATTTCCCGCGAGTATGCTCCGCTTGCTGCTCAGGAAGGCATATTTGTGATTGATAACTCCAGTGCCTGGAGGATGGATCCTAAAGTGCCATTAGTGGTACCGGAAATAAATTCCCATACTTTATCTAAAGATAAAAAAATCGTTGCCAATCCCAACTGCTCAACAATTCAGATGGTAGTTGTCCTGGCTCCGTTGCACAAAAAAGCCAGAATTAAGAGGATTGTTGTTTCCACATATCAGGCAGTCTCTGGCGCAGGCCAGAAGGCAGTGGTGGAACTGGAAGAGCAGGTTAGTGCTATTGCTTCTGGCAAAAAAGTAAAACCAATGGTCTTCCCCCACCAGATTGCCTATAATTGCATTCCCCAGATCGACGTATTTCTGGAAGATGGCTACACAAAAGAAGAGATGAAGATAGTCAACGAAACAAAGAAGATAATGGAAGATGAATCTCTGGCCATCACCGCCACCTGTGTTCGGGTACCTGTTTTTCGTGGCCACTCGGAATCAGTAAATATTGAAACGGAGAGAAAGATTACTCCCCAGGAAGCCCGAGAGATTTTAGAGAAGACAGAAGGAGTGGTAGTTGTAGACGATATCAGCAAATTGAAGTACCCGCTACCTACAGACGCTGCCGATAGGGAGGAGACTTTCGTTGGTCGCATTAGAGAGGACCAATCCATACCCAATGGACTCAATATGTGGATAGTAAGCGATAACCTCCTAAAAGGGGCTGCTTTGAATGCAGTTCAAATAGGAGAAGAATTGATTGAGAGAAAAATACCGGGGTCCTAAATGTCCTTCTTAAATAGCCTTACTATCGGTCGCTACATCCCTTCCCATTCTCCCGTTCACCGACTCGATCCACGGACAAAGATCATAGCCGTCCTGATTATATCACTTTCCATATTTCTTCTTAAGAACCTGTGGAGCTACTTTCTCCTGGCCATTTTTTTACTGGCGGTAATTCTCATAGCGCATCTCTCCATTAAGTTCGTCCTTAGAGGACTTGTGCCTTTACTGTGGATTATCATATTTACTTTCCTCCTCCACCTGCTTTTGACTCCCGGAACCATAATGACTTCTTTCGGTCCGCTAAAGATTAGCGAGCAGGGTTTATCTCTGGGAACGTTCATTGTGTTGAGGCTAATTTTTCTAATACTCATTGCTTCCCTTCTTACTCTCACTACCTCGCCTGAGAAATTGACCAGGGGACTGGAATTTCTTCTTTCTCCCTTGAAAGTTGTGGGTATATCGTCACATAAGATTGCTATGATGATGACCCTCTCCCTGAGGTTTGTACCTTTACTCTTCGAAGAGATGGATAAACTTATTAAAGCGCAGAAGTCTCGAGGCTCAGATTTTTCTCATAAGAATCCCATCAAAAGAATTCAAGCCATTATTCCCATTCTTGTGCCACTCCTCGTTAACCTCTTCCGGCGTGCTGATGAATTCGCTCAAGCCATGGAATCGCGAGCCTATGACCCGGATAAACCCAGAAGAGACGTGGAAGCCGTAAAGTTCAGAACTTCTGACTTATTGACAATTTTGATAATCGCTGGCTTATCCGTCGCGCTCGTAATTTTGTAATATTTGTAATGCGTAACATAAAACTTGACATTGAATATGATGGAACAGACTATTTTGGCTGGCAAGTCCAGAAGAGAAAATCTACAGTTCAGGGAAAGATAAAAAAGATTCTGGAAAGAATCCTGGAGGAAAAGATAAGACTGATAGGTGCGGCCCGCACAGACTCGGGAGTCCACGCTCTTGGCCAGGTTGCCAACTTCAAAACCAGAAATGAGAAGATGACCACCGATAGCCTTAATAAAGCATTAAACAGCATCCTTCCTTCGGATATCGTTATAAAAGAGGTTAAAGAAGTTCCCCCCAGCTTTCATGCCCGCTATAGTGCTAAGAACAAAATATATCGCTACCAGATTCTAAACCAATCCTTTCCTTCAGCACTGGGGAGGAAATTCTCCTGGCATATCCCTGGACCTCTTGACTGGAGGAAGGTAAGAGTAGCCAGTAAATATTTCGTCGGAAAATATGACTTTTCTCCATTTTCTGTCACAGGGTCGAGCAGAAAAAGTAAACAATGCACCGTCAAAGATTTCAAGATCAGAAAGGAGAAGAACTTATATATCCTGCAGATTGAAGCCGATTACTTCCTGTACAAGATGGTAAGAAGGATAGTAGGAGCTCTGATCGAAGTAGGAAGGGGAAAAATCGAGCCGGAATACATAAGGTCATTGCTTCACGGGAAAGCCTCCACATTGCGCGCTCAGACCGCTCCTCCCCATGGACTTTTTCTGATAAAAGTAAAATACTAATTTGGAGTAGCGAAACTTGTTTCGCGTTGATTGAGTAGCGAAACTTGTTTCGCGTTAGCGCAGAGCAAGCTCTGCTACTCCGTAAATTTTCAAAAATCTTGTTGCTGGGAAAGGCAAAGAGCAATATAATAGTAGTGAACTACCTTGCATTGAAATGCAGGGCTTCTACAGGAAAATCCTGTCGGCTCGTTCCGAGCCTTAAGATATTTATTGCACTATTGAAATCCCTGTCTATGGAGATATTACAATGTGGGCAATTGTGAATACGAACATTCAAATGCTTATGAACAATCTCGCCACATCCAGAACATATCTGGCTAGTATTTTGGGCAGGAACTTCTATTACTTCCTTTCCGGCTCCTTCCGCCTTGAAACGAAGTATATTGAAGAAGTTAAACCACGCTACATCTCTCATAGACTTTGTAAGAGACCTGAAACTATTGAAACTACCCATTTTTTCAATACAGATAGTATCGTTTTCTTTAACAAGTTGATTGGCGATTTTAAAATGAAAATCGTTTCTCTGATTTCTGGTCTTTTCGTGTGCTTTCGCTACCAATGTTCTTTGTTTGCTTCGTCTGTGCGAGCCTTTAAGTTTTCGGGACAGTATCTTTTGTCTTTCTTTAAGCGATTCTTCAGATTTCTTCAGAAATCTCGGGTTATCTATTTTCCTGCCGTTACTATCGACAAGAAAATTCTCACAGCCCATATCTATACCAATTTCTTTTCCAGTCTTGGGAAGTGGCTTAAGAGGAACATTGTCGCAAGAAAAACAAACATACCATTTGCCGGAAGCAGATTTTCTAATAATAACACTCTTAATATTGCCTTCAATAGGTCGGTGCAGAATTATATTAAAAGTGCCAAGTTTGGAAATAATCAGTTGAGAATCGATCAGTTTCCAGCCCGCTTGTTTAAGAGTAAAACTATCATATCTATTATATCCCCTAAATCTTGGATAGCCCGGTTTTTCTCCCGATTTAACCCGTCTAAAAAATCCTTGAAATGCCCTATCAACCCTCTCTATTACATCTTGCAAGGTCTGAGAGGGAACTTTATTAAATTCCGGGAAGGTTTTTTTCAAGTCACGAAGTTGCTTTTTTTGGGTGTTTGCAGAAATAGATTTTTGGCGGTATTTCCATACATTGCGTCTTTGCTCCAGAGAAAGATTGTAGAGAAAACGACAAAGATTAAGGGCTTTTTCTGCCCTGGTAAAAGTATTTCGGTTGGCTTTAATTCGGTATTTAAACGATTTTTTCATAGTTTCAGGATACTACAAAAATTGAGTTTTGTCAAGTCCCGCCGTATCCCTATATTGAAATACAGGGTCTTGGCGGGAAGCTTTTTATAAAAAGATTATTGCAAAATTTAAGGAGGTAAAATTATGAAGCAAAAGTTCAAATTTTTTGTGCTTTTTGTGGCTCTATTTTTCATCGGGTTTATGGCTTTTCTTCAGGCTCAGGAAAAAGAGATAGGGCAGGAAATCAAATCAGCTATGGAGGAGCTTAAGAGTGAAGATGTGGGAGTAAGGAGAAAGGCAGCAGAGACCCTGGGCAGGTTGAGGGACAAGGCAAGTTTACCTGCATTGATAGAGGCTCTCCAGGATACGGATTTTGGTGTGAGAGTAAATGCAGCAGATGCTCTGGGTAATCTGAGAGATAAGTCTGCTACGCCAGCCTTGATTAAGGCTTTGAAAGATGAGAATGATGGGGTGCGTATTAGTGTGGTTGTTGCTCTGGGTTATATTAGAGACCAAGAGAGCGTTCTGCCTTTAATTGAAACTTTAGCAGAAGACGAGAATGAAGGAGTGCGGATAAGTGCAGCTCAAGTCCTGGGGAATTTACGAGATAATAGAGCGACGCCCGTTCTCCTGAAAGCTTTGAAAGATGAGAGTAGCAGGATTCGCGCTACGGCGGCCAGGTCTTTAGGTAGATTGGGTGACCCTGAGGCTGGTGAGGCTTTGATTGAGGCACTGAAAGATGAAGAAGTGCGCGTGAGATTGTACGCTTCAGAATCATTGGGAGATTTAGGAGTAGCAAGCGCAATTGAGCCTTTGAAAGAACTGTTAAATGATGAAGACGCCAGGACTCGCTGTGCTACAGCCAGCGCTCTGGGAAAATTAGGCGATAAGTCAGGGCTTGATGTTGCTCTGAAAGATTTGGAGAACGAAGATATTCGGATCAAGACAGAAGCATTAAGAGCGTTAGGATATATTGGAGAGACGACTGAACCTGTGGTTAATGGTGTAAAGAAAGCTCTGAATGATGAGGATAAGAGTGTGCAAAGGGTTGCTGAGATGGTAGCAAATCAACTCAGAATAGAAATAAAGACCGAAAAGGAGGAGAAACCCGAGGGTGGACAAAAGTAAAAAATCGTTCCTGTTAGTAATCCTGCTTCTTAGCCTCTTATTGGTGAACAGTTCTAATGTGAAAGAGTTAACTGCTTCTGAAAATCGCTATCCGGTGATAATTGCAGAGGTTGAGAATCTGAACGATTTTGCACTCTTTGCTACCAGTGGCTGGGATGGCAACTGGTATGTTGGATATAACCATGCCTGGGTTACTAAGCTGCCCAAGGCACCCGAAGGTAATTATGTGAAGGCTTATTTAGGAGCCAAGCTGGGGAGGAGCAAGAATGTTATAAGGAGAGAGCTTGAGCGGGCGAGGAACCACTTCCAGCGGTTAGAGAATTTGCCAGAGGAAAAAAGAGAAGCATCGGCAAAGCAGTTGCAATACGATAATTTCAAGGAGATAAGTAAAAAGATAAAAGAATTGGAAAACAGACTGTCCTCGCCCCATTCGGGCAAGATTTACATTGGAATTAATTCTTCTCCTCGTTGGGATAAAAAACACTCTTTTTTCTTAGTTTCTGAGGATGATATTCCACGGGAAGGTGATCCTGAGGAGGCCCTGGAGCAAGTAGGGGAGGCAAGGTGGTTCTGGGTCGAGATTCCGCTCGGCTTGGTAAGTTTTGATGAACAGAACTATATAGCTATCTGGTCGCCAGATGAGAACCTCAATTCAGCGCAAGTATCACCAATACTCGCCAGTGCCTGGGGAGGCAAAGAAGTCAATACCTGGCTTGACCAGGAATCGGAGGGCAAAGCTCCTTCCTCTTTGAGCCGTCCGGTGACCATTTTCGAACCTGCACTGGCTATTAAACTTGTGCCTTCCAATGAGAAGAGGGTTTCGGTGGAAATTCTCGATATTACTGATGAAGAGGAGATTAAGGAAAAGAGAGTAGTCACTGCTTCAGTATCAGGTGGAGATATTGTGAGAGCGTGGCTGGAAGTATCTCAGGACAAAAGCGCAAAGCAAGCTGAGGAGTGGGCAAGGACGGGAAGGTTTGCCTTTGGAGCCCCCTATTCCATTACCCTTGACCCCACAAAATTGGAAGAGGGTATTCACTATTTGAGGGTAGGGGCTGAGGATTTTTGGTCCAATGTTGGTTACAGCAGGTCTATTAAGATATCGGTTAAAAAATAGTGAATTCTTAGATGGGCAAAATTTACAATTTTGTCCTTGACAATTAAGGAAAGTTGTGATAACATAATAACGAAAATAGAATACGAACTCCGATAATAGCAAACCACACCGAAAGGGTGGGACGCAAAGCCACGGGTCCCCGATTTCATCGGGGATAGCCGGGCCACCGAAGAGTCGAGCCGAATTATCAACCCACACTTGCGGTGAAACGCCGAAGGCGGGGTTCGGAAATTTTGATAGTTCGGCTTTTTTGTTTATTAATATATTGGAGTAGCGAAACTTGTTTCGCGATAGTGACGCAGAGCAAGCTCTGCTACTCCAGTGCCCGACAAGAAGTCTTTGAAAATTGAATAGGTTACTCCGATAAAGGCAAACCATACCGAAAGGGTGGGACGCAAAGCCACGGGCCCCGATTAAAATCGAGGTAGCCGGGTTACCGAAGAGTAGTTCTGGAGTCTAGGTAAACTATCTGACTGAGGTATGACTCTGTTCAGTTAGTTAACCTAACTCGCGTAAATGATGCCGAATTGACGCATCACCCATCGGTAGGGGACCTTTAGGGAGATGCTGTTGATTCGGCTTTTTTATTTGGGGAAAATGGGGTCAACTCTATTTTTCCCTTTCACCCTCTCCCTTAGGGGAGAGGGAGGGGTGAGGGGGATTGAGGAGAAAATTATGAAGAAAAAATTTAAGGCTAAAGATTTTATCATTTCCATTATCGGAAGAGATTTGAGAAAGACCCCAGAACCAGAAGAGACCCACAAGGATGACTCCGCGGGGTCAGTCGCACCGAAAGAAGATTCTGAAAAGAACAAAATTTTGAAGAAGAATAGGACACACTATCGTATTGAGTACACCGAGGACGGTCCCAAATTCTGGACACTACATTAGGGAGAAAAATATTTTGAAAGAAGGAAGTCCCAGACCACAGTTGAATAGAAGATACTTGCCACAAGACCTCGAGAGGTACTTTTCTAATTCTCGTATTCACTCCAATATTTTCCCACCTTTTAACCGAACGCGCAAAATAAAAGAAACTTTAACTCAGACCATCTACCTTGGTGGGAGTTCTTCTATTCTCTTTCTTGTTTTAACGCTAATCTGCGTCCTGGGATTTATCCTCTTTACCCAGAAAGCACTCGTGGGAGCAATAAGTATGAGTGATTCAGAAAGCAATCAAATTAAAAGAGTAGTTGCTAATGCAACACCAGCTCTTGAATATTTCGGAGAGAAATAATGGACAAGAGCCCAGGAAATTGGCATAGAGACAAAAAAATTAGACTTTTCCCCATCTTAATTGTATTCTGTCTGGTCTTTCTTTCTCTTGCTGGTAATTCTTTTGGGGCACCAGCAGTTGTAGGAACAGGAAATACTGAGTTGTCTGCACAGAGGAAAATCATTGAGTCAGCCACAAAAGGCTATTTTGCATTTTTTGGTTCAAATACCGGGATTTGTCATTATGCCTATTCGGTTGATGGTAGTACCTGGGGTGCGGTTATTGGCGGTACCTTCACCCCTGGTGCATCACTTGAGATTTTCACTGATACAACTCAGGAGGGCTATAGATGTTCTGTATGGTATGAGGAGGATTTGGATGGTGATGAAACTGTCTTTGTAATTGTTGCCCCAGGTAGTTCATCAACCTCAACTACTGCTTTTGTGAAAAGAGGGATTCTGCATCAGGATTCAGGAGGAGGATATAAGGAAGGAGATATTCATTGGACATATTATAACACAGTAGACATGAGATATAGTACCGGTGAGGTTCCCCTTCGTAACAGTAATGTTAATATTGTCTTATGCTCAGCGGGGACAGACAGATTGAGGGCGGTTGCTTCTGAATGTGACACGAGGGATTATACAGATATGGATGACCACACGCCCACACTTAACAATGGTGACCTTGAATTGAATTTTCAGACTAACTGCGCTGATATAGGAGATAATCCAGATTCACCAATGACATTTCCCATAATTCTTGAAAATAGCTCTAGTGGAGATGTAATAATATTCAGGACAGATGGAAATGCCGATGATGCCCTTAACTGGTTCACTGTTCCTGCTGATTCACTATCTGCGACTCCTACAGGTGCTGGGAACACTGTCATGACGATAAACACAAATCCAGCGAATACTGCTGGTCTGGAGACAACAGAATTATATTATTCACCATCAGCGATAAATGATTCAAATTATGATATCTACCTTGTTTGTCCTGATGGCACTGCATCAAATTACTCTGATGCGGATATAAAGTTCAGGAAAAGGGAATCTAACACATGGTCACAAGGTATTAATGGGACTGAAATTGATGGTTCGCGTTCAGGCTCCCAAATGCCCACTATATGTCTGGGAGGAGAACCGGATACTGGAAGGGTTTACGTTGTCTGGGTCTCTTCTTATAATACACTGTGTTATGCGTATGCTCCTTCATCTGCCTGCACAAGTACTTCAGACTGGACGCAGGTTTACGACTGGAATGGTTATCAAAATTGTGCGTATCCGGTTCTTGTTTCGCATGTTGATACTTTCCTTACTCCTTTACCCTTAATTTGGACAGATACAAGCACCGGGCAGGTACTTTTTGAAAAGGTTAACTTTACTGGCTGGAATAAGCCGACTGTGATTTCTATTACTCCTTCAACCTGCACATTTACCAATCAGATTACAACTGCAACTATAACCGGAACAAATTTTGTAACTGAGTACGGAGGAAGTGAAGTTTTAGTCCTTCTCGATGGAGAAGAAAGTAGTGAGGTTGCAATTACATCTTGCACTGTTTTAGCCTCAGACCAGATATATGTTGAGTTGAAATTAATCTCTGGAGCGGGTGATAGACAATATGATATTCAAGTTATGCATCCTGATGGTCAGAAGTCCGACCCTCTAACTAATTGCTTCTATGTTCCAAAACCTGTGATAACCAGTATAAGTGATGATGATGGAGGAGGATTATCAGGTGGTCAATCAGCGACAAGAAACCTGACCATTACTGGAAATTACTTTATGAACTGGGGTTCAACTGATACAGTGGTATCAGTCGATTTCAGTGGCACCAAGGTGGACTGGTCATCATCTACTTATATTAGTCCTACCCAGTTTATAGCTACCATAGAAGTTGGTGAAGATGCTGGGGGTGGCCTGCGAAACCTCTGGGCTATTAATCCCACAGGTCAGTCCTCTGAAGTCTTGATTAATACCTTTACGGTCACTGTCCCTTCGGTCTCAATCAGCACGCCGTCTGCCAGCGGGGATATAGACATACAAACTCAATTACTTGACATTTCGGGAACTGCCTGGATTACTCCTTCTACTCCTGCCACCTGTCTTGGCGCTGAAGTGCGCATCCAGAGGCAGTCTGATGGCAATTGTTGGAATGAAATTGCATTTGAAGAAGAGATTGGTGAAGAGTTCTGGAATGATGCTAATGGCACTGATTGGACTTATCCCTCAACTACCTGGGATGACCAGCAGGATAATGAGACTTATATCATTCAGGCAAGAGGACGCTCTTCCGATGGAGGACATGGATATAATAAAGTGGAGAGGACAGTTAAACTGGATGCCAATAATCCCACATTATCCATTAGTGACCCTGTGGATGTGAAGAAGAATAAACAGACATCAATTAAAGGCCAGGCTACTGATAGTGCCAGTGGAATTTCAGGAGCGAATAAAATAGAAATATGCATTAAAGACCTTACATTGGGTTCCACTTACTGGAATGGTTCGGTCTGGATTTCTACAACGACTGCGCAGTGGCTTCAAGCGACCAGTTATGTTGACCCCAACTGGGTATATAGTATCTCCTATCCCACGGCCTGCTGGACTGATAGCCACCAGTATGAAATTGGCGCTCACGCCTGGGATAGAGTAGACCATTTAGGAACTCTCGCTTCCACCCAGAAGTTCTGGTATGATATTACTGCGCCCACATCCACTTTGACCATTCCTGAAGATGGCAAGTGGTATACTTCTACAAGTGAGATAACGGATGAGATTTATGGCACTGTTACTGATAATACTCTGGACAAGGATCCCAAAGGCACAGTCTGGTTATGTGTCCAGAATCAGCAGAACAATCAATACCTGACTCAGGCAAGCACTTGGACTTCCAGTGCTACCCCTATCTGGATTCAGACAAATTTCAGGGGGACAGGGAAAACCAGGGAATGGTATTTTGATACATCTGTAGTTCAGTGGGATAATATGGTTCAATATCAGGTCACAGTATATGCTGTGGATGGAGCGGTTGGTCAGCCAACGGGTCCAAATGAACAGGCCCAGCCCTGGCCTCAGGCAACCTTCACCTATGATGACAGTGTTCCTGAATCAACTATCACCTCTCTTGTTCAGGATAGAATCTATAGTAGTGGTCCTGCATTGGAAGGAACAGCTCTGGATGAATATGACAATTTGGAAGAGGTAAGAGTATGTCTTAAACAGTATATTGGAGGAGCGAAGTATTGGAAGGGGGGACCAAGTTTTGAAGTAGGATATGACACTAACTGCTGGCAGGTCGCCACAGGAACTACCAGCTGGCAGTATACAGGATTTTCCGACTGGGAAGATGGTCAGAGATATAGGCTCTGGTCCAAGGCATATGACAGTGCTGGAAATATTGAGGATATCCCTGACTCAAATATAACTGGCGATATCGGCGGCAACTACTTTGGCTATGATGAGAGTGACCCTATTTCCAGCGTCACCTCTCCTCAACACGGGGATGCTTTCAACCAGGCAACTGCGCCGAGTTCAATTACAGGCAATGCTACTGACCCGGTTAATGGTTCTGGAGTAGACCAGGTGCTGGTGAATATTCATTATCTCCCCACAGGAACCACTACTTATTTAGCCTGGAAAGGGTCGGCGTGGGGAACTCCTGGCGATTATGAGATAAATTGTGATGCTTTTCCCTGGTCAGTATCTATGCCCGGTGCCTGGGGTTCGTCTATGGATGGGCAGGCTATAGAAGTGAGAACCCGCTCTTATGATAAGGCTTACCCTGCAAATTATGAACCGCTCACTTCACAATGTACTTTCTATTATGATATAACTAAGCCAACTTCAACAATCACTTCGCCCAGCATCTCTGATCCTCTGTATCCTTATTATGCAAATATTTCCAGTTTTACCGGCACTGCTTTCGATTCTTCTCCGGGTACTCCTTCTGGCGTTAAACAGGTGGGGGTGCGAATTAAGAGGAGTTCTGATAACTACTACTGGAATGGTTCTACCTGGACTGGTACTTCCTTCTTTGATGTTGGCTCAGGAGGTACCACTTGGTCTTACACTAATGTTCCCACCTGGGAGAATGGCGTTACTTATAAGGTCAATTCCCGTGCTGAAGATGAGGCAGGTAATTTTGAAGCAAACTATGGTACTTTCACTTTCATCTGCGATAAGGCTGGGCCTACTTCCGATAACGGCGCCTACAATAGCACCTACGACCGAATTGACGGAACTGCAAGTGATGCTGGCGTGGGAACAGATGATGTGGTCCTTAAGATTAAGAGAGACGAAGATAGCCTCTACTGGAATGTTGACCAATCTACCTGGACAGTATTTGTCGCTACCGCCTGCTGGATGCAAGCGACCACAAGTGATAATTGGGCACACTGGTCAGTCGATACTTCTTTAGTCACCTGGGAAGATGACCATTATTATACTCATACTTCAAAGGGAACAGATGAACTCGGCAATGAAGAGGCAACACCTCCGGCGAAGGGGTCGCAGTTCTGTTATACTCTTCCTGCTACACATTTCAGCATAAGTATGTCTACTACAGTCGTTGCCGGAGTGGCTGAACCAGTTACGGTTTCTGCTTTGAACCAAATAGAAGGAGTAGCCAAAAGTTATCTAGGAATTCTACAGTTCTCCTGTCCCGATGACCCTCAAGCTATCCTGCCTGAAGATTATCAGTTTACTTCCGGGGATGAAGGAGTCCACTATTTTGACCTGGTAACCAGTAGTGGAGTGACGCTTTGCAAGGTGGGAAACATTGTGGTAAAAGTCAATGATAGTGAAGATACTGATATAAAAGGAGAAGAGACCATCCTGGTGAAGAATGCAGGTGCCAACTATATCACAGTTACTTTTCCCAGCTCCATTACTGCAGGAACCCTTTACGATGTTATTGCTACAGTCTATGATGAATTTGATAACCAGGTGCAGAACCCTGCTTATCAAGGCACGGTAACGTTCTATTCCGAACCAGAATCTAATCCATCATTGCCTGCTGATTATACTTTTGTTCCGGGAGACCAAGGGAGCCATAGCTGGTTAGTATCTCAGAGCACCGGAGTCATATTGCGCACAGCAACTCAGACCGGCTGGAAATTAAAAGTCACTGATACAGTGGAGACATCAATTACGGGAGAGAAAACGGGCATCATCGTCAATGTGGGAACGCCTTCAACCTATGAGGTTAAGGTGAACACAACCCCGGTAATTACTGCTGGTGATGGAAGAAGCGTCTATGTAAGGGTAACCGATTCTTGTGGGAATACTGTCAAAGACTATGACAAGACCATTCGTTTTAATGATGACGACCCGCTGACCAGTATAGGGGATGGTCTTCCTATAGATTACACATTCCAGGTGAGCGAACAGGGTGAGCATACTTTTGAAGCCACAGGTTCCACTGATACCGTGAGACTGAGGACAAAAGGAACGCGTTGGGTGAAGGTCTACCAGACTGACATTCCCTCCCGGGAAGGATACCACCAGAACATTCAGGTTAATCCAGCAGCAGTTACCCATTTTGTAGTACAGATGTCTACTCTCTGCACTGCTGGTGTACTTGAAGATATTACTATCTGGGCCCGGGACCAATTTGAAAACCATAATGATGGCTATGGTACTACACTCACCTTTGAATGTTCGGTTGCTCCTGACTGGAATTCTCCAGCACCAGCGTCTATGAGTGGCGGTTACTGTTACAAAGACAACTATGTGGCGATAAATAAAGCAGGAACGGGAATTTGGGTGAGGGCTAAAGATGCCTCATACCAGGGACAGCAGAACTACATTGAAGTGGTAGCATCTCCTACTCACCACTTGAAGGTGTTTAATTATCCTTCTTCAGTGCAAGCGGGAAGCACAGGCAATTATGTCTGGGTTGAGGCACAAGATGAATATAATAATAAGTATACGCTACATACTGGCACAGTTACCTTTTCTGTAAGTGATCCTCAAGCCACCCCACCGGCAGACTACGTCTTTCAACTATCCGATAATGGTAGCCGTCCATTTCAGGTAATTTTAAAGACGGTGGGAAGCAACTGGAATATTAAGGCGTGGGATAAGTATGATACGACGATAGCTACAGGAACCCAGTCTGGAATATCAGTGACTCCCAAGGCAGCCAACCAGTTTGTGGTTAACCTTTCCACCAATCAGACTGTGGGAGTGAGGTCTACAATAATAACTGTAGAGGCGAAAGACCAGTATGGTAACAGAGACACTAACTATTCTTCAGGTGGTAGCACGTGGACAATTACTTTCTATTCTGATGATACGGGAGCTACCTTTGAGCCGCCAACCTACGAGTTTCTCTCCACTGACCAGGGGTATAAAGAGTTTAAAGATGGTGATGGATACGGGGTTACCTTCTCCACAGGAGGAACTTTCTACGTTATGGTGCAAGATAATCAGACAACACCCATCAATGGACAGAAAGATAATATATTTGTCACCCTGAGACCAGAATCCGATATCTCCTTCCCCCAGGATAATGGTGAATATGATAATGTCTCTCCTCCAACAATCTGGGGAACCCATTGGGACGACGCTCAGGTAATAGGCGTTGAGATTTCAATTCAGAAGAACCTCACTCCTGACTGGTACTGGAATGATAGCCTCAATGATTGGCAGGAGAGAGGAGCAGGCAATCCTTACTGGAATACTGCTTCTGTATGGTCATCTTCCTGGACTTATACTGGCATCAGTAATAGCAAGTTCGCATCAGGAAACAGTTATACCATAAAATCTCGGGCGAGGGACAACCTGAATAATTACGAAGCAACACCTTATTCTTCAATCAATTTCCTCTACGACACAAGTGAGCCAGTAACTACGATTGTTCTACCCGCCGATGGTGTTGACCGCAACACTTCCTGCGGTGTAAATGGCACAGCGTATGATGAGATTATTGGCTACGATTCTGGATTGGCTACACTTAAGATTCAGGTTAAGGGATTGAGTAACTCTACCACTGAGTACTGGGACCCACCTGGCTGGACGACAGGAGGAAGTGGGGTATGGTTAGGAGAAACTGCAGGAGAGGGATGGGCATTATCTTCCACTCCCACCTGGAAGAATGGTTATAAGTATGAAGTTCGCGCTTACCATAAGGACGAGGCAGGTAACGAAGAGAGCCCGCCAGTTCTAAATACTTTTATATTTGATACAAGCAAGCCGGATTCCTCCATCTCCTGTCCATCAAACCCGTTCTATGGTCCAGGCCTCGCAATGTTCTGGGGCAGTTTTGTTGACTATCCATCTTCGCCTTCCTATTCTTCAGGAGTAAGCAGTATGACAGTGAGAATCTACTGCTCAAGTGGGACATACCAGGGTATGTACTGGGATGGGAATTCCTGGGAGAGTCTGGGTCCGGACAATGCCTGGCAATATGGTTCTGTATGGGCTTCTACCTGGACATACACCAGCCTTTCCGGTGCCTGGAATACTGGAGCAAGTTACATAATCAATTCCTGTGCGATAGATGACGCTTCCAATGTGGAAGTCTCAATCACTACAGCAACTTTCACTTATGACTCAACTGAGCCTCAGACAGTCCTTTCTATGCCCGAGGATGACCAAGGAGGAGCAAGCCCGAAGGAATACGAAAGTATGAATAGCGTATACGGCACTGCTTCAGATACTCTACCGGGACAACTTTCTGAAGTGGAAGTGAAGATAAGATGTATCGATTCTGGAGTGGGTATCTATAATAAGTACTGGAATCCAGAAATAGATGACTGGCAGGATAATGAGTACTGGATTGGTGAAAGTTCAGTTACTTTAGTTGGTCAGAACTGGCAGTTCGACTCAAGCTATGTTGACTGGGTCTCCAATGCTACAGGAGTTCTCTACCAGGTCTGGTGTCGGGCTATAGATAAGGGAGGAAATGTTGACACTACGCCAGATGACAACAAGTTTAAACTGAAATCTCCACTTCCCAATACAGGTGTAAATTCACCGGGTGATGACGGATATTTCGAAGAGCCAACCTCAGCCACTGGCTGGACTGATTCATATACTACCGAGTGGGTGAAAGTATTGCTCTCTTCAGGTCCGGGTTATTCTACTTACTGGGATGAGACTAATGATGTCTGGACATCGACTAAGACCTGGAATTCAGTTACCACTTGGGGAGGAGCAGGGGAAGACTGGACAATAGATATCTCTACCTTAGCTTGGACTGACGGAGGAAGGTACAATATCACCTCCAAAGGTAAAGGTTCTGCGGGAGAAGAGCCAGATAAGGTAGGGCAATACTTCTATATTGACCAGACCGAGCCGGATAGTGAGATTAGTAGTCCTTCCAATGGCGACCACTTCCAGTCCCTCGACCTAATTGAGGGTACTTCCTGGGACACTACTCCAGGGAAGATGGGTAAGGTTCAATTATATATCAAGAAAGGGACTAATAACTACTGGAATGGTAGTCAGTGGGTGAGCCCAAGCACTGAGTGGCTTAATGCCTCTGCCTCTGATGGTGATGGTTTTAATGAGACAAGTGAAGACTGGGAGTATACTATTGACCCCACAACAGAATGCTGGAAAGATGAGGGAACACACACCATAGTCTGTAAAGCCGAAGATAAAGTTCCCAACACGGAAATAATGCCATACTATTCAATTGACATTGTAATTGATAAAAGTCCACCCGATTCCACGATTACTACACCTTCTCAATATCTGGTTAATAGTCTACCAGAAATCTTGGGCACTGGTAATGATCCCGCTCCCACTGAAGGAGAATGGCAGGGGATTCAACTCCAGATATTGAACAAGGATACTACCTGGTACTGGCAAGGTGGAATATGGGATACTCCTGACACCTGGCTCGATTCGGATAGCGATTCTAACTTTACCATTTATGATTCTTCCTGGACTTATGTGAATGTTGACTGGACAAGCGGATACGAATATCAAATCACCTGTAAAGCCAGAGATAAGGCGGGTAATTTAGAATCTACTCCTTCCCAAGCTATATTTCTTTTTGACGAAGAGCCTCCGGTATCGAGTGTGACTCAACCGGCATCTAATAATGACCACTTGAACAGTCTAGTGGAAATTAATGGAACCTGTCAGGATACACCAGAAGTCCATACTTCAGGTGTACAAGAAATTAAGATTGCTCTAAAAGGGCTCACTCCTCCCAACACTGGTTACTATAAAGGAAGCGGAGACTGGACTGGAAATAGCTCTCAATGGTTTACCACCAATTATTCTACTACCACTTTGATATGGAGAAAATTGACCAGTGTGCTGGGCACATTCTCAGGTGCAGGAGACCCACCCGATGGAGAGTATGCAGTTATTCCCAGAGGGCTGGATAATGCGCAAAATTATGAAGTGAATTTTGCCACCAGAACCTTCTTCTGGGACACTACCAAACCAGAGTTTCTAAACGTTACTCCCAGTTCCAATACTGCTACCAGTAGTAATGGCGTAACGCTAACTCTGAGCGAGCCTTTAAAGCAAGATACTGGCATAATAATCTATAAGGCTGAGACTGGATTTAATGGTGAAGTCCAGGATAGCACTGATACTTATCATATTTTAACTCCCCTTGAGTGTGGGACAACTACCCAGCAGACTATCAATATTTCTGGTCTGATTGATGGCAACCGATATACTTTAACTGTAGAAGGTAAAGACTTGGCAGATAATTCCGGCGACAAAGTTACTCATTCAGGTATTATCTACGATAAGACTGAACCCACGAGTGATATTAACTTCCCCAATAAAAGCTACCATTCTGATGTGACCACAATCCTTGGAACTTGTCAGGATCCTCCACCGGTGGGAGGAGCGGAAACTTCAGGAGTAGAAGGGGTCGTGGTGCAAATCTCCAGTGGTACTTACTATTGGGACGGTGACTCTTGGGAGTCGAGTGTAGAGTGGCTTACTGCTTCAAGTACAAACAACTGGACTAACTGGTACTACAATATTACTGTCTCCACAGCTTTCACTAATGGAGGGTCTTATGAGGTTAAGTCTAAAGCATACGATGTGGTTAGCAATACGCAGACAGTTGCTGACAGCCATCCCTTTACTTACGATGACAGTGACCCTTCCTGCAGTGTTACTTCTCCGGCAAGCGGAAATATCTATAGCAGTTTCGTCAACATCTCTGGAAATGCGAGCGATTCTTTGAGTGGAATAGATTTTGTTGAGGTGCAGATTACCAGTGGAACCACTACCAAGACCTACTGGGATGGTTCCGACTGGACGACAAGTGTATTGTGGCTCCCGGCAAGTGGTAGCTGGAGTTATAGTTCCGGTCCTCCGAAATCTAAGGTAACTACTGGTGCTACCTATTCCGTCCAGTGCAGGGCTACAGATGAAGCAGGCAATCAGAAGCTGAGCTCTATTGTCAGTTTCTCAGGAGATGTTTCTGCTCCAGATTCACAGATAACTGCGCCAGCGAATGGTGTTCCCATAGCCTCACCTCCTACTATAGAAGGAACTGCTTCAGAGAATGGTCCGGGAAGTATAGATATGGTAGAAGTCTCCATTATGAGAGAAGACAATGTCTATTGGGACGATACTATTCCTAACTGGGGAAATCCCTATGAGGAACACTGGAATGTGACTTATAGCAGCACAAATTACAACTATTGGGTCTACCAGGGAACGCCGACATGGTCTGGCAATATTGAATATACAATAAAGTCCCGAGCGAAAGACAATGGACTTCCTGAGGCGAATATAGAGGTTGTTACATCGAGCGTCACTTTCCAGTACGACCCCAGTGGACCTACATCTGCCATTACTGCACCGAGCCAGGGCTATTACAAGAGTTTGACTCTACTTTCAGGCACTGCTGATGATGATGGCAGTGATGGCTCAGGAGTGGTTGAAGTTAAACTGAGAATAAGGGACTTGACGCAAGGAACTACTTACTGGAAAGGCACAGTAATAAAATGGGAGCCAGGTGAATGGTGGGAAATGGCGAGTGGATTAGAAGACTGGACTTACGACAAACTTACTGATAATGATTGGCAGAATAACCACGTCTATGCCATAAATTCTCGAGCGAGAGATGGTGCGGGTAACTATGAGATTAATTTCACGACCAAGACATTTACTTTTGATAATGAACAGCCGGATTCCACGATTTCCACTCCCACAGCAGGAGGCTACTACTCTGTGGTGAAGCCACTTAATGCGATAAAAGGAGAAGCGAGTGACAATGCCAGTGGAGTTAAATTTGTAGAAGTAAGGATAAAGAGGGGGATTTCACCTCCCTACTGGAATGGAAATACGTGGGTAGATGTGAGCACGTTCACCCTTACTACAGGCGCTACTTCCTGGAGTTATATAGACATACCAAACTGGGTTGATGGGGAGAGTTATACAATCAACTCTCGGGCTACGGATGATGTAGATATAGAGGAAGTCTCCATAAGCACAGTAACTTTCACTTATGATACATCAAAACCTACATCCACAGTGAGTATGCCGATCAACGGAGGGAAATATGGGGCGATGGATGAACTCTCAGGCACGGCAGAAGATGCGACCAGTGGAGTAGATTTTGTAGATATAACGATACAGAGACCTGGGGGCTGGTACTGGAATGGTTCTACCTGGACAGCGAGCGTGGAATGGCTTCCCACAAGTTATAATGACATAACCGAAATCTGGACATACGATTCCAGCACAGTTACCTGGCTAAATAATAATATTTATACTATTAAGTCAAGAGCAACGGATAATGCCGGGAATGAAGAGACAGTCTATGGAGAGGCGAGTTTCACTTATGACACAGACTATCCTTCGTCGGGAATCACCACTCCTGGGGCAGGAGATAACAGGAAAAGTCTCGCCACAATTTCTGGAACATCTTCGGACAATCAGGGAGTAAAAGGCGTTAAGATAGCGATTCAGGTGAATCCTGACAATGATCCCTCACCGCCGGCAGAAACTCAGGGATGGTATAATGGAAATAATTTCACAGGAGGGACGCCGCAATACTTCACTACTCAGGCATCTGACGGCAATTTCGGAGGGACCAGTGAAAACTGGGAGATAAATGTCTCCACCTGGGGCTTTGTAACTGATAACAAGTATCTAATCCGCTCCCAGGCAACAGATGTTTCCAATCAGGAACAGATTTCTCCTTTTGAAAGGACATTCACTTATGATACAGAAGAACCGCAATCAGTAGTGACTTTACCTGCTAATGATTCCATAGCCACAGCACCTCCTGAGATTAAAGGTACATCTTCTGACAATGGACCGGGTGAGGTGAGTAAAGTGGAAGTAGCGATAATGAGAGTAGTAGATTCTGTCTATTGGGACAATACAATTCCCGACTGGGATGAAGAACATGAGGGATTGGTCCACTGGACAGAAGTATCTGCCTCAAGCCCAGCCTATGCTTACTGGGTGTATACAGCGACGACCCCTGCCTGGACGCCCAATTATAAATACACGATGTGGTCTCGCGCTACTGACAACGCAATTCCTACGGGTAACCAGGAGGTGGTTACATCCAGTAATACATTCCATTACGATCCCAATAGCCCCACATCTATTGTTAATGTGCCTTCGGAATCATATTATAAGAGTTTAACCCAGATTTCAGGCACAGCAGATGACGATGGGACAAGTGGCTCGGGTGTGGCTGAAGTAAGGATAAGGATAAGAGATTTGACGCAAGGAGCCACTTATTGGAAAGGAGGAGCCAACAAGTGGCAGCCAGGAGATGACAGTCAGGCGTGGAGGATAGTTGTGGGGACAATAAGCTGGACTTATGGATTCAGTGATAGTGATTGGACTAATAACCATACTTACTGGATAAATACTCGGGCTAAAGACAATGGAAATAATTATGAAATTAACTTTGCCACAACAGTATTTACCTTTGATAATGAACAGCCGGATTCCACAATTTCCACTCCCACAGCAGGAGGCTACTACTCTGTGGTGAAGCCACTTAGTGCGATAAAAGGAGAGGCGAGTGACAATGCCAGTGGAGTTAAATTTGTAGAAGTAAGGATAAAGAGGGGGATTTCACCTCCCTACTGGAATGGAAATACGTGGGTAGATGTGAGCACGTTCACCCTTACTACAGGCGCTACTTCCTGGAGTTATATAGACATACCAAACTGGGTTGATGGGGAGAGTTATACAATCAACTCTCGGGCTACGGATGATGTAGATATAGAGGAAGTCTCCATAAGCACAGTAACTTTCACTTATGATACATCAAAACCTACATCCACAGTGAGTATGCCGATCAACGGAGGGAAATATGGGGCGATGGATGAACTCTCAGGCACGGCAGAAGATGCGACCAGTGGAGTAGATTTTGTAGATATAACGATACAGAGACCTGGGGGCTGGTACTGGAATGGTTCTACCTGGACAGCGAGCGTGGAATGGCTTCCCACAAGTTATAATGACATAACCGAAATCTGGACATACGATTCCAGCACAGTTACCTGGCTAAATAATAATATTTATACTATTAAGTCAAGAGCAACGGATAATGCCGGGAATGAAGAGACAGTCTATGGAGAGGCGAGTTTCACTTATGACACAGACTATCCTTCGTCGGGAATCACCACTCCTGGGGCTGGAGATAATAGAAGTAGTCTCGCCACAATTTCTGGAACATCTTCGGATACACAGGGAGTGACAGGTGTAAATATAAGGATAGAGAAAGTGGGAGTGGGCTTTTGGGACGGTAATAGCTGGGAGAGCTATTCCACCTGGTTCCCTGCCAGTGCCTCTGATGGAGATGGTTTTGGTGAGACCAGTGAAGACTGGAAATATGACGTAAACTTTACCACCTCGCCCTGGGAACATAACAAAAGTTACAAAATCAAAGCGCAGGCAACCGACACTGCTGGGCACACGGAAAGTGGAAGCGAGGTGAGCTTCACTTTTGACACCCAAGGACCAGACTCAACTATTTCCTATCCACAAGACGGGATTCCCATAAACTCACCTCCCACTATCCAGGGAACTGCTTCAGAAAACGGTCCCGGAACTATCGCTATGGTAGAAGTGTCCATTATGAGGGAAGACAATGTCTATTGGGACGATACTATTCCTAACTGGGGATCTCCTTATGAGGAACACTGGAATGCTACTTATAGTAGCACGACTTATACCTATTGGGTCTATCAAGGAACACCAACATGGTCTGCCAATATTGAATATACAATTAGATGTCGAGCAGAAGATAATGCAAAACCTTCAGCAAATTTGAAAGTTGCAGTATCCAGCAACACCTTCCAATATGACCCCAACTCTCCCACGACTGTTATCACTTCTCCGGATAAGCCATATTATGACAGCCTAACTCTTCTGTCAGGAACTGCTACTGATGATGGAGCAGATGGCTCAGGATTGAAAGAAGTAAAGCTTAGGATTGCCGATTTAGATGAGAATCCGGTTAAATACTGGAAAGGCACAGTAATCAAATGGGAAGCAGGAGAATGGTGGGAAATGGCAACTGGAACGGCGACCTGGACTTATGACAAGATAACTGATGCAGACTGGAAAGATAATCATTTATACCGAATCAATAGCAGGGCAAAGGATAACGCAGAGAACTATGAAATCACATTCCCCACAAGGACCTTCATATTCGACACTATTAAACCCGATTCAACAATCTCCACACCTACTGCTGGTAGCTACTATTCTCTTGCCAAGCCACTCAATGCTATTATTGGCACAGCTACTGACCCTGGTAGTCCCAGTCCCTCAGGAATAGATTATGTGGAAGTAAGAATCAGTTCAGGTTCATACTACTGGGCTGGTAGTGGCACTGGCTGGGTAACATACAGTACATTTACATTAACTACTGGAACTACTTCTTGGGGTTACAACGACTTACCAGGATGGTCGGATGGGGTAGAATATACTATAAATTCCCGAACAGTAGATAATGCGACTAATGTAGAAATATCAATAAGCACAGTGACCTTTACCTACGATGTCACTCTGCCAACATCAGCAATTACAATCCCTGATCCAGATGCATCTCCTCCTACTCTGTATGAGTCTGCTCCTACGGTGAGTGGAACTGCAGGAGACGCCTATCCTGGAGAGCTGTTCAAGGTTAAGATTTCTCTCCAGCATGACCCGGCTCTTACAGGCCATTACTGGAAACCAGGCTATGGCTGGGTGGGAGGACAAGAATGGATAGATGCCACAGACACTAATAATTGGTCCTGGAGCACCTCAGGAGTAAACTGGAAGAATCCAGGAGTGGAAGAGCTTTATCTTATTGAAGTGAAAGCACTGGATAAGGCTGATAACTACGAATCTCCGGTTTCCACAAGTGCATTCAGATTCCGTGCTCCCCTGCCACAGACAACTATAACTAAGCCTCAAGAAGGAAAATATTATAACATTGATGGTTTACCTTCAATTATGGGCACAGGTTTCCATTGCGCAGAGGATGAAGTGAAAGTAAAATTGCGAAGAAAATCGGACTGGGAATATTGGGACGAGAACAATGGAGTCTGGCAGTCATCAACCACTATAGTCTGGAATGTAGCCAGTGGATATGGCACAGGAAACTTCAGCTGGACACGGGGTATCTCCACCACTGCCTGGGAGCACAATGTAAACTATGTAGTGACTTCTAAAGGAAAGAGCCAAGAAGGTGTGACTGTAGAAGGCACGCCCGTCAATTTCAGCATCGATTTACAGAATCCCAGTTGTCAAGTGACTTTCCCTGAAGATGAGAGTTACAAGAAAGAGGTTCTGGAGATTAAGGGCAATGCCCAGGATTCGCCAGCAGGAATAAGAGAAGTAAGGATTACCATTAAAGACCAGGACGATAGATACTGGAAGGAGTTTGTCTCCAGTGGAACCTGGACAACTCAAGAGACCTGGTTGGATACAGACTATGTTTCCCCTTACTGGACTTACGATTTTTCAGTTGTCTGGATTGACACATATACTTATTGGATTCAACCAAAAGCCTGGGATACAACCGACCCTGACCAGCCCGATAAAGCAAATACTACTCTGGGAACAGAAATATCCTTTGTCTACGATATTACTCTTCCCACATCCACCATCACTAATCCAGCAGATGGCACATTTGTAAGTAGCCTTCCTAATATTGAGGGAACTGCTAGTGATGAGTATGGTTTGGATAAGGTTTTGCTTTCCATCAAGAGAAATACTGTTCCTCCCAAATGGTGGGATTCTGGCTGGCAGGCTTCTGAGAGATGGATAGTAGCTACTGGGACAGACTCCTGGACATATCCTGACCCTGGCTGGACCACTCCCAATAATTATACCATATCGAGTAAGGCAGTAGATGTTGCTGGTAGCACACAGACAGTAGCAACCTCAGTAAGCTTCACTTTTGACAACCAGAAACCCCAGTCTAGCATCACCACTCCCTCTCAGGGAGACTACTTAAACTCATTGGATGACATTACAGGAACCGCCTATGATGCACTTGCTGGCATACCGAGATATGACCCACCAACCTATCTTGACGAGAGCGTTAAACTCAGGATATGTGACCTGACTCAGGGGGCTACCTATTGGGACGGTGGTTCCTGGGTCGGTACTGAACAAAAGTGGGTTCTGGCTATTGGCTCTACTAGTTGGACATACGATACTTCCGGAATCTGGACCTCTGGTCACGAGTATGAGCTCACTTCTAAGGCAAAGGATAGAGCTGTTCCCACCCCAAATGAAGAAGTGCCTTCTACATCCGTTACATTCGTATTTGATATTAACTTACCTACAGCCACAATCGTTACACCTGGTGAAGGAGCAAAGTTAAAGAACCTGTCTACAATCTCAGGCACCTGCCAGGATGACTGGAAAGTTGACGAGATAGAACTGGAGATTAAGAATATCACCGATTCGCCAAACGAGTACTGGACAGGCACCAGCTGGTCGACAACAACTGCTCATGTTTGGGCAGATGTTTATACATCTTCCTGGACTTATAGTTTCACTGGTAGTTGGTCGAGTGGCAGAGAACACACCATCACTGCCAAAGCACAGGATAAAGTTCCCAATTACCAGGTGCAGTTGAGTAGTAAGACATTCTTAATTGATAAAGGTGCACCGACAGTTGACGTAGTATCTCCGATTGGGGATGTAAATGTAGCTCCGGATAAGGTGAGTGGCACAGCAGTAGACCATCCTGATTCGCCATTGGAAAATTCTGGTATAAGCAAAGTAGAACTGGAGATAAAAGATAACACAGCAGCCCCCAATGAGTACTGGACTGGGAGTGTGTGGGTCACAACAGCTACCTGGTTTGATATAGGTAGTACAAGCTGGGAGTATAACGTTCCTGAACCTTCTACGACCTGGAAAGATGGACATTTGTACAGGCTCCAGGCGAGGGCAACAGATGGCACAGGGGAGAATGTAGGTTACTCCAGTTATCTCACTTTCCGATATGATAAAACAAAGCCAACATCACAGGTATCAGTTCCTGAGGATGAGAAATATTATCCTTACGGAGAGCCTTCTACACTCTCAGGGACAGCCCAGGACACATCGCCAGGTTCAGACGTAGATAATGTAAAGGTATTAGTGCAGAGGATAGATACAGGAGAGTACTGGAATGGAAGTCAGTGGAGGCCAGAGGCAGAAGGTGAAAAGTGGAATCCTGCAACAAGTTTCGTGGCACCTGCCTGGGAGTATACGATATCTAATCCCACAGCGACCTGGCTTAATGGTAAGAGTTATGCAGTTAAGTCTAAAGCAGAAGATAAGGCAGGTAACGTTGAGGTAGTTGTATCATCTAATGTATTTACCTATGATACCAGTGAACCGAGTTGTAGTGTAGATTATCCTGATAATGGAGATAAGATAAAAGATAAGGTAACATTTACAG
>CAYOFG010000012.1:36915-45961 GCA_964403285.1 uncultured Clostridia bacterium | reverse complement strand
GCGTGGGCAATTGGGGATTTTCCAGTCCCTCGGGTTTTAAACTAAACGAGGGCTACCCTCGTCCACGGGTGTTTACCCCCAATGGTGATATTAAGAATGACGAGGTAGCTTTCTCCTACAAAAATGATAATCTGAGTAGTATAGTTTGCTGGATTTATGATATTAAGGGGTCGGTGGTAAGACAACTCGATATCGCGGGTTTGGAAGATGAAGGTGAGTTCACCTGGAACGGGAAAGACGAGCAAGGGGATATAGCGCCTAGTGGCATATATATCTACCAGATAGAAGTGGAAGGCGAAACCATAAATGGCACAATAGTCCTTGCCAAATAACAACAAAAGGAATGTAGCTGCAGAGCGATAGCTCTGCGGCATAATAGGGTCATTGCGAGCGACCGCAGAGAGCGTGGCAATCTCGAGATTGCTTCACTTCGTTCGCAATGACAGCGCTTTGCTGCTACAAATTGGGAAGAAAGATGGAGTGGATAAACAAAAAAGTCATTTTGATAGGGTTAGTGATTGTAGTCTTGGGTCTTTGGTCTGGTGTCTCGTTTGGGGATTTTGATGACCTTGGTGTGGGAGCTCGCCCCATAGGAATGGGAAGCGCCTTTGTTGGTCTGGTTGACGATGTTCATTCTCTGTATTATAATCCTGCAGGGTTGAGTCGACTAACCCAGATAGAGTTCACCAGCGGATATGGAAAACTTCACTGGGGACTGGACGACGGCAGTAACCTGGGGAATGCATTTATCGGCTACGCTCATCCCTTGGAAAAATTAGGTGGAATAGGAGTGGGCTGGTTACATCTGGGACTGAGGGGTCTTTATCGAGAAGATACATTTATTATTTCTTATGGCAATAATTTATCTAAGTCGCTTTCCGCCGGGCTGAACTTAAAATTACTATATAAACAATATAATAATAACCAGTACACAAAGTCTGACCCCCTTTTTGAGGAAAAAGGCTATTCCAGGATAGGATTTAGTAGTGATCTCGGTCTTTTATATAATCTTACTGGCAATATCTTCTCTGGACTTTCCATCACAGATATCATTCAGCCAGATATGAACCTGGCAGATAAAAGTGATAAAATTCCTCTGGGAATCAGAATAGGCATTGCTTACAGAGATAAAGTCAGTTTAATTAATTTTGCATTGGATGCTGTTTATAAAGACAGGGAGTTTGATGTTTCTGCTGGCGCGGAAAAGTGGCTCTCCGGTAAGTCAGTGGGAGTTCGGGGAGGGATAGATATTGGAAGTAATGGCTTCAAAAGTTTCTCTCTGGGAGGAAGTTGCCAGGTATCTGCATTGGAAATAGACTATGCTTTCATTTATCCTCTTTTCGGGCTTGGAGAGACTTATGGTTCTCACCGTTTTTCAGTGACGTTACGTTTTGGCAGCCCTAAGAGGGCATTGTCCGAAGAGAAAGGACCCATACCGAGAGAAACGGGTACCGAAAAGAAACCTATGAGTGAAGAGGAAAAGATAGAGGAAATGAAGGGATACTATTATCGTGGAATGGATTATTATGAGAGAGGAGAATATGAGGCAGCGATTGCTGAATTTGAAAAGGTTCTACAATTGGAGCCGGATCATAGCCAATCGCTAAGACTTATTGAACGAGCGAAGGAGAAAATGAAAATTAAAAAGTAACCGGAGGGGAGATGAGAAAAACCGGTGCAGAAACAAGGGCTTACCTTCTTGTTTTATCTCTGATGGTGCTGCTTTGTCTTCCTCAAGATGGTAATACAGGAGGAATATCGACTCCTTTCACTGAGGTAGTGGTTAACAACTTAAGTATCGGAAAGAACTATACAATCGGGCAGAAAGTTAGTCGGCAATTGCGGGTGAGAAATAAAGGCAAAGATTCGATTGAATTGAAAATGGAAATATTGGTGCCATCTAAAAGTGAATTGAAGGAAGGGTATGAACCAATTCCCGATGTTTCCTGGATAGAGCTGGAAAAGGACTACTTTTCCATAGAGCCATCAAAAGATGCAGTGACTGATGTAATTGTCACTATTCCCAGGGATGAGAAATATCTGGGTAAGAAATATCAGGCTTATATCTGGTCACATACTGCGGGCAAGGGGAATCTACCCATTGCTCTGGGTCTGAAGAGTAGACTACTCCTGGAAATTTCTGAAAAGGAAAGGGACATATCTAAAGAGTTTGCAGGGAGGTACGATTTCGCTGTTTTTCCAGACGAAATGGTACTGGAAAATATAAAAATAGGGGAAGTTCACGATATTAAAAAAATAGTGGGAAAAGTATTGGAAGTAAAAAATCTCAGTCGTTATCCTCACATTTACGAGGTAAGAAGTATCTCTGCAAAAAGAGCGGGAATAAGGTTTGAAAATGGATATGAGGACTGCCCGAACCCGGATTTTTTGACTTTTGATAAGGCGGATTTTGGTCTAAAAGGAAAGAAAAAAGGCAAGGTAAAGATGTATCTTAACTTTCCCCAAAAAGAAGAGTACACTGGCAAAAAATATGTATTCGTTATCAGGATAAGACTCCGGGAAGAAGAGTTTCTTTTAAATCGCTATTTAAAACTCTACGTGACTACGTCAGGAGAATTTTAGACGTCCACTTTCAACATTTCCCTTGACTTTTGCCTGCCAATTTGATAAACTTTTTTTAACCTTCCTTTGAATTTTTCCCACAAAGTCTGTGAGGAGTTAGCTGGAATGGTGACTGGTTGGGCACTCTTTAGAGTGCCGTTTTTCATCACCCTAAAGGGTGACCGACCAGTTTAAAGTATACACCATTTCATTTGGCAAAATACCAAAGCCAACCCGAAAAAAAATATGGAACATTCAGATTTCGTCCATCTACATCTACATACTGAATATAGCCTTCTTGATGGTGCCTGTCGTATTCTGGATAACCGCGGAGCTCCCGGGAACCTTATTCAGCGAGCTTTCCAGTACAAAATGCCCGCTCTGGGGATTACTGACCATGGGAATATGTTTGGTGCAATAGACTTTTACCAGGCATGCGTAAACAGCGGGATAAAGCCGATTATAGGTTGCGAAATCTATGTTGCTCCCCAGGGACGGTACGTTAAGGAAGGCAGCGGTATATCCGAGGCAGCAAATCATTTAATCCTTCTGGCAAAAGATAAAATCGGGTATAATAATTTGATGAAGCTGGTAAGTATCGGTTATGTTGAAGGTTTCTACTACCGGCCCCGGATAGATAAGGAAGTACTTAAGGAATATTCTAAGGGATTGGTATGTTTGACTGGTTGTCTTAAGAGCGAGGTTTCCCAGGCTATATTAAATGACGACGATGATAAGGCTAAAAAGGCCATCGCTTTCTATGGCGAGATTTTCGGTAAGGAGAACCTTTACCTTGAACTGATAGATAATGGAATCAGTGAACAGAAGAAAGTCTGTAGAGGACTAATTAAATTGGGCAAAGAGATGGGAATTCCATTGGTAGCTACCAACGATTGCCATTATGTAGATAAAACTGATGCGTATGCGCAGGAGATACTTCTCTGTATTGGTACGGGCAAAACGCTCGACGACCCTTCACATCTTAAGTTTTCCACAGAAGAATTCTACTTTAAATCCCCCCAGGAGATGAAGCAAATTTTTGCTGAAATCCCCGAGGCAATAAAGAGCACAATAGAGATTACTGAAAAATGTAGTCTCCAGTTAGATTTTGAAACAATGCATTTGCCCGACTACAAAGTTCCCGATGAGTACAATCACGACGAGTATTTAAAAAACCTGTGTGAACAAGGTTTGAAAAACAGATATAGGGAAGTTACGCCCGATATACGTAGGCGATTGGACTATGAGCTTTCGGTCATAAGCCAGATGGGGTTTGCCAGTTATTTCCTGATTGTGTGGGATTTCATAGAGTATGCGAAACGGCAAAAGATAATGGTAGGTCCCGGTAGGGGGTCTGGCGCTGGTAGTCTCGTTGCTTATCTTCTGGGAATTACTGAACTCGACCCGTTGCAGTATGGTCTCCTGTTTGAAAGATTCTTGAATCCTGGAAGGAAGAGTATGCCTGATCTGGATATTGATTTTGCCGATAATGGGCGGGATAGGGTTATTGACTATGTGAAGGAGAAATACGGAGAAAAAAATGTTGCGCAGATCATAACTTTCGGAACAATGTTGGCAAGGGCTGTGGTCAGGGATACTGGCAGGGTATTGAATGTTCCTCTGCTTGAGGTAGATGGAATCGCCAAGTTGATTCCTTTTGGCGAGACAATACAGGGCGCTCTACAACTGGTGCCGGAATTGAAGAGGCGATATGACACTGATAGCGTAGTCAGGAATCTGTTGGACACGGCTCAGAAAATTGAAGGAATCAAACGCCATACTGGCGTACATGCTGCGGGGATTGTCATTACTCCCGGGGATATGGTTAATTATGTGCCTTTAGCAAAGAGCAGTAAGAACGTGGTAACCACTCAGTATGAAGATTCTGCCCTGATTAGACTGGGTCTTTTGAAAATAGATTTTTTGGGATTGAGAACGCTGACAGTGATTGATGAAGCGTTGAAACTCATAAGTAAGAGAGCTAAAGAGGCTCCCCAAGAACCGTCTGATATTCCACTTGACAACAGGAAAACATATAAACTTTTAGCGGAAGCAAAGTCTGCGGGAGTGTTTCAACTGGAGAGTGCAGGGATGAGAGACCTTTTGAGAAAGTTAGAGCCAACAGAATTTTCCGACATAATTGCCCTTGTAGCGCTCTATCGTCCCGGCCCTATCGGAAGTGGAATGGTGGATGAGTTTGTTGCCAGAAAACATAAACGTGCGAAAATAAGCTATGAACATCCATTGCTTGAACCAATTATAAAAGATACGTACGGTGTAATCCTTTATCAGGAAGATGTTATGCGCATCGCTACGGAACTGGCGGGCTTTACTCCAGAGCAGGCTGATGTTTTGCGCCAGGCGATGGGGAAGAAGATTCCTACGGAAATTGAAAGACAGCGGGAGAACTTTATGAAGGGGGCAGGAAATAAAGGAATTTCCACCGGAAAAGCAAATAGAATATTCGATGCCATGGTGAAATTTGGCGGATACGGTTTTAACAAGTCCCACGCAAGTGCCTATGCGCTTCTTGCCTACCAGACCGCCTGGCTCAAAGCAAACTATCCGCTGGAATATATGACGGTTTTGTTAAGTAGCGAAATGGATAATACCGATAAAATCGTAGAATATATTTCCGAGTGTCATCAGATGGGCATCACTGTGCTGCCACCGAGTGTGGAGAAAAGTTTTTCAGAATTCAGGATAGAAAATGGAAAAATTCGCTTTGGTCTTCTGGCTATCAAGAATGTGGGGCAGGGGGCTATAGACTCTATTGTAAGTGGACGGGAAAGTGGAGAAGCGTTTGCATCACTGTGCGATTTCTGTGTTCGGGTTGACTCGAGGCTGGTCAATAGAAGAGCAATTGAGAGCTTGATTAAGGCGGGGTGTTTCGATTCGCTCGGTCAGCCGAGGGCCCAGTTATTCAAAGGGTTAGACCTCTTTTTAGAGAAAGCTTCCCGGGCCCAGAAGGAACGCCTGAGTGGTCAGACTTCTTTCCTGGGGCTGGTCGACCCCTCTCTTGGAGAAGCTGATGAATTGCCTGACTCAAAGGAATGGCAAGAGAATAAATTATTGGCTTATGAAAAGGAAGTACTCGGTTTCTATATTACCGGTCACCCTTTAGCCAGGTTTGCCGAAGAGATGAAGAATTACGCAAGCCATTCAATAGATAAACTGTACGAGTCAAGGACTGAAAGTCAAGTGAGCATAGGGGGAATAATAGGCACTCTCGACAAGAAGAAAACGAAGAGGGGTCAATTGATGGCAATCTTTAAGTTAGAGGACTTGACGGGGATGGTGGAAGTCATCGTTTTTCCCGACGCTTATGAGAAAGGCATAGGAAAATGCTTAAATAGGGATGAGATGGTTATAGTCAAAGGAAGGCTTGATTGGCGGGAAGAGAAGCCGAGGATTGTGGCTTCGGAAGTAATTCCCTTCAGTCGTGCCAAAGAGCTTCTCATCCGCCAGATGACTTTGAAGCTATCCACAGCTGGATTGGAAGACGATACTTTAAAGAAATTGAAGGAAATATTTATAAAAAACCAGGGAAATTGCCGGGTGAAATTTAGCCTGTCTGCCCCGCGTAATAGAACTGTAAATATAAGTTCAAAAACACAAGTAAAACTTAGTGACCAGTTGCTGGAGGAAGTGGAAAAACTTCTCGGGAAAGACTCCATCCAGCTATCGCGCTAAAGTGACTATCCCGATATTTATCGGGGTCGGGCACTCTTTAGAGTGCCGTCTTTCGTCACCCTTAAGGGTGACCGACCTGAAAGTTATGCCTCCCTTTCGGGGGGATTCCGGAGATTTGCAATTACAAGAGGAGGTTTATATGCCTGAATTGAGAAAAGATCCCGTACTCGGTCGTTGGATCATAATTGCTACTGAACGAGCAAAGAGACCTTCCGATTTTGGAACCGAGCCCCAGGAGAAGTCGAATGAAAAGTTATGTCCGTTCTGTGTGGGAAATGAAAACAAGACTCCCCCCGAGGTTCTGGCTTATCGTGAGCCAGGAACTAAGCCTAACACCAAAGGTTGGTGGTTGAGAGTAGTTCCCAACAAATTTCCCGCATTGGAAGTGGAAGGAGATTTGAGTCGCACAGGTGAAGGAATGTACGATAAAATGAACGGGATTGGGGCCCATGAGATAATTATTGAAAATCCCGACCATTATAAGACTCTCCCCGAACTGGAAAGAAAAAATGTGGAAGACGTAATCTGGGCTTATAGAGATAGGACTGTAGACCTGAAAAGAGATTCCCGATTCGAATATATTTTAATCTTTAAAAACCAGGGTAGTGCTGCAGGAGCTTCCCTGACCCATTCCCACTCTCAGCTAATCGCCCTGCCCATAGTCCCCAAAAGGGTGAAGGAAGAGATGGTGGGGGCACAACATTATTACGAGAATAAGGAAAGGTGCGTCTTTTGCGATGTTATCAGACAGGAGACGAAGTCGGTGTCGAGAATAATTACTGAGAATGAAGACTTCGTAGTTTTTACTCCTTTTGCTTCCCGATTTCCTTTTGAGACCTGGATTATTCCCAAGAAACATGACTCGTCTTTTGAAGATATCCAGAAACACGAAGTGATTCATCTGGCATGCTGCCTTAAAGGGATTCTAACGCGCATGAACAAAGTGCTCAATTTCGCTCCATATAATTATATGGTTCATAACTCTCCGCTCAACACGTCCCACCTTCCCTACTACCACTGGCACATTGAGGTTATGCCCATATTGACCAGAGTTGCAGGATTTGAATGGGGCACGGGTTTTTACATTAATCCCACTCCCCCAGAGGAAGCAGCTAAGTTCTTGAGGGAAGTTGGAGGATAGAAAGATGACATCTTGGAGTAGCGAAACTTGTTTCGCGTTAGCGCAGAGCAAGCTCTGCTACTCCAGGAGGTATTGAACTGAAAATTCTGTTTGCTTCTTCAGAAGTAGTTCCCTTTGCCAAGACAGGAGGTCTTGCTGATGTAAGCGGGGTCTTGCCCAGAGCCATAAAGGCCGAGGGTCATGACGTACGTGTAGTAATGCCAAAATATAAAGTTGTCGACAATCGGAAGTTTCGATTGAGGGTGGTTCCTAAAAGCCTGGCTATTCCTGTGGGAGAGGAGGTCGCCATAGTTTCAATTTTGGAAGGCGAACTGGAAAAAGGGATACCCGTATATTTTATAGATTATAAACCTCACTTTGAGCGTGAGGAACTCTATGGCACTCCCGGGGGCGCCTATAAGGATAACGCAGAAAGGTTCATTCTTTTTTCTAGGGCGTTACTGGAGGCGGTTAAGGCAATAGGGTTTCAACCGGATGTGATTCACTGTAACGATTGGCAGACAGGTTTGATTCCTGTCTATCTGAAGACATTATATAAAAACGACCCTTTCTTTCAAAGAACGGCAACGGTTATAACTATCCATAACATAGCCTACCAGGGGGCTTTTGCCAAGGAGACTCTAAATTTAGCTGGCTTGGGCGAGGAAGAATTTACTCCTGAAAAGCTGGAATTCTATGGGCAGATTAACTTTCTTAAGGGAGGACTGGTCTACGCAGATGTATTGAACACCGTAAGCGTAACCTATAGCAAGGAGATTCAGTCTTCAACTGAATTTGGATACGGTTTGGAAGGGGTTCTTGCCCATCGTAGCCAGGACCTCTACGGGATACTCAATGGAGTTGACTACGATGAATGGAATCCAGCGAAGGACCAATTCATCGCTGTCAACTATACCATAGCGGAGATAGATAAAAAGATGGAATGTAAGAGGGCTTTATTGAAGGAGAATAACCTGCCAGTTAACCTGGAGTGGCCTCTGGTGGGAATCGTCTCCCGTCTTGCCCGGCAGAAGGGGCTCGATATCATTGGAGAAGCAATTAATGAAATAATCGATTTAGATTTGTACTTTATTCTCTTGGGAACAGGTGAGGAAGAATATCACAAACTTTTTTCCCGGATTGGCAGGCAGTATTCCAGAAAAGCAGCAATTCATATTACTTTTGATAATGAACTTGCTCATAGAATCTATGCCGGTTGTGACTTGTTCTTGATGCCCTCCCGCTATGAACCCTGCGGGTTGGGGCAACTGATTAGTTTAGCATATGGCACTGCTTCTATTGTTAATCCCACAGGCGGTCTGGCGGACACAATTGAAGAATTTGACCCAGAGACAGGGAAAGGGAATGGTTTTCTACTAAGTGAATATTCGGCTGGCGGGCTTGTGGATGCGCTCAAAAGAGCGATAGCTGTTTATAGGCAAAAGGAAGCCTGGCAAAAACTGGTTAACAATATGATGGAGGCCAATTTCTCCTGGGCTACCTCTACGAAGGAATATCTGAAATTGTATCAAAAAGCGATGGATAAGATAGCGGGAAATTAGTAAAATCCCAAAATCCTCGACGTAAGCGGTGAAAAAAACAGGTTGACAAATTAAGAAAGTTGTGGTAAAATATTATTGACAACAATAACTATCGTTCGATAAAAGCAAC
>CAYOFG010000012.1:32550-36815 GCA_964403285.1 uncultured Clostridia bacterium | reverse complement strand
AGGGGGACGCAAAGCCTTAGAATCCCCGACCGGTCGGGGATAGTCAGGTTGCCGAAGACGATGGAAACTTTTTTAAGCCGAGTTGCTGAAGAGAAACAAATTTAGAGTGTTTTGAGCTTCTAGCGACTCGGCTTTTTTCTTAGGAGTAGCGAGACTTGTCTCGCGTTGACGCACCGCAAGCGGTGCTACTCCAAATCATTTCTTGTGATATTGTGGGGAAAGGAGGTGTAATGATGGAAGATAGAAAGAAATGGTTTCTGATTATTTTCCTTGGATTGGTGATGATTATTGTGGTTATTAGTAATTTTCTATTGGGGGCAGACATTCACTATGGCGAGCATAAAGGTGAACTTAAGAATCTGAGCATAAAGGTAGTCTATACCAACCCGTATTTTTACACGCCGCAAGGTTTGGCCGGCTATTATATCGGAATGCCCATGACCTATGAAGTACATATTGCAAATAATAGCCCTCGTACTTACCAGCATCTGGACGTAACTGCAATTCAAGAGTATTACGAATCAGGCACATGTGACCGCACCTGGTATCCATATCCCCAGCATGTTACCTATAATAAAGGTGAGGCATTGCCCGGCAACAGCAAGCAAGTCTGGCGGGATATCTCACTGGGAGCAAACCAGAAAATAGTCTTATCCGGCAGATACAACGTTCCACTGGCCGTCTGTGCTGGACTTGACCAGACACACGTGATTATTCAGCATACTAACAAAGGGAAAGTGGACGCGGCGATAATGTATTATGAGCCAGAGTGTGGTGTATTCTGTCCACCCCCAAAATGAGCATGGAGAGCCAGTTTTGATTTTGCAGGCTTAAGACTTAAAAATATATACATTTCTGTAAAATAGACCTTCGCCTGAAAAGGCAAGGTCTATTTTTTTATTGTAATTTGGGGAGAAATGGTGTAAAATTTAAAAATTATAAAGATTATCTTGTTATATTGGTCTAAAATGATGAAAAGGAAAATTCTAATTATTGTTCTATGTTTATCTATAGTTTCTTCTATTCTGGTATCCATAATTCGTTGGCGGGTGGAAGTTGGTAACCGCCGGGTAGAAATTGTTTGTGATTACAGTGAACTTTCCGAGCTTTGCCTGCAATGGAGATATGATATTGATGCTTTTTTGTGGAAGTTGAAAGAAGCTGGCATTAATTCAATAGTTTTTGAAGAGGAGACTCTGGAGATGCTATCTTCAGAGGGCAGGCTGACTCTTATAACCGGAGAGGAGATAAAAAGATTCCAGTATTTGGCTCCCGTCCAATCTATTTTCCTCAAAGGTCAAGACAAACAGGATATTGAGAAATATTCTTTTATTGTAACCAGTGATTTTGCTCTGGGAGAAAGGATAGAGAGAATACTGGTTGATAAGCTGGGCAGAAAAAAAATTTACAGAAGGGAAGAGAATCCCTATGGGAAATCTCTGACGGTCCTGAGTGTTTACGGAATGGAAGAAGGAGAGATTGGCCAGTTGGGGGTAGGTTTTTCCGAAGATAAAATAGAAAAGATAGCCAATTATGGATTAAAAGGTATTTTACTTCTCGCAGATGGCCCATTTATTAATGAAGTTTCCATACAGACTCTCTTTTCAACTATAGGCGACTGGAGAAATGTATCGGCAGTTGTCTTTTCCGGAGATACTATTTTAGGCTATCCCGACTTTTTGGATTCAACGAGAAGACAATTGGATATAGCAGGGGCTAACCTGGGTATTGTGGAGTTCTCGAATCAGTACGGCTTGGACGAAATAACCAAAAACATGTATCACAAAATAGTTAGAGTACACTCTATTTTACCGGAAGAGTTTCCTGCTATTCAAGAGCGTAGCAGGATGGACGTCTCCAGATTGATTGCCCGTTTCCAGAGAGCTATCAAGGAGAGGAATGTTAGACTACTCTATGTTCGTTTGCCTTTCTTTTCGGGAAATAGTGAAAATCTACAAATTCAACCCAATCTCGATTACATTAGAGGAATCAAGGCGGCTATTACAGGAAGCAACTTCCGGAGCGATTTCTCTGAACCTTTTAAGCCCCTGCCAGCTTCACTCAACTTGCTTCGCCTGCCAATCTTCTTGCTCGTTTTAATACTTTCCCTCTGGTTAATTTCTCTCTATAGCTCTCATTCTTTAAGTTTTTACCCCGTTAGAAAGCCTTTCCCTTTGCCCGGGGAGGGGAAAAATAAATCCTCTTTAGCGAGGAAGGAATCTAATGGCTCATTCGAGCTTTCTAACGGGGTTTACTTTTTCTGTCTATTTGCTTCTCTGGCACTAATACTTTTTTTCTGGCAAGAGACTCTGTTCGTTCAGATTGTAGCTTTAATTGCTGCTCTCTCTTTTCCTCTTTTGGCGTTAACTTTTGGATTTCTTCTTCCTGAATCATCGATATCGAGAACTTATGATAAGGGGAATATCTTGCGAGCCATCTGGCTTTTTATCAAGGTAACCATTACCACTATTTTTGGCGGACTGCTAATTGCTTGTCTTTTAACTCGTTTAGACTTTATATTGAGAGTTCACCAGTTTAGAGGGGTGAAGGCTTCTTTTATCCTTCCCTTGATAATGGGCTTGTTCCTCCTGTCTGGATGGGGAGAGCAATCCCGCAAAGAAAAAGGGTTAATCCGTTTTTATGTAGGCAAAGTATCGGAATTTCTATCCAGAAAAGTCGAATTTAAACACTTGCTGATACTTTCCATTTTAGTTCTTGGGGGAGTTGTGCTTCTCCTGAGGAGTGGAAATTATCCCGGACCTTTTCTCTGGGAAACAGAAAACCGGGTAAGAGAAATTCTTGAAAAATTACTTGTTGTTCGACCGAGAATAAAAGAGTTCTTTATTGGACATCCCCTGATGATTCTGGGAATATATTTATACTTAGAGAGTAAGACTGAAAAAAAAGAAAATTTAGGACAAAAAGTGAAAAACTGGCAGTCTTTCGTTATCTTCGGTCTAATCGGGCAGGTCTCCATAATAAATAGTTTTTGTCACGCCCATACGCCATTGGTTGTCTCTTTAGTGAGGACAATAAATGGTGTTTGGTTAGGGATAATAATAGGCGTCTTATTGGCTCGGATTGTAGGGGTTCGATTTATCGAACCCGGAGGCCGTTGGAAATGGTAAATAGGATTCTGATGGGTGGCTATTATGGTTTCGATAATGGTGGTGATGAGTTGATTCTCTTTTCTTTGCTAAAAGAACTTAAGAAACTGAATAGCAAAGTAGAGACTACTGTCCTCTCCAGAAATCCATCCAAAACTGGCAAAAGCTACAAAGTAAGAGCAATAAATCGCTGGAACCCTTTAAGCGTAGCCGCGGCAGTTTTTCACACAGACTTATTTGTTTTTGGCGGAGGGGGGCTTTTGCAGGACCTTACCAGTAGCTGGAGTATCTATTATTATCTGGGATTGATTCTATTGGCTAAGCTGTTTTTCAAGAAGGTTCTTCTCCTCTCCCAGGGCGTGGGACCAATCAGAAGGAAAATTATTAGAAAGGTTACAGGAATAGTTCTTGGGCTTGTGGATTTAATCACTGTGCGGGACGAATTTTCAAAATTTGAACTGGCAAAACTGAATGGGAACCTTTCAGTTTCTATTGTCCCTGATCCGGTGTTCAATTTGGACAGATTTGCATTTAGAAAAGGGGCAGCTGTTAATGAGCGACCTGCTATTGGAGTTTCTCTCCAGGAAGGGGGAAAGGACGAGAGATTTAGAGGGGTCGTTAGGGAGATATGTGACGAACTGGTAAGAAAGATGGAAGCGAAGATTATCTTCATACCATTCCATAAATGGGAGGATTTGAAGATAAGTAAAGATATAATTGCCAGGGGCACGAATGATTATCAATTGTTTCTCTGGCAAGAAGTTTGGGACCTGTTTAAAATTTATGATAAGATAGATTTGATACTGGGGATGCGACTCCATTCCATCATTTTGGCGTGCCTTTTGAGGAAGCCTTTTGTGGCCATCTCTTTACCCAAAACTCATCCCCTCTATGATCCCAAAGTGGAAGGCTTTTTAGAGCTATTGGGTTATGAAGCAATAGATATGGCGGTTCCGGCTGTTCAAATAGCTGGAAAGGTAAACGAAATTTTGACAAATCGCCAGAATTTCCTTGAACAACTTTCTCCCAGAGTAGCAAAATTGAGGGAAAGCTCCAGGAAGAATATGGAGATGGTCGAGAGATTATTATGAAATACAGCAAATCATTCTTGCTTGCGTTGATAATCCTTTACAATTATTGCGGTTTTTAGTATACTAT
>CAYOFG010000012.1:23603-32450 GCA_964403285.1 uncultured Clostridia bacterium | reverse complement strand
AGTAAAGCTATTCAAGGTGTAGTAGAAAAAGGAAACGAGGTCTATCAGCAGATAAAATTATTGAGCGAAGTCTTCGTATTGGTCAGGGATAACTATGTGGAACCTGTAGATCCTCAGAAATTGATTTACGGTGCTTGCGAGGGTATGGTGAACAAATTAGACCCCTTCTCTCAATTCATGGACCCGACGGCTCATCAGATGATGAAATCTGAAACCGAGGGGCAATTTGGAGGATTAGGCATAAGGATTGCTATCCAGGAAGGAATATTGACTGTGGTTACTCCTCTCCCCAGAACTCCCGCCTATGAATTGGGTATTTTGCCCGGGGATAAAATAATGAAAATCGAAGGCAAGGAGACTAAAGACATTACACTTTCTGAGGCGGTTAATCTTTTGCGGGGAAAGCCAGGGACACAAGTTACCATCTCCGTTTTTCGAGAAGGTGAAAAAGATTTAATCGACTTTACTATAACCAGAGCGATAGTAAAAATAGAAAGTGTTCCCGATGCTAAGATGCTCACTGATAAGATAGGGTATATTGAATTGACAGAGTTCTCCAAGGAGACACCCGATGAGTTTGATAAGGCGTGGAAAAAATTGAGGAAGCAAGGGATGGAGAGTTTGATTCTCGATTTGAGGTATAATCCGGGAGGGCTGTTAACTACTGCTGTGGAGATTTGCAAGAATTTCATCGGCGATAAAAAATTGATTGTTTATACTCAGGGCCGTAGTGCAGAGCAGGTAATTAAATTTTTTGCAGAAAAGAAAGCCAAACATGAGAAGATACCGTTGGTAATTTTAGTGAATAAAGGTTCAGCTTCGGGCTCAGAGATTGTGGCAGGATGTGTTCAGGATTGGAAAAGAGGCATTGTCCTGGGAGAGAAGACGTTCGGTAAGGCTTCTGTGCAAAGTTTGATGCCTCTATCGGATGGCTCTGGTTTGAGACTGACCACTGCTAAGTATTATACCCCTAACGGGCGCCTAATCCACGAAGTGGGAATCACTCCCGATATCGTTGTGGAAGTCCCCCGGGAGACCATGGCAGAACTTATGAAGCAGAGAGAGAAAATATATGGTCTGTCCACGGAAGCTGAAAAAGAGAAAGAAGGGGAAAAGATAAAAGATCCACAAATTGAACGAGCAAAGGAAATCTTATTGGCTCAAGAAAGATTCTCTGAGATAGAAAAAGGAGTGGAAGAAATATTGGAAGGAGTAGAGGAAGGTGCCGAGAAAGAAAAAGAAAAGTAAGAAGGTGCCCAGCAGGAAAGCGAAAAGGGGTAAAAAGATAGCCATATTCATAATTATAACTCTCGCTCTGGCTGGCGCGATCTACTACTATTTTAAGATCAAACCCGTTGACTATACGAATTTCTCTCAACAGATCGACGGAGTAGTTAATGAAGAACTGGTAGAATTAGGAGTCACTTCTAAAGATATAGTAAAGATTTATAGGGAGGAAAAAAAGAAAGACAATGTTTCCTGGGTCTCGGTGACTAAGGAGGTCCGAGTTTCCCGGGGAATCAATATGGAAGACTACAAGAGATCGCTTACCGATTCCCTGAGACAGATAGGAGCTGAGCTTTATGAGGTAGAACTAAGTCATAAAGGGGATTTGCTGAGCATGAAAATTGGGAAACGTTCATTAGTAATGCAAAACCTCCTTCTCCGTTACCCTTTGGCTAAGTATAAAGTTAGCATTGTCATTGATGACCTCGGCCAACGAAAAGACCAAGTAAGGAATTTCCTCCGCCTTGATATACCTTTGAATTTTGCCATTCTTCCTCAACTTCCATATTCCACTCTCCTCGCCAGGGAACTTAAGAATTCAGGCTATGAGACAATTCTCCACCTGCCTATGGAGCCTGAAGACTATCCCCGGACTGACCCCGGCCAGGGAGCTCTATTGGTCTCCATGGGCTCTTCTCAAATAGAAAGCACTATCCTCAGAGACCTTAACACTGTTCCTGGAGTTTCTGGTGTCAGTAACCATGAGGGTTCTCGCTTCACAGCTAATCGTGAAAAGATGAAAGAAGCGCTGAGTGTTCTGAAAAGAGAAGGGCTTTACTTCTTCGATTCCAATACTTCTCCGCGCTCAGTGGGGGAAGAGGTGGCCAGGGAATTGGGAATGCCAGCACTCTCTAACCAGATTTTTTTGGATACAAAGGACGAATACAGGTCTATCTGCCGGCAACTGGAAAAGTTACGCCGCAGAGTTTTCAAGTCTGGCACAGGAATAGCTATCGGTCATGTCCACAGGAAATTTACTTCTGATGCCTTAGCAGATTATATTCCCAGATTTAAAGAAGATGGAATTGAATTCGTGAATCTATCGGAATTGTTGCAGAAACAGTGACTATCCCTATTTTATCTGTAGGTACATTTGCTTTTTGTAGCAGCAAAGCGTAAGCTTTGCCTTCCTGTAGGGGACGGACTCCGTGCCGTCCCTTCATTTGGGCGACCATCCCGATATATCGGGATCGCCCCTACAATACAGAGCTTCGCTCTGTAGCTACAATAATTGAGGGAGAATGTATGTTAGTTTTGGGTATTGAGACTTCCTGTGATGAGACGGCTGCCAGTGTGGTGGAAGATGGCCGGAGGATGTTATCCAATGTGGTCTCTTCACAGATTGACATCCACAGAAAGTACGGCGGGGTTGTTCCTGAACTTGCTTCTCGCAAACATCTGGAAACAGTCAATTACGTTATAGAGCAAGCACTCTCACAGGCAGAATGCTCTTTTAAGGAAATAGATGGCGTTGCGGTTACCACGGGACCTGGCCTGGTGGCATCACTATTGATTGGCCTGGCTACTGCTAAGGCTATAGCCTATGCTTTTGAGTTATCCCTGGTTGGGGTCAATCATATAGAAGGACATATTTTTTCTAATTTTTTACAGTATAGTGAGAATGGGGTTTCTGCTGAGGAGATCCTACCTCCTTTTATTGCCCTGGTAGTGTCTGGTGGCCATTCCGATTTAATTTTTGTGGAGGATTACGGAAAATATGAATTGTTGGCACGCACCAGGGATGACGCTGTGGGAGAATCTTTTGACAAGGTTGCCAAGCTTCTCCAACTGGGCTACCCTGGCGGGCCAATAATTGATGAAATTTCACGAAAAGGAGACGCTGAAGCAATTAAATTTCCTCTGGCTCAGATGAAGGACGAATCTTTGGATTTCAGTTTTAGTGGACTTAAGACTGCGGTGGTAAATTTTGTCAAAAATCATAAGTTATCAAAAGAATCCCGGTCAATTGCCGATATTGCTGCTTCCTTCCAGCGGGCTGCCATTCAGGCCCTTGTGGAAAACACTTTTCTTGCAATAGAAGAGAAAGGGATTAAGAAACTCGTTCTGGGAGGAGGAGTGGCTGCAAATTCTCACCTGCGTGATGTTTTCAAAAATCGGGCAGAAAAAAATGGCATAGCATTTTACTTTCCCTCGCCGGCATTGTGTACGGATAATGCAGCAATGATTGCCTGTGTGGGATATTATAAGATGGATTACGGCATCGCCAGTCCATTTAAGTCTCTTGAGGCTGAAGCCAATCTGGAACTCAAGTCATGGAATTGAGATGAGAAAAAAATTAATCTTTCCCATTCTGTTGTCATTGCTGGGAGTAGTAATATTCTCTTCGGCTAACCGGACTTATATATATGCAGAAGAAATTGAAACCCCCTATGGGGAGGTAGAGGGACGAGAAATATCTCCCCACGAGGAAGAACCAATGGGAGGAGAATCTCCGGAGACCTCTTTTGATATGTATGGAAATTTCGGAACCGTGATATTGACTGACCTTAACACAGGAGACCAGAAAATCTACAGCAAATTATCTTTACAGCCCGAACTTACTATTGGGAAATTTGGTTTTGGTTTGAACCTGGAGTTCTATTTTGATGAAAATAGTCACCTCAGGAAAGAAGATTGGACCTGGAGTAAAACTATAGAGAAAGTCTGGTATGCGCGTTATGGTCATAAGTATGACCCAGTATATGTTTATGTGGGCGGATTTGGAGACGTGACACTGGGGCACGGATTGATAATAGCACACTATACCAATATGCTTCGTTATCCAGATATAAAAAAGATTGGGTTCGAGTTGGACCTCGATCGAGGCACTCATGGTTTTGAATCTTTCTTCAACAATATTGTCCGGGCAGAGGTTTACGGAGGCCGGGTATATTATAGACCATTCTATAATTCCTACGTTCCCCTTCTTCCCAGGTTCGGTGTGGGCTTCACCTGCGTTAATGATCAGGACCCGGATGCCAAGAGGTCTACCGAGGATGACCAAATTACAGTCTTTGGGGCAGATTTGGATCTTCCCCTACTGGAACACCCTGTTATCTCTATCTTATCCTACATAGATTTTGCCCAGATGAACCTGGGAAAGAAGTATACAGAATATAATTTTCCTCCTTCTCTTGATGGAGGAAAGGGTTGGGCTTTGGGTTTTATGGGTGGCATATTAGTGGGGATAAGTTATCGTTTGGAATTCAGGAGACTGGAAAACAACTTTATCGCTTCCTATTTCGATTCATATTATGAAGTTGATAGAAGAGAGGACAAAGCATCGGGAATTCCCTCAACGAGAAAGCCGATAAAGATGGGACCTTATGTTGAACTTGCTTATAATATTCTAAATAGAATTACTCTCTCAGCCTCATTCGAAAATTACAATCACGACCCTACGGGTATCTATCCCCACCTCAGGGCTACTATGATGGTTCATCCTTCACTATTGATGAATAAGTTTAGCCTTTTATTCTCTTATGATAAAAGGAATGCCGACACCTGGGAAGATTTGATTAAGGTTAGAGGACCCAATACTATCCTTACTGCGGAAGCGGGATACCATGTTGATCCTCATATAGCTTTGGTCATTATCTACAAGCAGACTTTCGATGCTAACGGCAAGCCGACTAAAAGAACGACCATGGAGTGTAGGGTTCACTTCTAAAGTTATTGGAGTAGCTCCGATTCATCGGAGCGATAACGCACCGCAAGCGGTGCTACTCCTAAGACAGAATTTAAAGGGGAGGAATTATGACCGGAAAAGATGTATTGAAGGTGGTAAAGGAAGAGGGAGTCAAGTTTATTCGCCTCTGGTTTACAGACATTCTCGGGCAATTGAAGAGTGTAGCAATTACAGAAAGGGAATTACCCAGAGCCTTAGAAGACGGCATGGGTTTTGATGGGTCTTCAGTAGAAGGCTTTGCCAGGATTTTTGAGAGCGACCTTGTAGCTCTGCCCGACACTTCAACATTCCAGATTCTCCCTGTAGAACTCTCCCGGGAGCAATCAGAAACTCGAGGAGGAAAGACCGGAAGTGCTGTGGGTAGAATGTTTTGTGATATTATGAATCCTGATGGTTCTCCATATGAGGGAGACCCCCGCTACGTTTTGAAGAAGAATCTGGAGAAGGCAAAGAAGATGGGCTATACTTATTATGTAGGTCCGGAACTTGAGTATTTCTACTTCAAGAATGAGAAAGGTACAGAAGTCCTTGATGCAGGGGGTTATTTTGACCTGTTGCCTCTGGATATGGCTCACGATTTGCGGAGAGAGACTGTCCTCTATCTGGAGAGAATGGGGATTCCTGTAGAATATAGTCATCATGAAGTGGCACCTTCCCAGCATGAGATAGACTTACGCTTCGCCGATGCACTGATTATGGCGGATAACGTCCAGACGTATAAGGTTATTGTTAAGGAAGTTGCCTGGAAAAATGGTGTGTATGCCACATTTATGCCCAAGCCTCTCTTTGGCCAGAATGGTTCCGGGATGCATACGCATCAATCCTTATTCAAAGGTAGCAAAAATGCTTTATTTGATGCCGGGGATAAGTATCATCTTTCTAAGGAGGGTAAGGCGTTTATTGCTGGACTCCTTTTTCACTCTCAGGAGATTACTTCAATTTGCAACCAGTGGGTCAACTCCTATAAGAGGTTGGTTCCAGGATATGAAGCGCCCGTCTATATCTGTTGGGGACAAAGGAACCGTTCAGCGCTGGTGCGCGTTCCGATGTATAAGCCAGGGGATGAGATGTCCACACGTGCAGAGATGAGGAGTCCTGACCCTGCCTGTAATCCTTATTTGGGTTTTGCAGTGATGCTGGCTGCTGGTCTGGAAGGGATAGAAAAAGGATACGCGCTACCGGAGCCAATAGAAAAGGATATCTTCCTCCTGAGTGACGAAGAAAAAGAGACTCAGGGGATAAAAGTGCTCCCGGGGAGTCTGATTGAAGCAATCCAGATTACTGAGAAGAGCCAGCTTGTTAAGAAGACTCTCGGCGAGCATATCTTTAACAAGTTCATAGAGAACAAAAAGATTGAGTGGGACCGTTATCGCACTCAGGTTACAGACTACGAACTGCAGAAATATCTCCCCATATTGTGAGTAGGTAAATATCATGTCAGGGAATAAAATGAAAAAAGAAGTGGAAGAAGCTTTGTCCAGGATTCGGCCAGCTCTTCAAGCCCATGGCGGAGACGTGGAGTTGGTTGAAGTCACAGATGAAGGCGTAGTTAAAGTAAAGTTGATTGGGACTTGTAGTGGTTGTCCGATGTCCACGATGACATTGGAAATGGGTATTACTCAAGAGTTAAAGAAGAAAGTTCCTGGAGTTAAGGAAGTAAAAGCAGTCTGAGTAAACCCCGTTAGAAGGTTTGGAAGGGGCTTTAAACCCCCTCCCAAACCATTCATTCAGAAAACCTCCATCCCCCCTTATGGACGGGGCCTTCTAACGGGGTAAACCATACCACTAATAAGTAGCACGATTCCTTTAACCCCGCTCCCGCGGGGCGATTTTTTTTAATTGTAGCGCGGGATTTGGGTACGCTCGCTGAGAATTTTTTGCTCTTTGAGCACCGCCTGTCATTGCGAGCGACTGAAAAGGAGCGAAGCAATCTCGAGATTGCTTCGGTCGCTTCGCTTCCTCGCAATGACATTTGATCTTCGATTTTTGGCTGAAAATTGTGATGCTTGCTTTACCAGATTCCCTCATATGGGGAATGAAAGGATTAGACCGTGGCTTTCTCAGTGAAGTCAGTAATTCTACTTTTACTTCTTTTCGTGTTCAATTTTCGGGTGGGGGCTTTTGAAATCCATCTTTCCACTACTGTCCCCGCTCAGGGCGATACTCTGGCAGTAGAAGTTAAAGGGGTAGAGATAGGGAACGAATATTCTTGCTGGTTTAATGCCAGGGAGCATAGGCTCTATCCCATAAAAGGAGATTCCCTCAGGGCATTGATTGGATTGGTATACAATTTCGTCCCTGGCAGGTATGCTGTTCTGATTGCGGAAAAAGGAAAAGAAAGAACGAGAAAGAAAAAATATAGACTCCTTACTGTTAACAGAAAGGTTTTCCCTTTATCCTATGTTAACTTTACTCCAGAAAAGAGGAGATTGATTGGTTCTCCTCTAAATAGACAGGAAAACGATTTAATTTCTAATGCCTTAAAGATTGAGAAGGAAAAACAGAATTGGGAAGGGAAATTCATTCTGCCAGTCGAGGGAAAGATTGTGGGGAAATATGGTGTCAAAAGAATGGCGGGGAAAGATTTTCTGTGGAGCCACAAAGGAGTCGATTTAAAGGTTCCTCAAGGCACCCCGGTTCAAGCAGCCAATAGTGGTGAGGTTATCCTGGCAGAGGAAGGATTCTATATTCACGGAAAGACAGTAACAATTGATCACGGTCAAGGCATAACCACCATTTATCTCCATTTGGAATCTATTAATGTTAAAAAAGGAGATGAAGTTACTAAGGGACAGGTAATTGGCAGCGTGGGAGACACAGGTCTTGCTACAGGTCCTCATCTCCATTGGGGATTATATGTGCATGGCGTTCCGGTCGACCCTCTCCCCTGGTTAGAAAGAGAGTACTGAGGGTTGACCTTTACATTTGGGAAAGAAGGCTTTACTAAATTATTAAGAATAATCGCTAACTTCCTCTTTTAATTTCCACAGAGAAAGATTCTCCTTCCACAAGAAGAACAGACCAATGGACACCAGTAAACCAAATTGAAGGAAATGTAAAAGCACGGCATAGCTTAGTGCGAGACTTTTGTCAATGGCAAAAAGGGCAAGAGCAGTGACGCAGAAATACTCATACACCCCGACAAAAGCAGGAGAGGAGGGGACCATCAAGCCCAGGGCAACTATCACCAATGTAAGGTATGCTTGAGGATAAGATATAGATAAATTAAATGCTTTTGCTCCCAGATAAAATGTTGTCCCTTCAAAAGTCCACACCAGGACAGAGAGAGAAGAGACGATTAGTATTTCCTTCCGTTTACGTAAGACATTCAGTCCCTCAATAAAGGAGTTTGTTAAGTTAAGTATTTTCTTCAGAATAGGTTCTTTAAAGAAACCAAACAGTTTTCTAATAACTTTGCCGGTTGACTCTTTGGAACGCATCATTATGTAAAGAAGAATCAGCACGCCTAAGAATAGGGCCCAGGCGACATAAATCATCCTTTTCAGCCATTGCGGGAAAGAGTGTTGTGCAGAGGCACCTCTTTCCAGAAAAAGGATTGCTACCAAAAAAAGAACCACCAGGGCAAGTCCATCAAGGACTCGCTCGACAACGATGGTAGCCAACGAAGAACTCTTGCTAATATTCTCCTTCTTGCCATTTACATAGGCACGTATCAGTTCTCCCACCCTGAAGGGCAAAAGATTATTTGCCATAAACCCGATGAAAACTGTTGAAACTAAGTTGAATATTTTGCATTTTTTTATGGGCAAGAGAAGGTATCTCCATCTTATTCCCCGCATCCAAAATCCAAACATATAAGAGACTACCGTTGGTAATAGCCAGTAGTAATTAGCCATTTTCAATGCTCTTTT
>CAYOFG010000012.1:19127-23503 GCA_964403285.1 uncultured Clostridia bacterium | reverse complement strand
TATGCCAGAGGTGGGACTTGAACCCACATGTCCTGAGGGACAACGGTTTTTGAGACCGCAGCGTATGCCAATTCCGCCACTCTGGCACGGCGAATCAATTTTACACTTAAAATAGATTTACTGTCAAGATAAATATAGATTCCATATTTTTCTTGACAAAATAAATAGCGGTTGGTAGAATATCAAAAATTTTCGTAAAGGAGGGAGGATTAGTCAATGAAAAAAGTTATTCTATTATTTTGTATTGCCATTCTTTTCCTTTTTTGTGCTTCTTCTTTTGCCCAGGTTGGATTATCAATAAAAGGGCAGGGAACTTATGGCATTCTCTTAAAACCGGATATTCAAGAGGCCGGGTTGCCAGATGAGAAGTTGACTAAGGGTGGATTTGGATTCTCCGGCCAAGTCCTTTATGGTGTTGGAGGTAAAATTCTATCTTTAGGAGTTGAGGCTGGGTATCTTCGTTGCTGGAAGGACGAATATACGATATCTGGTACAAAATACAAAGAAAGTCTTTCAGCAATTCCTATTCTGGGAATTATACAACTGGAGGCGCCCGTACCTTTAGTTTCCCCCTATTTACAAGTAGGTGCGGGAGTCTATCCTTTAACTGCAAAATTAGTCGTTTCGGGCGTTACGATAAAAGATACGGGAACCGAATTCGGGATAATGGCTGCAGCAGGAGTGACAATTCCTTTAGCTCCCAAACTAAACCTAGATGTGGGTGGAAAGCTTCATATGATTTTCACAGAAGGTGAGTCTACGATTATGTTGAATCCGGTCGCCGGAATTTTAATTAGGTTTTAAATTAGTTCTTATTCTAACATTTAATTTATCCATTAACGCCGTAAAACCCCTTGCTTTAGCAATGGGGATATAAGGCGTTGATTTTTTTGACGAAGCTTCTTTTTTGTGATAAAATTCCTCTCAAGGATACAAAATGAAGAAAACTTTTAAATACAGAATTAAAGCCAATAAGGATACCTTTACCAAAACCGAGGAAGTTTTTAACCTCTGCCGCATTCTCTACAATCTTAGCCTTGAGCAAAGAAGGAATATCTGGAAATTCTACCAAAAGTCCATCACTTCCAACACTCAAAAGAAACAGCTCCCCGACCTTAAAAAGGCCTTTCCCGAATTCAATAAAGTCCCCTCCCAAAGCCTTCAAGACGTAATAGAGCGAGTGGATAGGGCCTTTCAGGGATTCTTTAGAAGAGTCAAGTCCGGTGAAAAAGTGGGCTATCCGAGATTTAAGGGATACAATCGGTATGATAGTTTTACCCTTAAACAGGCAGGATGGAGGCTTGAAGGAAAAAACCTTGCCATCCCCAAAGTTGGTACTTTTAAGATAATTCTTCATCGACCCATTGAAGGCAACATTAAAACCATAACTATCAGAAAAAACTCTACGGGTAAATGGTTTGTCTGTTTCTCCTGCGACAATATTTCCACCAAACCATTGCTTAAAACGGGAAAGCAGATTGGCATAGACATGGGTTGCGAATCGTTTTTGACAGATTCTAACAATAGAAAGATAGGCAATCCCCTCTTTTTTAAGAAGTCTCAAGACCTTCTCAAAGCCAGGCAGCAGGTACTTTCCAGAAAGTTCAAAGGCTCTAACAGAAGAAACAGGGCAAGGATGCTTATAGCAAAGGCACACGAGAAAGTTCTTAACCAAAGAAAAGACTTTCATTTTAAGATCGCCAATCAGTTGCTTAAAGAAAATGATATTCTTTACATAGAGAAGCTTAAGAGTTGGAAAACTTTTAGAAGTCTCAATCGGTCTATGCGAGATGTAGCATGGTTTAACTTCTTTTCTATTCTGAAGGCTAAAGCGGCAGAAGCTGAGCGTCGGATAGTAGAAGTGCCGGCCAAGGGGACAAGCCAGATATGCTCTGGGTGCGGCAAAGAGGTTCCTAAAAACCTTTCCATTCGTATTCATAATTGTCCTCTTTGTCATCTCATAATAGACAGAGACTATAATTCCGCCTTAAATATTTTAAGGCTCGGTGCGAGCCATCAGGATTCTGTATCCTTATCCTGAGAAGCCCACGGCTTTAGCCGTGGGGTAGTTCACTGAACTGTATGACACTCTGACAAGTCTCTTTAAACTTGTATCCGTCCCTCCTTGTTCCTGCTTGCCTTAAAGATTCAATTACTGAAGCAACTCGTTGCAATCTAATCTATCCTCCTCATTTAAGCGGAAATTTCTTTAAGAAATCTGTTTTCAGAGTCGTTTTTGAATTCAAATAAGGTTTGACTTTACTCGCTTTGTTAAGTATAATTGAAAATACGAAAAGAATGACGGGGGTAAATTTTATGGAAAAAACAAAATCTCGGAAATTATGGGAAAAGGCGGAAAAACAACTCAAAGGACTGAGTGCCAAAGCGGTGAAAATTGCCAAAGGCTTGCAACAGGAGGCCATTTACGGTGTAAAGATCAGTAAACTAAAGGTTGAGGAGATGGGGCTGGAGAGTAAGAAGGCAAAACTTTTCCAGCAAATAGGAAGTGAGGCTTTCAAGTTATTCAAGGAAAAAAAGCTCAAAAACAATAAAATTTCTAACCTGTGTGCTCAGGTAGATAAAATAAATACAGAGATTAAAAAGAGAAAGACTGCCTCCTCCTCGTTGAAAAAGAAGATATCCCAGGGCATTAAAAAATTTAAATAGAAAACTCAGTAAAGTAAACATAATTGGGGGCGTAGTTCAGTTGGGAGAACGCATCCTTGGCAGGGATGAGGTCGCCGGTTCGAATCCGGTCGCCTCCACCATTTTGAAAGAGCAAAAGAGAAAAGCAATGCGGATTATTGCGGGTAGCCTTAGAGGCAAAAAAATAGAGAGTTTGCCTGGGTTGGCTACCCGTCCACTTTTGGGAAGAATAAAGAAGTCCCTTTTTGATATTCTGGGAGAAAGAATAGTTGATGCGAGTTTCCTGGATCTATATGCTGGCACGGGAAGTGTGGGGATAGAAGCTCTCTCCCGGGGAGCGAAGTATGTTCTTTTCATAGAAAAAGACACCCGCTTGACAAGATTGATCAGGGAAAATTTAAGAAAGTGCGAGATGGAAAAGAAAGCAGAGGTCGCAGAAATAGATATTTTGAGTTATAATAAAGAGGGAAGGAAATTTTCTCTGCTTGAACAATTCGACTTAATTTTCGCTGGACCTCCCTATAAATTGAATTTGACTAAGGATACATTAGATATAATAATTAAATTACATCTATTAAAGAAAAACGGTTGGGTTATCTGCCAGCACCACTTTAAGGAAAAGGTTCCAGAAAAAAAGGGATTCTTATGCCGTTTTAGAAAAGAGCGGTACGGGAAAACAATAATGAGTTTTTATAAGACGAGTAATAATCTTTTAGGGGGCGAGTAGAATGAAGAGTATCGCAATAATTACAGATTTAAAAAGAAATAAAGCGAGATCTACTGTCCACAAGTTGACTTCTCATCTACAGAGAAAGAAGATAAAGGTTTTAGTGAATGAGATTTCCAAACAGACAAACCTGGTGATTGCTCTGGGTGGCGATGGAATCATACTAAAAGCAGCCCGCCAGGTAAGTCGATTTAAACTGCCTGTGTTAGGTGTTAACCTCGGTGGATTTGGCTTTTTAGCAGGGGTGAGCCTTTCGGATTTGTACCCAACAGTGGACTTAATTTTACGAAAGAGATTTAAGACTGTAGAAAGGATGCTATTACGTACCCGGGTAGTGCGTAGAGATAAGACCGTAGGAGAATTCTTAGCTTTGAATGATGTTGTAGTAAAAAATGGAATTACGGCGAGAGTAATAAGATTGAAGCTGGAAGTAAATAACCAGTATGTTGCCACATATGTGGGAGACGGGATAATTGTTTCTACTCCTACAGGTTCTACAGCCTATTCTTTAGCTGCCAGTGGCCCCATAGTTCACCCGGATTTATCGCTTATCATCCTGTCGCCTATTTGTCCCCATACTTTGGCTTTGCGGCCATTGATTATCTCCTCCCAGGATGCGATTAAGATTTTGGTTGAGGCTGATCATGATGAGGTTATTCTTACTATGGACGGGCAGGAAAACATTCCTTTGAAGTTAGGAGATTTGGTTCAAGTAAAGAAAGCAAAGGAAAGATTAAAACTGATTGTCCCGGAAAAGAAAAGTTATTACCAGGTGTTGAGGACGAAGTTGAAGTGGGGAGAGAGGTAGAATAGAAAAGGGCTTAATTTGTTCCGCGCAAGGAAATTTCCTTACGCTCGAAAACTTCGGCCTCTGCAGGGCGCAGAATCAAACTCCTCCGATAAATCGGAGTCGAACAGATTCTGCTTGGAAGATAATCTAGTCGGCCTCATTTTCTTACTAAAATTGCCTATGCTTGTCACAAATTAAGTCCTTTTCTTGTGT
>CAYOFG010000012.1:0-19027 GCA_964403285.1 uncultured Clostridia bacterium | reverse complement strand
CTTTTCTTGTGTGGAGATGTAGCTGCAGAGTGAAACTCTGCCTTCATATGTTTTGAGGATATGATGTTACGGGAATTATCCATAAAGAATTTCGCTTTGATTGAAGAATTGCATATATCTCTTGATAAGGGCTTGAATATTTTGACTGGCGAGACAGGGGCTGGAAAATCGATAATTATTGGAGCAATCGGGCTAATTCTGGGCGAGCGAGCCTCTTCTGAAGTTATCAGAAAAGGGAGTGATCTCTGTGAGGTCACGGGACTATTTGATATCAAGGAGAACATCAGGTTGAAAAAGGTGCTGGCGGAGAAAGGTCTGTTAAGCAGCGAGGAAGAAGAGTCTACCGTGAAGAGGGAATTGAATAGACAAGGCCGGGGTCGTTGTTTCCTGAATGGACAGATTATTACTCTGGGAATGCTGGAAGAGATTGGCAACTATTTAGTGGATGTGCACGGGCAGCATGAACATCAGGCCCTGCTTAAGAGCGGTGTTGCCAGAGATCTCCTTGATGAATTTGGAGAATTGATGAAGTTGAGGAAGAAAACTGAACAGACCTATCATAAGTTTCGCGAGAAGTCACGTGAACTGGAAGAATTGCGCTCCTCAGAGAAAGAACGGGAACAACAGATTGACCTTTATCAATTCCAAATAGAAGAGATTAACCAGGCTAATCTTTCTGTCGAGGAAGAGGAGGTTCTGGAAAACGAATATAAAATTTTGAGTAATGCAGAAAAGTTGGATCAGTTGAGCCAGGAGCTTTATGATCATCTTTACGAAGGAGCAGGTTCCATTACGGAGAAGATGGCGCAGGTAGAGAAAGATCTGGAAAAGATTGTTGCTATCGATCACACACTGAAGGATGAGTTAAAGGAATTGGGCGAGGTAAAGTACCGAATAGATGAAACAGCTATAGCGATAAGAGATTATAGAAAAAAAATAGAATTTAGTCCCCAAAGGCTAGAAGAGATAATAGAAAGGAAAGAGCTAATTAATAGACTTAAAAGAAAATATGGAAATACAATAAAGGAAATTCTGAATTATAGAAAAGAAACGCAATCTAAATTGGATAAACTGGTCAATAGTGCCGGAAGTATGGAAGAGATTACAGTTGAGGTAGAGAGACTGCAGGAGGAACTTCTGCGGGAGGCGGGTAACCTTTCTCGCGAGAGAAAGATAGCAGGAGCTAAGTTAAAGAAGAAAGTGGAACAGGAACTGAAGGAACTGGGAATGGGAAGAGCGAGATTCGATGTAGAGATTACTCAAGGCGAAATAAAGTCCAGCGGAATGGATGAAATCAAGTTTCTGGTTGCTCCCAATGTGGGAGAGGATTTAAAGCCTATAAATCAGATTGCTTCTGGCGGCGAAATATCGCGTATAATGTTAGCGCTGAAGACTATTCTGGCACAAGCGGATCAGATACCGACCTTGATATTTGATGAGATCGACGTAGCCATTGGTGGAAGAATTGCCCATGTTGTGGGTAGAAAGATGAGAGCCCTATTTCCCAATCATCAGGTTATTTGCATTACCCATCTTCCACAAATTGCGGTTTTCGCGTCAAACCACTATCATGTGGGGAAAATGATTAGTGGTGGACGCACAAAGACAATGATTTCTGTTTTAGATAAGAAAGGAAAAGAAAACGAGATTGCGCGCATGCTGGGTGGGGAACGCCTCACAGATATAACTTTAAAACACGCCAGAGAAATGATAAAAGAGGGCGGCCAGTCTTAAATTTTGGTAAACAGATGGGTAAAATCATAATAGACATTGAGCAATGTAAAGGTTGTAGGTTATGCGTGATATCCTGCCCAAAGCAGCTCATAAAGTTATCAGAAAAATTAAACCTGGCTGGTTACCATCCAGCTGAGTTTATTGATAATGGGGAATGTAACAGTTGTGGTTCGTGTTATCAGATGTGTCCCGATGTAGCAATTGAAGTGTGGAAGGAGTGAAAAGTTTAGATGAAGGGATAGTTTTCGGAGTCGCTCGGTTAGCAAAACCTCGCTCAAAATCGGCCAGCGCTCAGGCTATACCTGGCCGATTTAAAGCTCCTGAAACTATCCCTTCATCCTGAGCATGGTAAGAAGAAATTGTCGGCTTGATTTTCTCGCTGAAAATTTCAAAAGCTCCTCATAAATTAACTTTTTCAGTTGATTTTAAAATTGTAGCGGCAGAGCGAAGCTCTGTATTGTAGGGGCGACACTCTGTGGTCGCCCAAATGAAGGGACGGCACGGAGTCCGTCCCCTACAGGAAGCAAAGCTTTGGCTTTGCTGCTACAAGAAATGCTCGTTACACCAAATCCCTTCGCATTAACGGGAATAGGGAATGGTCTGAATTTTTGTAGGCACGGTTGAAACCATGCATAAATTAAGTTTCTTGGGGTTATGCAAAAATGGAAGATAGGATTTTGATGAAGGGGAATCACGCTGTCGGTGAGGGAGGGATACAGGCAGGCTGCCAGGCCTATTTCGGCTATCCCATAACTCCTCAAAACGAGCTAACCCAATATATGGCTAAAAGGATGATAGAGAAAGGAAGAGTATTTATCCAGGCAGAAAGCGAAATAGCGGCAATTAATATGGTCTTTGGTGCTTCTCTGGCAGGTGCGCGGGCAATGACTTCCTCTTCCTCTCCGGGAATAAGCTTGAAGCAGGAAGGCATCTCCTATATGGCAGGTTGTGAACTCCCGGGTGTAATCGTAAATATTCAAAGGGGTGGACCCGGTTTGGGGAATATCGCAGGAGCCCAGAGTGACTATTTTCAAGCGACAAAAGGAGGCGGACACGGAGATTACCACTTGATTGTGCTCGCTCCTGCCTCGGTTCAGGAAATGCACGATTTGACTCGAGAAGCTTTCGATTTGGCTGATAAGTATAGAAATCCTGTGATTGTCCTCGCCGATGGTATTCTGGGCCAGATGCTCGAGCCGGTAAAGATTGTGAACAAAGAAGCGAAATTGAATTCGAGTGTTAAAAAAGGTTGGATTCTGGATGGTTGTAAAGGGAGAGAACCTCACATGGTTCGTTCGTTACTGATGGACGAGGGAGCCCTGGAAGAGCACAACTGGAAACTGAATAAGAAATATGAAAAAATGAAAAAAACAGAAGTACGAGTAGAAACAGATAATCTCAAAGATGCTGAGGTCGCTCTGGTGGGTTATGGCACTTCTGCCCGGATATGCAAGGAGGCTATGGAGATTGGACGACGGAAAGGAATAAAAGTGGGACTGATAAGGCCAATTACGCTCTGGCCTTTCCCAGAAAAAGTTATTGCTGAAAATGCAGACAAATTAAAGGCATTTCTGGTTATAGAAATGAGTCTGGGACAGATGGTTGAGGATGTGCGCTTGGCGACAAATGGGAGATGTCCGGTATATTTTTATGGAAAGCCCGGAGGTGGCATTCCGGAAGTAGATGTAATTGTAGAAAAGATTGAGAAAATATTAAAATGAAGAAACTATTTTCCCGACCAGAAAGTCTGACAGCAAAAAGGAATCTTTATTGTTCGGGTTGTGGGCATGGGATTGTCCATCGGCTAATTGCTGAAGTTGTCGATGAGTTGGGAATAAGAGAGAAGACAATTGGCGTTGCCCCCGTGGGATGTGCTGTTTTTGCTTATGATTATTGGAATTTTGACGTTACCGAGGCAGCTCATGGAAGACCTCCTGCTGTGGCTACAGGAATCAAGAGAGTTCTACCCGATAGAATTGTCTTTACTTATCAGGGAGATGGTGATCTGGCTGCAATCGGCACAGCGGAAACGGTCCATGCTGCCAATCGGGGAGAAAACATTACTATCATATTCGTCAATAATGCTGTCTATGGTATGACTGGTGGTCAAATGGCTCCCACCACACTTATTGCTCAGAAGACCACCACCACCCCCTGGGGAAGAGATGCTAAGATTGCCGGTTATCCCATTAAGATTTCGGAAGCCCTGGCACAGTTAGAAGGCTCTGTATATATTGAAAGGGTAACAGTGAATAGCCCCAAAAATACCGTCAGGGCAAAAAGAGCCATTAAAAAGGCATTTCAAACCCAGATAGAGAACAAGGGATTTTCCCTGGTGGAAGTACTCTCTATGTGTCCCACGGGATGGGGAGTTGATCCGATAGAAGCACTGAAGTGGATTGAAGAGAAGATGATACGGACTTTCCCTCTGGGAGTAATAAAAGAAAAGGGAAATTTATGAAGGAAGAGATAATCATGGCTGGCTCCGGCGGACAGGGAATAATGTTTGCCGGGACTCTCCTTGCCCACGCGGCGATGGAGGAAGGACTTAATGTAACTTACTTTCCTTCCTATGGCGCGGAAATGCGCGGGGGCACGGCTAATTGCAAGGTTATTATTTCTGATGAGAACATAGGTTCTCCCATAGTTACTAATCCCTCTACTCTTCTGGCAATGAATGAGAGTTCTCTGGAAATGTTTACTCCCAAAGTTAAAAGAAGAGGATTAATAATAGTTAATTCGTCCTTGTTGAAAAAAGAAATAAAAACTGATGACGTTGAAGTCTTAAAGATTCCAGCCACAGAGCTGGCAGAGAAGTTGGGGGATAGTAGAGTGGCGAATATGGTGATTTTAGGAGCATACGTAAACAGAAGAAAAATAGTTTCCCTCAAGCGAACTTTGGAGTCTTTAAGTAAAGTGCTGGGCGAGGAGAAAAAGAACCTGCTTAAACTGAATAGAGAAGCGCTCAGGAAAGGAGAAGAATACAGATGATTCGAAAAGCCAAAATTTCCGACATCAAAGCGATACAAAAGTTGATAAATTTTTATGCTGAGCGAGGGGAGATGTTACCCAGGTCGTTAAACGAACTCTATGAAAACCTGAGGGATTTTTTAGTTTTTGAGGAGAAAGGAGAAATTTTAGGTTGTTGCGCTCTGCATGTGTCATGGGAAGACCTTGGTGAAATCAAGTCTCTGGCGGTTAAGTCGGGAAATACGGGAAAAGGAATTGGCAGAAAACTCATGGAGGAATGTCTTAAGGAGACAAAGGATCTGGGAATAAAGAAAGTTTTTGCGCTCACCTATAAGCCAGAATATTTTGAGAAAGAAGGCTTTGAAAAGATAGAAAAAGACGAGTTACCACATAAGATATGGAGCGAGTGTATTAATTGTCCAAAATTTCCTGATTGCGATGAAGTAGCTATGCTAAAAGAAATGGAATAGGAGGGAAAAGCGCCCCGACGAAGGAGTGTAAAGCGTCCCGATAAATCGGGATACTTGGTCCCGACTTGTCGGGACACTCCAGGAGTGGTGGGGGGAGAAGATTTTGCGAAGAAAAAATTTGTCTATTTTTTTCCTTTTTTTGTTTATTTGCTCTTTAACTTCGCCGGTTCTGGGCAAGACGCATCTAGAGTTAGCGAACGAGTACGCCGAGCAAAGCGAACGTTTTTTTCAAGAGGCGGTGAATGAATACAATTTAGCATTAGAGGATCCTGAGTCGAACCCTAATGAGGTGCGCTTTCTGCTGGGCAAGATTTATTATAAGCACGGCAAGTATCCAGAAGCGATTAAACAGTTATCTCAGGTTTACGAAAAAGAGAAAGATAATTTCGCTGTGGCAAAACTTCTTGCCCTCTCACATTTTATTCAGGGAGACTATACGGAAGCTCTTGTCATTTTCGATAAATGGGAAAAACCCAAGGATGATGAATTTCTGTATTTTTATGGGCAGACTTGTGAAAAGCAGAATCTCTTTGACCAGGCGGTTAAAGTTTATAGAAAAATCACGGGAGGAGAATACAAACTTCTTGCTGCGCGGCGAATTGCAGCAATTGATGCACAGATTGGGGTTTCAAGAGTAGATGAAATAGAAGACAAATTCATACGGGACTTGATTGTGAACGCTCCCGGGCAGGAAGATTATCCCAATGCAGGAGCAATAATTCTTTTAGACAATGGAAAATTTGAGATTTTGCCTGATTTTACTGCTACGGATGAGGTCCACTTTATAGTGAAGATATTGAACGACCGTGGAAAGCATTACGGAGAGGTGGAATTGGATTACGATTCCACCTATGAGAAGGTTGAGCTGGAGTATGCCCGGACGATAAGGCCTGATGGCACAATTGTCCCGGTTGGTGATAAACATATCCGCGATGTTTCCAAATATCTCAATTATCCTCTATATAGTAATGCTCGGGTTAAAATTATCTCTATGCCAGAGGTTGCTGAAGGCTCGGTTATTGAATATAAGGCAAAATGGTACATAAGTAAGTTAATTAATGAGAAAGATTTTTCTCACCACTATGGCATTCAGGGTTATGAGCCATATCTTAATCAGAAACTGACTGTAGTAGTTCCTGAAGATTATGAATTTAATTTTAAAGCTTATAATCCAAGCTTTACAAATTACAAAGTAGATTTCTCTCCAGAAATCAAAGAAGCAGGCGATAAGAGAATTTACATTTGGGAATTCAAGGATGCGCCAGAAATCATTGTGGAACCCTCTATGCCTCCCTGGCAGGAAATTGTGCCCAGTCTTTCTCTCTCTTCATTTGACAGATGGGAGGATATCTACGACTGGTGGTGGAATTTAGCAAAGGATAAAGTGAATGTTGATAAGGAAATAAAAAGAAAAGTGAAAGAACTGACTGAGGGCAAGAAAAGTGAGGAAGAGAAAGCCAGGGCAATTTATCACTGGGTAGCGTCCAAAGTCAGGTATGTGGCTGTAGAGTATGGTCAGGCAGGATTCGAGCCCCACTCGGCTATTGAAATTTTCAAAAACAAATACGGCGATTGCAAAGATCAGGCTATGCTTCTAATTGCCATGTTAAAATTTGCAGGAATTTCGGCTCATCCGGTACTGATTGGTACCAGAGGGTGCTGGGTTTTAGATGAAGAGTTTCCGGTATTGACTTTTAACCATGCTATAGCGGCAGCAGAAGTCAACGGAAAGACGGTCTTTCTGGATCCCACGGCGGAAACAGCCTCCTTTGGAGATCTTCCTCCTTCTGACCAGGATAGAAAAGTTCTGGTGTTTTATGAAAAGGAAGGAAAAATTGAGAAGACTCCCCTTTTGCCTGCAGAACATAATAAAGTTTCCAAAACAATGGAGATTAAAATTCTCGATGACGAAACCATCTCTGCTACTCGAGAAGTCAAGACTTTCGGGATGTACGACCAGGGTCAAAGGGCCTGGCTTAAGTATACCAAGCCCGTTCTGGTTCAGGAACAGCTTAAGGAGAACATAAATACAATCACTCCAGGAGGAGAACTTATAAATTATACGCTAAGCGAGGCAGAGAATCTCAACCAGCCAGTAGAAATCAGAATGGAGTTTAAGGGGCCTAAATTTCTGACCAGAGCGGGAAAGAATAGGCTCCTTCCTAAATTGGGAAGCCTGTCAGCATCTTTAGTGTCCAAAGGTAGAAGGAATTTTCCCTTAGATTTTTGTGCACTTAATGAGAATGTGACGAAGATTAAAGTAAAATTGCCCGGCCACCTGAATGTGAAATTTCTTCCCCCTCCTGTTATTAAGGATACTCCATGGTTTACTTATGTCTATGAGTATACTTTTTCTAAGGGAGTGATTAATTTTGAAGAACGGTTGATAGATAAGAAGACTATAGTTTCCGTAGAGGAGTACCCAGAATTTAAAGAAATTTTTGAAGAACTCGCCAGGGAAACCGATAAGCAGGTCATTTTGGAAGAGGTTTCACAATAGATTCTCCCCAAGCCGTTTAATCTCTCCTAAACCCGTCCAAAATCGTTTAAATTTACTTGACAACAAATGGGCAATTTTGTATACTTTTTTCGAAAAATCGAATATTGCGAAAAGGCAATCTATTCCGAGAGGGTAGAGCGCAAAGCTCGGGGACCAACGTTTTAGTGGTGGTTCTCATTCAGTCTGCCGAGTTGCCGATAACGAATAAGGATAGCGTCGCAGATGGGAAATACTTTACACAATAATGATGAATTCCTGACAGCGAAAGAGGCAGCGAAACTCCTCAAAGTTACTGTGGGTACAATTAAGAATTACATTTACAGGGGAGAATTGAAATCTTTCAAAACCCCTGGAGGCCAGCATCGAATCTCAAAATTGAATCTGTTTGAGGTTATGGGTCATAGAATAAAAGAGGCTAAAAGAGAACCGCAATCTAAGGAGACCTTGAAATTTCCTGACGAGTTTCACACAGATTATCTTGGAGTCATAAGAACTCTCCTCGGGGCTATAGAAATTATAGATACTTACACCCAGGGCCATTCAGCCAGAGTTGCCAAGTATTCCTTATCTATCGCCAAAAAACTTGGCCTTTTACCGAAAGAGATGATAAATATAGAATTATCTGCTCTGCTTCATGATATTGGCAAGATCGCCGTGGGAAGTACTATTCTGGGAAAACCGGGAAGGTTGAATGAGAGGGAATCCTTTATAGTAAGAAAGCACGTAGTCGTGGGAGAAGGCATTGTTGAACAGATAGAATTTCTACAGGGAACCAGATCTTTGATTCGGCATCACCATGAGAGATACGATGGTCAGGGATACCCTGACGGTTTATCGGGGAAAGAGATTCCTTTAGGAGCGCGGATAATTTCAGTAGCCGAGGCATACGATTCCATCACCTCCAGCTGTCCTTATCGTCAAGCTTTGCCTTCTAAGGATGCGGTGAAGGAATTGAAGAAAAATGCTGGTAGCCAGTTTGACCCGGTAATCGTAGGTACTTTTGTCGAAACTTTAGCTGTTTGATCGTGCATTCCTATGCCATAAATGGCATAGCTTTCGTCGGGAAGGTGTGTGCTTTTGGTCTGTCATTGCGAACGAAGTGAAGCAATCTTGTAATTATGCACGAGTTTGCTTCGGCTTCGCCTCGCAAAGACATTTAGGGGACTTTTTCAGAGACCAAAAGAAAGTGCTTGACTTTTTTAGGAAAGTAGTATAAAATTATGAAAGAAGTAAAAAATGAGTTAGTGGTTGGAGAAGGTTGAACCAAAAAGTTATTGACAAGTTATTAAGTGGCTATTCGTCTTTTGAAAGAAGAGTGTGGAAGGTCACATCTACAATTCCCGCCGGACAAACCCGCACGTATGAGTGGGTTGCTCGTCAAGTCGGAAATCCTCCCGCGGTAAGGGCTGTAGGTAGAGCTTTAGCCAAAAATCCCCTTCTTGTTGTAATTCCCTGTCATCGGGTAATTCGCAAGGATGGAAGTCTGGGAGGATATGCTCTCGGAAAAAGAAAAAAGAGAGCATTGTTAAGGAAGGAAGCTCTGAAGTTGAAGAGCTAGTTTAGAAAGAAAGGAAGGTAAAAATGAAAGGGAAAGTAAAGTGGTTCAATGAATCTAAAGGTTATGGGTTCATTGAGAAGGAAGACGGTTCAGGCGATGTGTTCGTGCATTTTTCAGCCATTCAGTCGGAAGGATTCAAAACCCTACACGAAGGTGAAGTGGTTGAATTTGACATCGTTGATTCAGACAAAGGTCCCAAAGCAGTAAATGTAACGAAATCGTAAGATACATTTGCCAAATAACCGAAAAACCAAAAAAACCCTGGCTTTTTTAAGCCAGGGTTTTTTATTTTTGCGAACATTTTTTTATTGATAATTTCAGGAAATTATGTTATAAAATACTAAAAAGTTGCCAGGAAAGAGAAATGGGAAAAGACTTGGAGATAATAAGCAGAGGAACAGTAGAGGTTATTTCTCCGGAAGAACTGAAGGAGAAATTGAAAAGGGGAAAACCCTTGAGAGTGAAGTTCGGCGCTGACCCCACGGCCCCTGACATTCATTTAGGTCATACCGTGGTTCTGCAAAAATTGAAGCAGTTTCAGGACCTGGGCCACAAGATTGTCTTCATAATAGGCGATTTTACTGCCCGCATCGGCGACCCTTCAGAAAGGTCTGAGGCGAGGAAGCCACTTACTATTGAGGAAATAAAGAAGAATGCAAAGACTTATCAAAAACAAGTATTTAAAATTCTAGATAAAGGGAAAACGGAAGTTGTTTTTAATAGTGAATGGTTTGATAAGATGAGTTTGTCAGATGTTATGAAGCTTTCTTCCCATTCCACAGTTGCCCAAATGTTGGCCAGGGCAGACTTTAAAGAAAGATTTAATCGAGAGGTAGATATAAGCATTCTGGAATTTATCTATCCTCTACTTCAGGCATACGATTCGATTCAAGTGAAAGCTGACGTGGAAATTGGTGGAACGGACCAAAAATTTAATCTGTTGATGGGGCGCCAGTTGCAGAGAGATTTCAATCAGGAGCCCCAGGTTATAATAACTATGCCCCTTTTGGAAGGCACAGATGGTGTCAGGAAAATGAGCAAGAGTTACGGTAATTATATTGGTATAACCGAGTCTCCCAAAGAAATTTATGGAAAGATTATGAGTATCTCTGACCCGTTGATGGTCAAGTACTATGAATTACTAACCGAGGAAGATTTAGATAAAGTCAAGAGAATGCATCCTCGCCAGGCAAAAACTGAACTGGCAAAAAAGATTGTTCAAAAATATTATGATGAAACTGAAGCAAAAAAAGCTGAAGAAGAATTTGAAAAAGTTTTTGTTAAGAGGGAATTTCCCGAGGAGATAAAGGAAGTTAGAATTTCCCAGAAGAAAATATGGGTTGTGGATTTGTTGGTAAAGGCTGGCCTGGCTACAAGCAAAAATGAGGCAAAAAGACTTATCAACCAGGGAAGCGTGAAGATAAATCAAAAAAGAATAAAAGATTCTGATATGGATTTAATGATAGATAGAGAATATATAGTACAAGTGGGAAAGAGGAAATTTAGCAGAGTAATACAGGGGTAAACTAATTAAAAGGAGATGAAGAAAATGCCTAAAGGGAGAAGGCGCAAATTGCAGAAAATCCGCACTCACAAGCGGAAAAAATTCCTGAGAAAGATGCGTCATAAGAGGAAAAGTTAGTTTGACAGAAGTAACTTAGTTTACTACAATTAAAGATAAGACTGGTCTGCGTGGAGTCTCCGATTTCATCGGAGGAGGAAAAGCATCATTATAGAATATCTTGATGAAAAGGAGAAACGGGAAATGAAAGAGGAAATACACCCCAAATATTTCGAAACGACAATTACTTGCGCCTGCGGGAACGTGATACATACTCGCTCAACAGTGAAGAATATTCGTGTGGAGATATGTTCTGCTTGCCACCCGTTTTTTACAGGAAAGCAAAAATTAGTGGATACAGCAGGGAGGGTGGAAAAGTTTAAGCAGCGATATACCAGAACAGATGGAAAGACAGTGCGGACAAAACCAAAAACTAAGAAGGTAGTTAGTAAAAAGAAAGTAAAGAAGAAGTCTACATAGCTAAAATATGGTGAATCCGGGTGGGAATCCGGAAGGATATTCTAGCCCGGTTGATAAGAGCCCCGGAAAGCGGGGTATCTTTTTTAATGGGGTTTTAACCGAGATTGAGAGTTATATATGAATATCGGTGGTCAGGCAGTAATTGAAGGGGTAATGATGAGTTCCCCTCACTACTATGCCATTGCTTTGCGTTCCAAAGATGGAGAGATTATAGTAAAGAAGGAAGCAAAAAGCAAATGGGCGGAGAAACTATTTTTCTCGAAAGTCCCTCTCGTCAGAGGAGTATTTGTCCTCTTCGACACATTGGTAATTGGTATAAAAAGTCTGACATATTCTGCAGATGTTTTCTCCCGGGAAGACATAGAGAAAGATACTAACCGGCGCGGGGAAAAATTTAAGTTTAATCCCTGGATGTTAGTGGGCACGGTGATTTTCTCCTTGGTAGCGGGACTTTTTCTTTTCTTCGTTTTGCCACTGGGGATTACAGAATATCTGCGACGTGAGGTATTGACGTTTGAAAGTCCTTTTCTTTTTAATTTAGTTGATGGAGCAATTAGAATTTCCATTTTTCTTTTATATATTTTGGCGATATCTTTTCTTAAAGATATCCGGAGAATATTTCAATATCATGGTGCTGAACATAAAGCAGCTTATGTTTATGAGGCTGGCAGTGAGTTAAAGATGGAAAATGCCCGAAAGTATACTATCCTGCATCCTCGCTGTGGCACGAGTTTCTTGTTAGTGGTGATGGTGCTGGCAATTTTTGTATTTTCACTTTTCAGACCGGCTACAATTCTGGGAAAGTTCCTGATGAGACTGGCACTGTTACCTTTCATTGCGGGTATTGCTTATGAAACAATAAAATTGCTTGCCAGGTTTAGAACTCATACACTGGTTAAATTTCTCATTGCTCCCAATTTGTGGTTGCAGAGGCTAACTACAAGGGAACCTTCGGAGGGACAGATTGAGGTGGCTTTGGCAGCCCTGCGGGGAGTTCTCGAGGCTGAAAAAGGGGAATCTGATGCTATACATTAAACTTTTCCTGACTTTTCTAAAGATTGGCTTTTTCATGTTTGGCGGCGGTTATGCCGCAATTCCTCTGGTGCAAAAAGAAATTATCGAGATGAGGAACTGGGTAACACCAAAGGAGTTTATTGATATTCTGGCTATTGCTGAGATGACACCTGGACCAATCGCTATAAACTCAGCTACATTTATCGGTTACAAAGTTGCTGGCTTCTGGGGAGCATTATTCGCTACCGTTGGCGTAGTTTTACCCGCATTCTTGGTTATTCTACTTATTGCTGCATTTTTTTATAATTATATAACTCACCCACGGGTAGAGGCGACTTTGCGAGGTATTCGGCCTGCAGTAATTGGTCTTATTGCGGCAGCACTGGTCAGTTTGGCCAAAGGTGGGATGATTATTGACTGGAAAGCTGGCGTTATTGCCACCTTAGTATTTCTTGCTGTGCTTTATTTAAAATTACATCCCGTATGGTTGATCATTCTTTGTGGAATGTTAGGATTGTTGATATACTGAGAACGGAGGGTTAAGGTGATAAAGAAACTACAAATCATTGAGACGCGCTTTCAGGAATTGGAAAGATTGCTTAGCGACCCTAAAGTGATTTCTAATAAAGAAATCTTCCAAAAATATGCGAAAGAACTGGCAGATAAACAACCGATTGTTAATAAATTTAGAGAATTTGAAAATCTTGAAAAAAGAATCTCTTCCACCCAGGAAGTTCTGATGAGCGAAGATGAAGAACTTGTGAAACTGGCAAAGAAGGAACTGGCAGACCTTGCCATAAAAAGGAAAGAAGTGGAGAAGGAACTAAAATTATTACTTGTCGCTCCTGATGTGGATAAAGAAAAGAATATTATCATGGAGATCCGGGCGGGAACAGGAGGAAAGGAGGCAGCTCTATTTGCTGGTGACCTGTTTCGAATGTATAGCCGGTTTGCTCAAAAAAAAGGTTTTAAGGTAGAAATTTTAGACTCTCACCCTACGGAACTGGGTGGTTTTAAAGAGGTCGTTTTTGGCATAGAAGGGAAAGGTGCTTATGGTGATTTTCAATATGAGGGAGGGGTTCACAGGGTGCAACGGGTACCGGTGACAGAGGCCAGCGGTAGAATTCATACCTCAGCAGTAACCGTAGCCGTTATGCCAGAGGCGAAAGAAGTTGAAGTAAAAATAGATCCCAATGACTTAAGAATAGATACATTCTGTTCCTCTGGAAAAGGAGGCCAGAGTGTAAACACTACCTACTCAGCAGTGAGGATTACTCATCTTCCTACAGGACTGATAGCTCAATGCCAGGATGAAAGGTCCCAGTTAAAGAATAAAGCTAAGGCAATGAAAGTCTTACGGGCGAGGCTCCTGGCAGAAATTCGACAAGAAGAAGACCGCGCTCTGTCAGCAAAGAGGAGACAACAGGTTGGTACCGGGGATCGCAGTGAAAAGATAAGGACTTACAATTTTCCTCAGGACCGACTAACCGATCATAGAATAGGCTTAACGCAACATAATCTCAATGATATTATGGCGGGAAACCTTAATCGGGTTATTGAAAAATTAAGAGAAGCTTTTCAAGAGCAGGAATTTAGAGAAAAAAGTCGAGGGCAAATTGATTAAGCAGTGTACAGTTTCTGAAATTCTGGATAAAACTACCAGGTACCTTAGAAGAAAAGGAATACCGGAGGCACGGATTGATGCTGAAGTTTTGCTGGCGCACGTTTTGAAAATAGAGCGGTTGGAAATATATTTGAATCTTGATTGCCAGTTAACTGATAAGCAGTTGTGTGCTTATGACAAATCAATTGCAAGAAGGGTGAGGCGCGAGCCTGTAGCCTTTATTATCGGCTATAAGGAATTTATGGGACTGAAGTTTTTTTTGAATAAAGATGTTTTAATTCCCAGGCCAGAGACAGAGATACTGGTAGAAAAGGTGATAGAGAAGATGCAAGATATTAAGAATTCAAGAGGTCATAATTCAGGGAGAGGTGATTCTCTGACCGTTGTAGACCTTTGCACCGGGAGCGGGAATATCGCCGTAAGTCTTGCCCAAAATATCCCAGCGTGTAAAATTTATGCTACGGACATAAGTGCAGGCGCTATACAGGTGGCTCGGAAGAATGCAAAGTTTCATAATGTTGAAGAAAAGATAGAATTTCTTTTAGGGGATCTGTTCAACCCCTTAAAAAAGCTTAACTCAAATTTAGCAGTAGATTTTGTGGTGAGTAATCCTCCTTATGTTAAGTCAAAAGACTTAGTTCTGCTTCCACCTGAGATTAAGAAAGAGCCTATTTGCGCATTGGAAGGAGGAGATAAGGGTCTAAACTTCTATCAGCGTATAATACCCGAAGCTTCAAAATATTTGGCATCTGGTGGCTATTTAATTATGGAAATCGGAGATTATCAAGGGAAAGCAGTAGTGAATCTTATCAATAAAGAAAAACGGTTCTATCCGCCACAATTAGTTAAAGACTACGCCGGACTGGACAGAGTGGTTGTAGCCCAGAAAGCAAGATTTTTAGATACGAGAGAGGAGCCTTAAAGGGGGAGAAAGTGGAAAAGATTCTCATTACTGGGGGAAAGAAACTTTCCGGTATAGTGAAAATCAGTGGTTCCAAAAATGCCTCCTTGCCAATACTGGTCGCTACGCTTTTGACAGATGAGGATTGCGTGGTGAAGAACGTGCCTCATCTCCAGGATGTGGAGACGATTTTGGCGTTATTGAGGATTTTAGGAAAAAAAATCTCTCACGATAATAAAAAGATAAGAATTTCTTCTACATATAGACTGGATAGTGAAGCCCCCTATGAGTTGGTAAAAAAGATGAGAGCTTCTATCCTGGTAATGGGTCCTCTCCTGGGAAGGCTCGGTCGGGTGAGAGCCTCTTTGCCCGGCGGATGCGCTATCGGGGCGCGGCCCATCAATCTACATCTCCAGGGTTTTAGGAAACTGGGAGCAAAGGTAAGTTTGGAGAGAGGATACGTGCAGCTGGATGCTCCCAGACTCCACGGAGCAAATATATATTTAGATTTTCCCAGTGTGGGGGCAACAGAAAATTTGATGATGGCGGCAACTAGAGCTAAAGGAAGAACAGTCATAGAAAATGCTGCTTCCGAACCTGAAATTAGGGACCTGGCCAGGTTTTTGAATAAGATGGGAGCTAAAATTAAAGGCGCAGGGACGAATATTATTGAAATCGAAGGCGTAAATGTACTTTCTGGCACGGTTTATGAGGTTATTCCTGACCGAATAGAGACAGGTACATTTATGGTGGCAGCAGCAGTCACCGGAGGGAATGTAACTATTCGGGGAGCAGACTCCGAGCACCTGGAAGCAGTGATAACTAAACTTAGAGAAGCAGGAGCAAAAATTACCTTAAATAATAAAGAAATTAAAGTTACCTCAGGAAAAAATCTCAGGGCGACAGATATTGAGACAATTCCTTATCCCGGCTTTCCTACCGATATGCAGGCGCAATGGATGGTATTGATGAGTCTCACTAAAGGTACCAGTATAATTACAGAAACTGTATTTGAGAATAGATTTCTTCATGTTGGTGAACTGCAAAGGATGGGTTCCAATATTCAGGTTAAAGGTACTAGCGCAATTGTTAAAGGCGTCCCTAAGCTCAGTGGTGCTCCCGTAATAGCTACGGACTTGAGAGCTTCGGCAGCATTGATTCTTGCAGCTCTGGCTGCAGAAGGAAAAACTGAGATATTTGGAGTTAACCACCTTGACCGGGGTTACGAAGATATCGAGAAGAAGTTGCGGCGTTTGGGAGCGAGAATAAAAAGAATAAAAGAATAAGACATTAAAAGATAGTTCGTTCATCGCTGAGGAATTTCTTAACGTCAAAAAACTTCGGACTCTGTAGGGCGCAAAAATAAACTCACCCCAATAAATCGGGGTTCGAACAAATTTTTGCTTGAAAGAGAAAAGGTCGTCCTCGTTTTTTGGCTCAAATTCCAATAGCTTTTCACAAACTATCTTTTAGTGTCCTTGGAGAGAGAATCTACACTGGAAAGGAGTAGGGATAAGGTTTGACAACAGTAGAGAAAAAAGTTAGAAAGATTATAGACAGGGTGAAGAATCAAGGCGACAAAGCTTTACTCTTCTATACCAGGAAATACGATGGTCTTGTTCTTAAGCCAGCCGAACTGAGAGTGAAAAGAAGAGAGATGGACAGGGCTTTCCAGAAGGTTGGCTTAAATTTTATCAGGTTGATAAAGAGAGCAAAGAAAAATATAGAGAAATTCCACGTTGGTGAATACAGGCAAATTATAAGAAAAAGTCGGCAATTCTCAACGTCCGCTTTAAAAGGGATTCGTTTTCTTGAGATCTGGCATCCTATTGAGAAAGTGGGAGTCTATGTGCCAGGAGGAAAATTTGCTTATCCCTCTTCGGTGTTGATGACCATAGTACCGGCAAAAGTAGCCGGGGTTGACAGGATTGCCATGGCTTCCCCTCCCGGGAAGTTGAGTTCTGAGGTCTTGGTGACTGCCCGGATATGCGGAGTGGAGGAAATCTATAGAGTTGGCGGCGCCCAGGCAATTGCTGCTTTTGCTTGTGGAACTGAGACTATTCCCAGAGTGGATAAGATTGTGGGTCCGGGAAATGTATATGTTACTACTGCCAAGAGACTTCTTTTTGGCGACGTAGGAATTGATATGCTGGCTGGTCCTTCGGAAATACTGATTATTGCTGACGGGAGTGCCGATCCTGACTATATAGTATCCGACCTATTGGCGCAGGCAGAACACGGCGGAGGTGCCACAGCCCGGTTAATCACTACTTCAAGAAGAATAAAAAATATTGTTCAGAAGAAAATAAAAATAAGAAGAAAAGGAATCAACCTAATGTGGGTAGGGAGTATAAAGGAAGCTGTACGCCTTGCCAACGAGTTCGCTCCGGAACATCTGGAAATCCTGATAGAGAAGCCAGAAAGAATTTTACCTGAGATAAAGAATGCAGGAGAAATATTTCTTGGCAGATGGTCTCCCGTTGCCATTGGTGACTATTATGCAGGGCCAAGCCATGTTTTGCCCACAGGGGGTAGCGCGAGATTCTCTTCCGGACTGTCGGTCAAAGATTTTTTGAAAAGAATGGTAGTAGTAGCGTGTTCGGAGAAAGGTTTGAGAAGTTCGGCTCGGAATATAATCAATTTTGCAGAAGTGGAAGGACTGGCAAGCCACGCGGAGTCAATAAAGGTAAGACTGCAAAAGTAACAATGTTGGAGGTAAAATGAGAAAATCAAAGATAGATAGAAGGACCAGGGAAACACGCATTCGCCTGGAGGTAAATTTAGACGGGAAAGGAAATTATGACGTAAATACGCCAATCCCTTTTCTCAACCATATGCTGGAACTCGTGGCTAGATTCAGTTGTATCGATTTGAAGATAAGAGCTTCCGGTGACGTGCGCGTTGATGACCATCACACTACTGAAGACCTGGGAATCACTCTGGGACAGGCAATAAAGAAAGCGCTGGGAAAGAAGGAAAGAATATCTCGCTACGGTTTCTCTCTGGTGCCAATGGATGAGGCACTTTCAGAAATCTGTTTAGATATCTCCAACAGGCCTTATTTGGCATTTAATGTTAAGTTTAAGAAAGATACTAAGAAAAGCAAAGAGTTCAATTTTGAGCTAATCGAGGATTTCTTTCGAGCATTGTGTATTAATGCGGGTATTACTTTGCATGTTAATTTAAGGTATGGCAGGAACAACCATCACATTTTTGAATCAATATTTAAGGGCTTTGGAGTGGCCTTGCGCGAAGCGGTTAAAATAAATCCAAAGTTAAAGGGGATTCCTTCAACCAAAGGTCGACTGTAAATATGCTCGGGACCTGGTCTAGATAAAAAATGTAGCTGCAGAGCAAAGCTCTGCATTGTAGGGGCGATCCCGATATATCGGGATGGTCGCCCAAAAGGAAGGGACGGCATGTAGAAAGATCGGCATAAACTGTGTCCGTCCCCTACGGAGAAGCAAAGCTTACGCTTTGCTGCTACAAGAAATGCTCGCTACACCAAATCCCCTCGCATTAAGAAATAGTGGAGGGAAAAGTTGGCGTTATAGGGGGGAGCATGCTTGTTATTCCGGCTATTGATATTCGGGGTGGGAATTGTGTTCGCCTGGTTCAGGGCAAATTGGAACAGGAGACTATATTTTCCAAGGACCCTGTGTTTGTGGCGAAGCTCTGGCAGGCTCAGGGAGCGAAAAAACTCCACATAGTCGACCTCGATGGTGCCTTTTCTGGCGTAATCCAGAATCTTGAGCTGATTGTGAAAATTGCAGAGAGTATCAATGTTCCTGTAGAAGTGGGCGGTGGTATACGAGATATGGATACTATCAAGAGAGTATTATCCGGTGGCGTCGCTGAAGTTATCCTGGGCACTTCTGCAATTTATGATACAGATACGGTAAAGAAAGCGCTGAAAAAGTTTGGAGATAAAATTGTAATAAGCATAGACTCAACAGGCGGGAAAGTAGCCATCGGGGGCTGGAAAGAAATTACTGCTGTTCGGTCGACGACTCTGGCTAAAAGAGTAGAAGAGATGGGAGTGAAAAAAATAATCTTTACCGATATAAAGAAGGACGGAATGTTGAAAGGCCCCAACGTGAAGGGGATTAAGGCTTTTGCTGAGAAGGTTAAAGTTCCGGTTATTGCCTGTGGCGGTATTTCCACATTAGATGATGTAAAGAGAATTAAAGAACTGGAACAATCTGGAGTTACTGG
>CAYOFG010000011.1:35996-47445 GCA_964403285.1 uncultured Clostridia bacterium | reverse complement strand
CTCCCACAAGTCGTTGTCCATCTTTTGTGAAAGCAACAAAGGAAGGGAAAGCCTTACCCCCCAATGTAGTCCCCTCGGCACTAGGAATAATTGTTGGTTTTCCTCCCAGCATAACTGCTGCTGCAGAATTGGAAGTTCCCAAATCAATACCTATTATCTTCGCCATTCCCAACCTCCTTTAGAATTTGAATTTTGGAGTAGCGAAACTTGTTTCGCATAAACGCACCGCAAGCGGTGCTACTCCAATTATTTGGAGTCCCCTCGAAAGGAAGGTTGGAGTGTCCCGACAAGTCGGGACCAAGTATCCCGATTTATCGGGACGCTTTACACTCCATTTTTTAGCTATTTGTCTTGTTTTTTAGCCTTGGCTACTACTACCATTGCTGGCCTTATAACTCTATCGTGGAGAAGGTAACCAGGACGTATTTCTTTCAGTATCTCGTTATCCTCATGCTTATCCGATTCTTGATACTCAACCGCATGATGCAAATTCGGGTCAAACTTTTCTCCCTCAACCTGTAATTTCTTTAACCCCTCTTTTTCCAGTAGCTCTTTAAACTGCTTATGAATTAATTTTACTCCTTCCTTAATCGACTCAGCTTCATTTTTCTCGTCTTTTGTTGAATGGAGAGCGAGGTCGAGACTGTCCAGTATGTCAAGTAACTTAACCACCAGTTCCTGTTTACCAAACGCAACCAATTCTTCCTTCTCTTTTTCTATCCTCTTTCGATAGTTGTCGAACTCCGCCTTAAGCCTCAAAAGCTGGTCATAGTAGCTATCGGCTAATTTCTTTTTCTCCTCAAAAGACTGTCTCAATATCTCCAGTTCACTCAGTTTATTTTCCAAATGGGAATCTATTGGCGGTTGTGCAGGCTTTTCTCCAAATTTCATTAGATGTTTATCCTCCTTCTGAGTTTAATATATTGTTGACCGCTCTGGCTACGAAATCGACTAAAGCGACCATCTTGGGATACTCCATTCTCTTAGGCCCGATTATTCCCAATGCACCAACTACCTTGTTTCCAGATTTGTAGGTAGAACTTACTACACTAAAATCCTTCAGTTCGGGATACAAATTCTCTCTTCCAATTAGCACTTTTACACCCTCGCTCTTGACAAGTCTTCTCACAATATCGAGAATAATCCTTTTCTCTTCTATAGCACGAAAAACAGAATCCACCCCGGCGTAATCATATAAATCTTCTCTAACGGAAGCCAAAATATTAGCCGAACCTTCCAGATATATCTCAGACTCTTCAGAAGTGAAAGCTTGACCGATCAAGCCCTTTGCCGCCCGTAATAAACCGAGGTATTCATCAGACTCCTGTTCAATTATTATATTCATCTCTTCTCTAACTCGAGATAAAGGCAAACCAGAGAGTTTCTCGTTTAATAACTTAGAAATTCTATATAGTTGACTCCGTTTCAGGTCATAGTTGAGTTGGATGGTCTTATGTCTTATCAACCCGGCACGAGTGACAAGGACAGCTAATATTCTCTTTTCTCCTAAGGGAACTAATTCGATATGTTTAAGCAAACTCCTATCCAGCGTAGGACTCAATATGAAGCCGGCGTGATGAGAGATAAGAGATAACATCTTACTCGTCTGCCGCATGACTTCTTCCAGCTCTCTTTTCTTTGCTTTATATTCCTTCTCGATGCGCTTTTCTTCTTCCTGAGTTAACTTTTGCGCCTCCATCAGGCAATCCACATAAAAACGGTAACCCTTATCTGTGGGAATTCGACCTGCCGAAGTATATGGATGAGTCAAATACCCCTCCTCTTCCAGCTCTGCCAGAACATTGCGGATGGTAGCAGAACTGAAAGGAAAATCATAATCCCTGACAATCATCCTGGAAGCTGCAGGTGTTGCTGTCCTCACATAATGCCTAATTACCACCTGCAATATCTTCTTTTTTCGCTCGCCAAAACCATTTATATCCATCGCTTACCCCAAAATTAGCACTCTTAATGATGAGTGCTAATTTTTAAATATAACATAAAAAACTTCGTTTTGTCAAGCGCACCAGCCCACCAATCGCCCTGACATCTCCTCCCTTTGCCAGCTACCTCCCAGTCAAAAGTTCACCGAAAGACTCAAAACGAATCTGGCGAAGAGGATAATAATTTTCTTTATTTTTCAATTTCATAATTTAATCCTCGTAGAAATTCCAACTAGGATAAACTCCCCAAAACTAATCCATATTCGGGACAGAATGGAAAGTAAAATGGCCAAGGATATCGGGAAAAAGTTACTCAATAAAAGCGCCAGAACACCTTCTCTCACACCTAATCCTCCAGGTACGAATAAAGCCATCGCTCCAATAGTCGCAGAAATGGAGAATGAACCTGCAAGGAAAGGAATTTTAGACAAAGCGATGAAGGTGGTAGAATTTATCAAAAAATAAAAAGCAATACCGAAACTGAGCCACACGATACAATAATACATTATTATACCACATATCTGAGAAAAGTTCAGATCTATTCTTATGGGTCCTTTCTTTACTAAATGTAATAAAATATTTATAATTCTCGTGAAAACTTTCGGGTGAATAATGATAAAAAGTATTACAACAACAATCATTAAGAAAAATGGATTAATATGTATTTGGGCTCCGGGAAAAATTGAAAGCCCCACCAAGAAAATAACCATGCCGCTTATTATGGTCAATGCCATTTCCAGTACCATAGAAAGGAAGATCTTGCTGGCGGGTATACCCAGTTGCTGACAGAAATATATCCTTCCCACAAATACCCAGATTTTACCGGGTAAATATTTTCCTATCTGAGAATAGAATATAATCTTAATAGCCTTAAGAAATGATAAAGAAACACCAAGTCTTTTTAAAATTAATTCCCATCCAAAAACAAATAAAAGAAAATATATAAAAAGGAATAAAATAGAAGCAATGAGTAAAGGAACATTAAAATGTAATTGCCTAAAATTAATTTGACTCCAATTTCGATACAGAGCCGTTCCTAAAAAATAAAATATAACTAAGACAACAAGAACTTTTATAACAGACTTCATAATCCCTTTTGTATTTGTTTTTATAGTCATACTTATACTTTTACGCCTCTAACACATATCCGATACTTAAACAAATCTCCCCATAAGGGAATAGGTTGCATTAGAAGCTCGAACCATTTAAAAACCGGGAAATGACTTACAGTGAAGTAAGACATATTAATCTCAAACCCCTGCTGCTTGAGAACTAATACAATCTGTCGCATAGATCTCACTGCCACGTGAACAGGAGGCTGTTTCAAGATGAAATTTTTGGATTTGAGCCGTTCAAAGATATGACTGTTACTGGGCGTATAAATAGATATAGTTCCTCCTTTTTTTAAAACTCTGCGAACCTCTCTTAACATTCTCTGAAAAACATCATCGTAGAGATGCTCGACTAAATCCAATGCCACGGCTTTGTCGAAATAGCTATTCTCTAAACCATATAAGTTAGCCACATCTCGGACAAGAAAGTGGGTATTTTTACTTCCCCCATGAAGCTTCTCTGCTTCCTGAATGGCTAATTCAGAAAAATCCACTCCTGTAGCTTCGGCACCAAATTTGCTGCAAAAATGGGCCACAGAACCCGTGGCACAACCCAAGTCAAGAATTTTATCGCCAGGACGTGGCTGTACCATTTTAACCACTTGAGCCATCCTCAATTTTGTCCAGGGAGTCCAATTAGCATACTCAGCGGTCATTGCCCAATAAAATTTCTCATCATACGAAATCATAAAATTCCACCTATCAGAAATCCTATTTGTTTCCTTTAAACCTCTCCAGAATCATTGTCCACAACTTCCACTCTATTCCATATTTGAAGAATCTGAATTTCCATCTTAAAACTGCCATTATGCCAAAAATAAAAAGTAATATTTGAGATATCAAAACGAAGAAAAAAGAACCTACCCTCTTCCTTCTCTCTTCGGCAGGCCATATGCGCATTAGTTGCCTTACATAGTTAAAGCGAGATATTGCAGAAACCGTTTCATATTGACTCTGCGTCTTCTTATCTATCCAGACAGCATAATTTGTACTGCTCCATTTCCAACTCTTCCACTCTTCTAAAGATTTTGGCTGTTGATAGTTATACCTTGTCTCCACGAATTTAGTTAGAGGCGCACCTGGGAATGGAGTAAATACGAATATCCCATTGATGACAGCATAGGGATCCATCGATAGAATCTTATCATAAAGTTCTAAGGATTTAGCAAATTCTTCCTTAGTCTCAGTCGGAATACCTATAATGAAACTGAATATCGGCCTTATACCATATCTAACACATTTTTGTCTGGCATTAATAACCTGTTCTGGTGTAATACCCTTTTCCATAAATTCCAAAACTCTCTTACTCCCTGACTCAGCACCAAGCCAAAGCTCGTTGAATTTCGCATCTCTCAAGAGTTCCATGAATGAATCGTCATATCCATCCGTGTAGTCGCATCTACACATCGCATTAAAAGTCACAGGCCAGTTCTTTTCAATTAATAATTGACAAATTCTTTCTACCCGTTCCTTATCCACAAAAAAATTTGCGTCTACGAAAGCTATCCTTTCGGGTCTGATGTTTTTGACTATTTGCTCCAATTCAACTATTATCACTTCGGGAGATTTTGCTCTCCAGGTCCTTCCCGAATTTGCTACATTGCTACAGAATCCACAATTGTGGGGACACCCTTTACTTGAGAAATACTCAAATTTATACTTCAGATTGGGATAAGCATCCAGCCTGAACAAATGGTAAGGCAAATGGGTAACGTTATCTATATCTAAAAATTTCCTGGGAGGATTAGAAACGATTTTGTCTTCTTTCTCGAAAGTTATCCCTTTTACTGATTCCCAGTTTTCTCCCTTTTCTATCTTTTCAGTTAACTCTAAGAGCGTTTCTTCACCTTCGCCTCGTACAACCAAGTCAACAAGCTTACTTTTTACAGTTTGTTCGGGTACTAAGGTCGGGTGCGGCCCACCCCAAATTAAGGGAAGTTCTGGAAACTTACGACGAATATATCTAGAAATTTCTAAAGCATAACTCAATTGGTCGCCCGACATTGTGCTTATACCTGCGTAAAGGAAGTCTTCATAATTTAATTTCTCGTAATCCTCAACTCGACTATCCAAAGCCCGGACCTCGTACCCATTGTCAATGAGAGGTTTTGCCAGAAGCAGTAGAGGAAGCGGCATAGAAATATCACCTATGTTTTTCCCGCCCGGATAGATTAGTAAGATTCTTTTCATCTTTTTCTTGAAACCCTGCCTTCCAAGAATATTGTATAAAATTTGTCATAAAAATCCTTTGGTTTGCTGATTCTCTTTTTCATAGATCCTTTTTACCTCTACGATTCACGACAGATACCTGTTTCATAACCTGTTCGTATTTTTTACTTATCTTTTCCCAAGCATAATTTAAGGCAGTCTGGTGCGCTCTTTCGCCCATTTCTTCAAGGTCAAATTGGGTAAAAGCTTTTACAATTTTATCGGCGATATCTGTGGGATTTTTGGGAATCGTCAATAATCCATTGTATCCATTTTTCACCGACTCCGGAATGCCTCCAATATTACTAGCGACCACTGGTTTTCCACAGGACATTGCTTCTAATATTACCATACCTAATGTTTCGGTATGGCCATATTTATCAAATATAGAGGGCAAAACTAATAAATCACAAATATTGTAATAATCAATTAAGTCTTCATGCTTCACGGTACCTAAAAATGAGACATATGAAGAAAGATTTGACTTTCTCACTTTCTCTTTCAGCTGTCTTTCCAAATTTCCTGTGCCTGCGATTAACAATTTTAAGTCGGCTAATTTATTACTAACAATCCCCAGCGCATCGATTAAATATTCTACGCCTTTTTTTTCAACCAACCTTCCAACAAAAAGCAAAATATATCTTTTCTTCATATTATATTTTTCTCTCAATTTAGCCTGATCTTTTGGAATAAACGTATTCGTATCTATACCCATAGGGCAAACTGTCGCTTTTGTATCATAACCTACTAACTCATCTAAATCTGATTTTACGAAAGAACTTACCGTAATAATATGGTCACTATTTCTTACGATAAATCGAGCGATGTATTTTCCGAAAGGGAACCTCTTTAAAGCAAATAATCCAGCCCCATGGATTGTGAGTATGTGGGGTAGCCCCAAAATTTTTCTGACCAGTGCCCCATTTAAACCCTGGGTAATCATCCAATGAGAATTTAAAATATCTATTTTTTCTTTTTTTATAAACCATATCAGAGAAAATAATTGGGAAAGGAAAAAGAAAGGCAGTTGAAGTCTGGCTAATAAACTATGCCGAATATTGGCGGGTATTCCGGAACCGTAGCAGAGTTTTTGTAATGCGAATGGAAAGAAATAAGAAAACCTATGAACTTTGATTCCATCTAATTCTTCGGACCTCTTAACCTTTGGGGCATGTGGAGCGAGAACAAATACTCCTAATCCTCGTTTTATTAATTCTTTAGTTAAAGATAGAATAAAATTACCGGATAAATCTCCTTCATATCGTGGAAATCCGCTGGTTAAGATGCAAATCTTGAACTTGTAGTTTTTTTTACCATTATTCATTCATAAACACTTATTCTTCCTGATGCATATCGAATAGCGCAGCAAATAGAAGGAACTGGATACCTATGATTAGCAAAATTGCACCCATAATGGCTTTGGGCCCGGAAACCCTCAACCCTGCAGTTTAACGGCAAATCAAATATATTCCATAAATTATTCGGCCTGTGAAAAAACTTATGCTCATTCACTTAAGGTCCTTATTATATTCCATATCGAACCACATAGCAAATAGAAGAAATTGCAATCCTGTAATAATCAACAGAGCCGAAAAAAGACTACTGGTTGCTTCAACGCGACCTGCAAAGAGCCTATAAAAGAACAAATAAAATCCAAACAGCGTCCCCCCTATAGTACAAGGGATTCCCAAAAGATAGAAGAAAACTAAAGGGTGGAAATCTCTGATAATATACTTTTCTTTCATTCTCCAAAAGAACATCCTTAATAACAAGAAGGAAAGTGTAAAAGCAATTTTCCACACTTTCACACCAGATTTCTCCCCAATGTTGTAAATAGCTCTGACGGGCACATCTTTTACACGAAAATAATGGACATTCAGCCTGACTAAAAAATCGTTGGGCATACCAAATCTCTTATAAACTTTATCCAGGTCTATGACCTTGAGAACATTCAGAGAAATAGCACTATAGCCGCATTGAAAATCTGCCACATGCCAATATCCAGACGCAATTTTAGTAAGTAGTGAAAGGAAAGCGTTCCCCAGATATCTCTTTTTGGGCATTAAGTGCCATGTACCACCTGTAATCAGCCTGTTCCCTTTTGTGTAATCTGCTTGACCATCAACCACAGGATTAAGCAATTGGGGAAGGTCTGCGGGGTCCATTTGAGCGTCGCCTGCCATAACCGCGGTGACATCCATATTGTTATCTCTAGCCCATTTATAGCCAGCAGCTATTGCTCCACCAACTCCCTGGTTCTTCTTATGCTCTAACAAAATTAACCGCCTACCCAATGCCTCCTCAAATTTCTCCACTTCTCTCACTGTATTGTCTTTACTGGCATCATCTACAATAACTATCTTATCAACGAGTTCCGGCATAGTTTCCAAAACTCTACCAATAAGTTTCTCCTCATTATAAGCTGGTACAACCACAGCTATTGTCTTTCCTTTATACATAGTTTCTCCTTCCATAATCCATTCTTATACCTGGAGAATTACTTCACTTTCTTTACTTGCTCTCCCTCTTTTTCATATCGCTTGTGACATTCTTGACATTCTGTTTTATTATCAGTAAATTGCAATTTTGTGCCACATTCACACATCCATCCCTGAATCCTTGCTGGATTACCATAAACCAATCCGTAGTCAGGGATGTCTTTTGTTACCACTGCGCCTGCGCCGATGAATGCATATGTTCCTATGGTAATACCGCAAAGGACTGTTGCATTGGCTCCAATGGTTGCGCCTCGTTTGACCAAGGTTTTCCCATATTCATCTAATCTACGGGGATAGTCAGAACGAGGATTAAACACATTGATAAATACCATCGCTGGACCGCAAAAAACGCCGTCTTCTAAAGTGACATTCTTATATACAGAGACATTATTTTGAATCTTAACGTTGTTTCCAATTTTCACATTAGTATCTACATATACATTTTGACCAATCTTACAATTCTCGCCAATCTCTGCTCCCTTCATAATGTGAGAAAAATGCCATATCTTGGTGCCTTTCCCTATCTGAACTGGTTCATCTACGTATGCAGATTCGTGCACGAAATAATCTTTTTTTTCCTCTGGGCCCATCTATCCCTCCAATTTCACTAAAGTCCCATAATTCTCCATCGACTTCTGTGCCGCCTCCAACACACGCACTACCCGTAAACCATCCGCTCCATCACTCAAGGGGCGTTTATTCTCCTTGATACATTTCAAGAAGTGCTGGCACTCAATTTTAAGGGGCTCCTTCATATCTATCTTAGGGATACTGATGTCGCCAATCCTTAATGTGATGGAATCTCCGTAGGAGGCGTATTTTCCCGGGGAATCGGCTCCTTTGTCATAGATTTTAATCTTTTCAGAACTTTCCATGTCATCAAACACGACCATCTTCTTACTTCCTACAATCGTGAACTTCCTAATCTTGTGGGGATCAAGCCAGCTAATATGAACCTGAGCCATCCCTTTATCCTTAAAATGTAGGTTCACAAAAACGACGTCTTGTATATTTTCTTGCAGATAAGATTCGCCTAGGGCATTTACACTTTCTGGTTCTCCCCCTAAAAGATAAAGTATGACCGATACATCGTGAGGACCAAAACTCCATAATGCATTTTCATAACGCCTTATTTCCCCTAAATTTACCCTCTGTGAGTAAATGTAGTAGACCTTCCCTATTTCTCCACTGTCTATGAGCTCTTTTAATTTATGAACTGCAGGATGGTACTCAAGTAAGTGTCCCACCATGAGGATGCGATTTTTAGCTTTGGCAATGCCAATTAAATCTTCACATTCGTGACTATTGAGAGCTAATGGCTTCTCCACTAATACATGTTTACCGGCAAGCAGGCATTCCCTGGCAATCTCATAATGATATTGCGCCTCGGTGACTATGGCAATTGCTTCTAACTCAGGATTTCCCAGTAAGGTCTTGTAGTCCTGGGTTGTGTTTATATTCGGAAAAGACGCTTTGATAGAATCGAGGCGCTCTTTTTTCTTGTCACAAATTGTATGGAGATTACAGCCCGCTAGCTCAAAAAAGACTCTGGCCAGGTTAGGACCCCAGTATCCCACACCTATAAGCGCTACATTCATTACCTTCTCCTTTCTTCAACTGCGGATGCTTGTTGCAGATTTGTTAGCAGATTTTTGAAATTCTCATTTTGGGGAGCTAATTTCACTGCTATCTTTAATTCCTCAATTGCCTCTTTATATTTTCTCATCTGAGCATAAACAATTCCCAAATTTCCGTGACCCTGAGAGGAATTTGGGTTCAGTTCTATCACTTTTTTAAAATTCTCCGAGGCATTAGTTAAATCTCTCTTCTGAAAATATAAATACCCCAAGAGTGAAACGGCTTCAGTATCGTAGGGATTAATAACAAGTGCACGGTTACATTCTCTAATGGCTTGCTCAAAGTCTCCTTTCTTCATATATACGAAACCAAGATTGAAATGAACTACTGCTGAATCGGGCATTATCTCATTGGCTTTTTGCAGGAGATTAAAGGCTTGGTCTATTTCATTTCGAGCAATTCGATTTCTCGCCTCCATTATATAGCCATCCATTTCAGTAAATTCGAAAAACTCAACATAATTAATCGGTTTATCTATTTCTCCTTCTCTTTCGTATTTGACCTCAAGAAGATAAACATCTTTTTCGGCATAGATTAACTTCAGGTTGTTCCGCCAAAACTTATGGAAAATTGGAAAATCGTCACCTTGCCAATCGAAAATTTTGTACCCTCTTAGACGATATCCCTCCCTTCGATTATACAACACATGGGTAATGCCCAAATTTCTAAGTCTTTCTAACAACTCATCAGTACCCTTACAAAATCTCACTAACCTGATAACAATACTGTGGGGGTCCTCAGCCAGACTGGTCACAAATTCTCTCTCACAATAATAACCTCTCGCTTCACCTATAAACAAGACCTTTGCATCCATTGGTAAATTTTGATTAATATACTTGACCACGGGAAAATAATAGGGCATTAGGTTAAAGCCTATGCTGTCCCTATATAAATATTCCTCCCTTGACTCCCTGCCCAAAACCACACCCCAAGGATCGTTATTCGTTGTAAGGATAATTAAACTCCAGCCAACATTATTTATCGACATAAGGAAAACAAGAAAAATTACTATCTTTGTAAAGTGTCTATTCTGCTTCTCTACTTTGAACAGAAAATACGAAATTATCATTCCAAATAGAGTAAGTCCGGAAATAAAATATCTTAAATTCCTGGGGGCTATCAAACACCAGGCAAAAAACCAGGCTACTCCCAAAAAAATCAAAAATTTGATCAGACTCTCTTTTCTCAAAAAGAACAACAAAGGAAGCAGATATAAAAATATGGGTCCAACAAAAGAATTGGAATCATTGCCCTTCTTCGTAAGAGTCCAAGGAAATATCAACAATTCTTTTATATTCCTTGTAGGAAACTCGTCCCATTTTTTGGAACTCCTGGTTAACGCTCTATCATCTATAGATGTATATTCAGAGCCTAAATAGAAATCTTTACTTTTGATTATGCTACTCAGAAATGGGTGGAATGGATTGTTCGTATAAACGGTGTTCTTTATTAACCAGGGAGAAAATAGAGCTGTCGCCACAGCACAAAATAGAAAAGTTTTCTTAAACGATATTTTTATTTTTTCCTTATGTACTATTATTGCTATCAGGAAAATAGAAATAGCAAATAGAAGAAAGCTATACATAGCCGTATATTTTACTCCCATAGCCAAACCACTAAATACACCAGCCACAATTAACCAACCATCTTTAACCGCTTTTGGCTCCTCTCTTCTGTTTAGGGCAAACCAATTCACCAAGGCGAAGACCGCCAGGAACTCGTAAAAAGTTAGACAAAGCTCAACTCCTGTCACGCGAGATTGCATGGCGACCATAGGAATCGTATAAAATATAGCTGCTGCCACTAGTCCTACTCGATGGTTAAAATACTCACGGCCAAATACGTAAACGGCTAAAACTACAAGTATCCCCATTATCCAGTGCATAAGTTTCGCCAGAATATGTGTCCCTAATAAGAGACTTAAGGTATATAACATTTGCATATTTTGTGGGAATTGAGAGGTGAATATGGTTTCAATATATCTTATCCTATGACTTATCTTGTACAGGCTGGGAATTGCTAAATGAAACACCAAGGAGTCATAGAATGA
>CAYOFG010000011.1:29396-35896 GCA_964403285.1 uncultured Clostridia bacterium | reverse complement strand
CCAAATCCCAATCCTAAAGCAAAAATAGTACTTTCTAATATAGACTTTCCCTCAATCTTTAATAACTTTAAAATCTTCCTGCCCAGGCCAAAAGCAATCATACAAATTATTGCCAAGCCTACAAATAGCAAAAGGTGATAACCTGTTACGGTGAGAAATCTGCCGAAACTGAAATTGTGTGGATATCGGAGATTGGAAAGGATATTAACTAACCATTTCAACGAAACCAGAAAGCCCCCTTTAATAAAATAGTTGCGATAGAAAAAGTAGGTCCAGAAAATATAAAAACCTGAAAGGATAATAATGGGAACTTTTAAACCATTTTCTGTTTTTTGTCTCAATTATCTTTCCTTATTATGTCAACAATTTTTTTAATTTCGTCTTCAGTCAATTCGGGAAACATGGGAAGAGAAAGTAATCTCTCCGAACAGGCTTCGGAGATGGGAAAATCACCTTTTTTATAACCAAGATGTCTATATGCTTGTTGCAGGTGTAAAGGAAGAGGATAATGAATGGCTGCAGCAATCCCGTTCTCCTTTAGCCTTAAGTATAATTCCTCTCTCTTCTCTATTCCAATCACATAAAGGTGGTAAACGTGCCTGGCATATTCCATTTCCAGTGGAGTTTTAACTCCCCTCCCTTTGAGTAATTCATCATACAATTTGGCATTTCTTCGCCTCTTTTCTGTCCATTCCTCAAGATGTCTCAATTTTACTCGCAGTATGGCAGCCTGGATTGCGTCCAACCGATAATTATAACCTTCCACTTGATGGTAATATTTTTCCTGGTAACCATGATTCCTCAGTAATCTCATCTTTTCTGCCAATTCTTTATTATCAGTGACTACCATGCCTGCATCTCCGTAAGCTCCCAAATTTTTCCCGGGATAAAAACTGAAACAAGCAATATCTCCCAGACTCCCCACCTTTTTCCCTTTATACTCGGCACCGTGAGCCTGGCAAGCATCCTCAATAACAATGAGTTTGTGCTTCTTAGCAATCTTCATAATTTTATCCATATCGGCAGGTTGACCAAAGAGATGAACGGGGATAATCGCTCTGGTCTTTTCCGTAATCGCACGTTCAATCTTCTCAGAATCCATATTATAACTTTTATCCTCAATATCTACGAAAACGACTTTCGCACCAGTTTGAGATATTGCTTCTGTTGTGGCAATAAACGTATAGGGAACAGTAATCACTTCATCGCCTTGTTTTAATCCGCAAGCTACCAGTGCCAAGTGAAGAGCGGTGGTTCCTGAACTTGTCCCCACTCCGTATTTGACTCGACAAAATTTTGCAAATTCATTCTCAAATCCTTGAACATTTTCTCCCATAATAAAGGCACTCTTATCGATGACTTCCTGAATAGCCCCGTCGATCTCCTTCTTAATCGATAAGTACTGACGTTTTAAATCAACCAGAGGAATATTCACTCAAAACCCTCCTCAATTTCCCAGCCAACAATCCGCTACGAGAAATTTGCAGTTCTCTAAACACAAAAACCCAAAAAGATAATGGCCGATACTGTCAGCCTATTCCTATCCCTTTGAGTTGGTTCTTTCTCATTTTTCATTTAACAATTCAAGAAAATTCATAATCCTCAGCGAATCCTCCTGAACGGCTTTTTTGACCTGGGAGGACCGAGAATTTCGGATAGAAGTATCCCCTGTCCCAGGGTTTCTAAATCTTTTAACTCGATTTCCAGCTCTTCTGCTTCAGGACTTGGTTCGAGAAAAAGAGGCATTGCAATTTCTCTTTCCGGCACTTTTTCCACTTCAGCGGTCTCAGTAACTTCTGGCTCTTCCACTGCAGGGAGAATAATGGGAGGCTGTTCACTAACAGGTACGGTTTTCTCTTCACCTTTCCAGAGTTCAAAAACTTCCCTTACCTCTTCTTCCGGAAACATTCCTCCTGTCCCCTCTTCAGGTTTTGTATTAGCCTCCCCTTCCCTATGCAGACGTTCCCTTTCCCTGCGAGCTCTCTTCCTTATTAAACTGCCTGAAATTAACCATATCAGTGCTAAAATTATCCAGAAGATTATTTCTATCCCTTCCATCTTCACTCCCCGCGCGAGGATTTGGTGTAGCGAGCATTAGAATTTTTAGCCAAAAATCGAAGATTAGAGTTTAGCCCCGCGAAGACGGGGGAAACTCCTGAGATTTTTGGCGGTGCTCAAAGAGCAAAAAATTGTCAGCGAGTACCGTTAGAACTCTTAACCTTTCCCCTTATTGGGCAACGGTACGCTATCTCTCTATCTATATTACCCCCTGTCCTGGAAAGACCTCTTGTTCTAACGGCACGAGCGAACCAAATCCCGAGCATATTTACTTCTTTTCGGGTTTTTCTGGTCTTCCTGCCAGTGACTCCCTCATTTTTGTATCTGCTTGAATGTTCTTGAGATTATAGTAATCCATAAGTCCCAGACGACCTTCTTTGAAAGCGTAAGCGATTGCTTTAGGAATTTCAACTTCAGCTTCCACAACCTTTGCTCTCATCTCCTCGACAAGAGCTTTCATCTCTTGCTCCCGAGCCACAGCCATTGCTCTTCTCTCTTCAGCCTTGGCTTTGGCTATCTGCAGGTCAGCTTCTGCCTGTTTCTGTTGTAATTCTGCCCCTATATTCTTCCCTACATCCACATCAGCAATATCTATGGAGAGAATTTCGTAGGCTGTGCCTGCATCCAGTCCTTTTGCTAATACCTTTTGCGATATTAAATCTGGATTTTCCAGAACTTTCTTATAGGTCTCGGCAGAACCGATGGTGGTAACAATGCCCTCACCAACCCGAGCAATAACTGTCTCTTCACCTGCCCCTCCCACTAACCTATCTAAATTTGTTCTCACCGTGACTCTGGCTTTTGCCAAAAGTTGAATACCGTCCATTGCTACAGCGTCAACTGTTGGTTTACCTTTTGAGGGATCAGGAGCATCGATTACCTTGGGAATTACGCTCATATGGACTGCTTCCAGGATATCTCTTCCCGCAAGGTCAATTGCTGCAGCACGTTTGAAATTTAAGGGGATATTTGCTTTATCAGCGGCAATAAGCGCTTGAACTACCCGCATTACATTTCCTCTCGCCAAGTGATGGGCTTCTAATTCGTTAGTCTCTATGTTCAGGCCAGCCTTAACCACCATAATCTTTGCATTGACTATGAGAGCTGGAGGAATACCTCTTAACTTCATTCCCAAAAGATTAAAGATAGAAATGTGGGCACCTGCAGCCACAGCCTTGATCCAGATGTTCAGAAAGTAGAGGAAAATTATGGCAAAGATAATTCCAACTATTATCACTAATCCAATTAAAAACTGTACCATTTCTCACCTCCCATAAATATTTCGATTTTATCGTCTACCCGATAATTGTCAAAATGTGCTTAAAAGATACTTTGTGATACGGAGTACTCCGATGAAATCGGAGGATTTTTTCCTCCCTTTCGGGAGGACTCCAGTCCCGATGAATCGGGACACGGTTAAAACCATCCCTACAAATTTTCTTCGTCTATTTTTCTCACCACAACTCTATTTCCTTCCAACATTACCACCTTTATCTTGCAATCCTTAGGTAGAAATACTCCCTCGGTCACCACGTTCACTTTTCTACCATCAATTAATGCTTTACCAGACGGTCTCAATGTAGTTAGTGAAATACCTGTTTTACCTTTTAAGTCTTCTAAATTTTCCGCAGTAGCGCGGAAGCCTCTTTCCGTTGACTGCAGAAAAAGTTTCCTGGACAGTCCGGTCTTAGTCCCGAATCTCATCACTAAATAGACGCTCAACATAGCTAACACCAAACCGCCAATTAAAAAATAGGAACCTCCCACGCTGCCAAGTTGAACGAAAGCAATCCATACGGAGCCTACAATTAAAAAAAATCCAATCGTTCCCAGAATCCCTCCGGGAACAAAAACCTCAAGACAAATTAGAACCAAACCTGCCAGATATAAGAATAAACTTATCTTCATTTTAAAAAACGTGGCTCGCAGACCGCGAAACAAGTTTCGCTACTCCATTATTTCCATTTCAGAAACCACTATCCTGTTCCCTTCCACCTTAATTACTTCTACCTGCCTTCCCTTCTCTACAAGTTCGCCTTCGCTTACCACATCCACAATCGTATCTCCAAATTGAGCCTTACCCACAGGCCTGAGCATAGTCAATGTCATACCTTGCTTTCCCTTAAATTTTTCCAACTTTGCTGGCGCAGAACGGAATCCTTTTTCTCCCCTTTCTTCCGAAGTCAAAATTAATTTACTCAAAAGAGGAAATTTGGTCAGAAACGTGAAACTGAGAGTGGCCACCAGGAAAGTGGCGATCAGGGAAGCAGCCACCACATAAGTTGCCTGGAGGAGGCGAGAAATATCTACAGGCGTCTTGGGCAAAGGCTCCTTAACCAGAGAGAGAAAGAGACTGGCTATAATAAGCAGGATACCGGACACCCCGGTAACGCCGAAACCAGGAATAACAAATAACTCTAAAGCCAGTAAAACTCCACCCGCAAGAAAGAGAACCGGCTCGATCCATTGTGCCAGCCCTACCATATACTGGGCGCCAAAGAAGAGCGCCAAACAGATTAGCCCAATTGTGCCACTCACTCCCCAGCCTGGCATCCTCAATTCAAAAAATATTCCCAAAAGCCCAAACGTAAGAAGAAGACCACTTACCACCGGGTGGGTGAGGAATCTTACCAGGTTCTCTGACCAGGTTAACGAAGCCCTCACCACTTGTGCGTCTTCTAAGTCGTAAAGAGTGAGAATTTCCTCAATTTCAGAGACCTTATGCTCTGCCAGTTTAAGTTTCAAAGCCTCCTCTGTGGTAAGGGTCAGAAGTTTACCTTTCTCGATTACCCCTTTTATTTCGACGTCCGGGTCGACCATAGCCTCTGCCAAAGTTGTAGGGTGGTTATTTCTTTCTGCCGTAGCTTTGAACTCTTTTCGCACATAGGAAATTGTCTTTTCATCAGTAGGCTGCGCTTTTGTAGTTCCCGGAGCCATGGTCACGGGAGTCGCCGCTCCAATTGTACTGCCCGGAGCCATAACAATAGACTGACAGGCAAGGCTTATCAGGGCTCCGGCAGATATCGCTCTTCTGTTAACAAAAGCGATTGTCTTTGCATCACTTTCAAAGAGAGTATCCCTGATCTCAGTGGCTGCATCGACTCTGCCGCCGAAAGTCTCCAGTTCCAGGATGATGCACTGAGATTTTTTTTCTTTCGCTTCCTCGACTACTCGCCTGACGAAACTGGAGAGCCCCAGGTCTATTACTCCTCTAATGGGAATGACATAAACATTACTCTGGGGGTAGCCAGAAAGGGATGAGTGACTGAATAAAAGAAAGCTTATAAGAAGGAGAATAATTTTAATCCTCATGTGAAAGAAAAGTCCTCTTTAAATTGCAGGTCGTAAAGCTTCCTATACAATCCACTCCTCTCCATCAACTCCTCGTGTTTTCCTACCTCTACAATTCTACCGCGATCGATTACGATAATCCTATCCGCTCTTCGGATTGTAGACAAACGATGTGCTATTACGAAGGTGGTGTGATCCTTCATAAGGCGATCCAACGCTTCCTGAACCAAAAGTTCAGATTCTGAATCTAATGAGGAGGTGGCTTCATCAAAAATCAGAATTTCCGGGTCTTTAAGGATTGCCCGGGCAATAGCGATTCGCTGCTTCTGTCCACCGGATAACTTAACTCCTCTCTCGCCAATAACCGTTTCGTAACCCTGGGGGAGTTCCATTATGAACTCATGGGCATTGGCAACACGGGCTGAGGCTACAACCCTCTCAAAGGAAGCTTCCGGATCGCCATAGGCGATATTGTTTCTGACTGTATCGTTAAACAGAATCGTTTCCTGCGTGACAATGCCCATCTGTCCTCTTAACGATTCCAAGGTCACCTCTCTTATATCCTGACCATCGATTATAATCTTTCCCTTTGTGGGGTCGTAGAAACGAGGAATCAGATTGGCTATTGTAGTTTTTCCACCCCCGCTGGGACCAACCAGGGCTAATATTTCTCCTTTGGAAACTTCCAAATCAATGTCCTCCAGTACAAGATCATTTTCCCTCGAAGAATCCTCATGGGGATAGGAAAAAGAAACGTTTTCCAGGACTATCTTTTTTCTCAAGGATGGAAGGGCTTTAGCATTGGGAAGCTCTGCAACAAAAGACTTTGTATCTAGAACATAGAAAATTCTTTCACTGGCAGCTAAGGCTTGTTGAATCTGTTCATTGAGGCTGGCGAAATTCTTTACCGGTTTATACATAGAAGAGATAGCACCAAGAAAAGCGAAGAATGTCCCCATAGTACTCTTTCCGCTTATCACTTCGTAACCGGCAATAGCTAAAACGCCTGCCATGCCCAAAGTGGCAATAAATTCCATAACCGGTGATTGAATAGCCACTACCCGCATCGCCTTCATAATAATTTTAAAGAAATTGTTGTTCTCCAGTTCAAACTTTTCAGCTTCTGTCTTCTCCATACAGAAAGATTTAAC
>CAYOFG010000011.1:0-29296 GCA_964403285.1 uncultured Clostridia bacterium | reverse complement strand
TGTTCTCCAGTTCAAACTTTTCAGCTTCTGTCTTCTCCATACAGAAAGATTTAACCATCTTGATTCCCAGGATTCTTTCCTGGAGTAAAGAATAGATATCAGCCATCTTCTCCTGGCTCTTTCTGCTTATCTTCCGCAATCTTCTCCCAAAATTCCTTAAGGGTAGAGTAACCAGAGGAAAAACAATCATAATTATGATTGCCCACCGCCAATGCAGATAGAAAAGAAGTGCAGTCAAGCCGATGATGGTCAAACCCCCACGAATCAAATTTGCCGGAACACCAACAATTGCTCTTTGCAACAACATAACATCGTTAGTTAAGCGAGAAATAATCTGACCTGTCCTCTGGCGAATGAAATAGTCCAGAGACAGACTTTGCAGGTGGCTATAAAGTTTATTCCTTATATCCATTATTGTTTTTTGTCCAATGTAAGACATCAGATAAGATTCGTAGTATTCAAATAATCCTTTAGCCAGGGCACAACCTACAATAATCACAACAATATAAGGAATCATCTGTGCATTTTTTTGAGTAAAGATTTTATCGAATGTCGGCTTTATCAAATACATTAGAAGCGAAGTCAACCCGGCAACTAAGGCCATACAAACCATCGCTTCTAAGAAACGTATCCTGTAGGGTTTAATATATGCGAATAGTCTTTTCAAAAGGTTCATCAGTTACTTACTATGACCTCCTCCAGAATAATTTTTGCCGCTCTCTTAGATGCTCCGGGAGTTCCTAACTTTTCTTTCACCCTCTTAAGTTCTTTTCTCGTCTCTCGCATAAGGTCTGGATTATTCAGCCAGTGGCAGGCTACCTTAGCAATCTCATCTGCCCGAGCCTTTTGCTGAATAAATTCGGGAACGACTTTCTTTCCCGCTACAATATTGGCCAAACCAATTCTGGGAATTCTTATCAGAAGTCGCGCCAGTAGATAACTGAAAAGTGAAACTTTATAGATTATGATCATGGGAATACCTAGACAGGCGTTCTCCAGAGTAGCTGTCCCCGAGGCTACCAGAGTCAAGGTCATTGTTCTCCTTATATTATAATCTTCATCACGCACTACCAATAGGGGAAGAGGTGGCTTTTCCTCTTTTCTGAATCGGCTGGAAGTATTCATTTCAAATTCTGTTATGCGCTCCCTTATGTAGGTCATAGGTATATTCTCTGCTAAAGGTAAAATAAATTGCACCTTCCTGTTTTTAGCTATCCTTCGTGAAGCCTCTAGCATAACCGGAAGAAGACGTTCTATCTCCTGTTTTCTGCTTCCGGGCATGAGCCCAATAATGGGGAAATCAGGGCAAAGCCCGTACTTTCGATAAACTTCTTCTTTATCCTTGCTCGGCTGAATACTGTCCAATACGGGATGACCCACAAAGGAAACATTCACTCCCGCCTTCTTGTATGTTTCTTCTTCGAAAGGAAATATCACCAGCATCTTATTAACCAATTCTGCTATATCCTTAATTCTCCCGTGCCTCCAGGCCCAGATTTGGGGACCAATGTAGTAAATCAAAGGAATCTTCAGCCTCTTCGCCAAGCCCGCCAATCTCAGATTGAAACCAGGATAATCGATCAACACAATTATATCCGGCCTTTCCTTTTTCAGGAATTCTTCTGTCTTTCTATATATCTGCCGCAGAGCCATTATACTATTAATTGCTTCACTAAATCCCACGATTGCCAGCTCAGTGAGTTTATCCAGAAGTCTTACTCCCGCCCTCTCCATTCTTTCCCCACCCAATCCAGATATCTCTACCTGGGAAGATATTTCTCTTAAGGCATTCACCAAATTTGCTCCGTGCAAATCTCCCGAGGGATCACCAGCGACAATGAATATTTTCTTAATCATGTCTTATCCTGAATTTTCCTTAATTTTCTTCAGAATTTCCAGGGCAATTTCCAGAGCGTCACGACCATGCTCGCCAGAAACCAAAGGCTCCCTGCCTATCTCCACACATTGGACAAAATGTGTCAGCTCTTCTCTCAAAGGGTCAGTCTTCTGCAATTGCGGTCTCAAAATCATCATATCTTTCATTGATTTAACTTCTTTTCCCTTTTTTCGATAAATTTTTAGACTCTGCTTAACGTAATCCAATGAAATATAGACGTCCTTTTGAAATATCCTAATTTTGCGAAACTTTTCTAGGGAAACCCGACTTGCCGATATATTAGCTACACAGCCGTTCTGGAAATGAATTCTGGCATTGGCAATATCCTCATTCTGAGAGAGGATACTACCGCCAATAGCATCGATACTTTTCACTGGCGAGCGTACCAGATAGAGCACAATGTCAATATCATGAATCATCAAGTCAAGTACTACTCCAATGTTGGAAGTGCGCGGGTCGTAAGGTCCAAGTCTGTAAGCTTCTATGAACTTTGGCTCCTTGATATATTTTTGTGCCTCCACTATTGCGCTGTTGAACCGTTCAATGTGTCCTATCTGTAAAATTAGATTCTTCTTGCGCGCTATACTCAACAGGTCTCCCGCCTCTTCTAAAGAGCGAGTAATCGGTTTTTCTATCAGACAATGCACACCTCTTCTCAGAAAATCCTTAGCCACAGGATAATGCAAATCGGTCGGTACTACAACACTAACTGCATCGACTTTATCAAAAATATCTCCATAGTTTGCGTATGGGATTGTATCATAGTCTCCAGCAACCTTCTCTCTTCTTTTCTCGTCAATATCTACAACTCCCGCCAACTTCACATGCGGGATTTGTGAATAAATCCGGGCATGATGCGCACCTATATGACCAACCCCGATCACACCAACTCTAACCATTCCTCTCTCCCAAACGCTCCCATAAATAGGAGCAACTGCCTAAGAGTAAATGCATTTAAAAGATAGTTCGTGAAGAATTCTTGGAATTTTAACCAAAAACCAAAGACAATATTTCTCCCTAATGAGAGGGGATTTGGTATAGCGAGCATTAGAATTTTTAGCCAAAAATCGAAAATTGTAGCCGCAAAGCGTAAGCTTTGCTTCTTCTTAGCCCCGATTTATCGGGACAGCTACAGGGATTTTTGGCGGTGCTCGAAGAGCAAAAAATTGTCAGCGAGTACCGTTAGAACTCTTAACCTTTCCCCTTATTGGGCAACGGTACGCTATCTCTCTATCTATATTACCCCCTGTCCTGGAAAGACCTCTTGTTCTAACGGCACGAGCGAACCAAATCCCGAGCATATTTCCTAATTGATGAACAAACTATCTTTTAATTCCTAATTTCTTATACGCCCACAAGGGGCTACACTACATTTGTTATCTTTGTTGATTTTTAACTTTGTTCTTCTTTTATTGCCACCAGGGAAATGCCATTCTGGTTGGCTCTCTTGACTACTTTCTTTCTATCCAATAATATCGTACTGCGCGCACTAAAGGCAAGCACTTTTGCTTTAGCCTGTTTCAATACTTCTACTGTCCTCTCACCAATAATGGGAAGGTCAAACCTTCTATCCTGTTGTGGTTTACTTACTTTCACTACCACAACATCTCCTCTACCTAATCTTCCTCCCCTCTTTATGGTGAAGTCTGTTCCATCCATTCCTTCCACTGCTAAAACGGACTGATCTTTGACCACCACTGTCTGCCCGATATCCAGGCCAGCAATCTCTTTAGCCATCTTATGACCAAACTCAATATCTAGCCACTCTTTCTGAGTAGGTTTACGCCGGGTCAAAATGCCGGGAGAGGGTAAAAGGTGGGAAAGATAAGTAGCGGAATCTATTAGTTCTATTCCCTCCCGGGACAACTCATCAGCCACTGCTCCCAGGAGAGAATTAGCCTTTTTATCCTTCACTCCCGCCAAAAGCGCCATAGCCCTGGGGTCCAGCTTTACCTGAGTGAACAGGCGCGAGTGTCTGACCTGCCCGGCCATCACTGCCCTGGTTATTCCCTCTTTCTTACAAATTTCAATCAAGTCACCCAATTGTCCCACATTGACCCAGTGGATTCTATCTACCAAATTTTTCAGCTTCGGGCTAGTCTCCTCCTTTATTGCCAGAGCAACTACCTTTGCCCCTGCTTTCTTCGCTTCTTGTGCAAAAATCAAAGGGAATTTTCCATTACCAGCAATCAATCCAATTTTCCTATCCCCTATTTTCATTCTTTGCAGATTCCCCTTTCCGACTCTTTAATAAAGGAAATCATATGGAGCAGTTCATCGGAAATGTTTGGTTCTTCCTCCAAAACATTCAAAGCTTGCGTGGTATTCAATTTTGAACGGAAGAGAATTTTGTAAGCCCTCTTTAGTTGGGCTTTAACATGTTTCGGGAAATTGTTCCTTTGTAACCCCACTGTATTCAGTCCAAAAATTCTAATGGGCGTCCCCGCTGCCATACAATAAGGAGGCACGTCTTTTGCTGCTCGAGAACCTCCACCCACAATAGCCAACGTGCCAATGCGCACAAACTGATGGACGGGAGTTAACCCTCCCACAATGGCCTTATCCTCAACCACTACGTGACCCGCCAGAGTAGCTACGTTAGCTAAAATCACGTTAGAGCCAATCACACAATCATGAGCGATATGAGCATATGCCATTATCAGATTGTTATCTCCCACAGTTGTCTCACCTGTAGAAACTGTTCCCCGATTGATAGTTACATACTCCCGGATAATGTTGTTATCGCCAATTATGACTCTTGTTTTTTCGTCTTTAAACTTTAAATCCTGGGGAAAATTTCCAATTATGGACCCTGTACATATCTGACAATTTTGACCAATTTGAGTATCTCCTTCGATTATTACACGAGCTCCAATCTTGGTTCTTTTTCCAATTTTTACATTTGGTCCAATAATTGTATATGGGCCAACGTCCACACCTTCTCCAATTACTGCATCCGGATGAACTAAAGCTGTTTTGTGAATGTTCATTTTTTCTCCTAAAAGTTTAGTAGTATATGTTTACTGCTTACTTGTCGTTATGGATTTACCCCGTTAGAAAATACTAATGGGTCTTTAAACTCTACCTTCGCCCCGGTAGAAATCCACGCCGAAGACAATGCTTGCTATCTAACGGGGTTTACCTATCTACCAGCGAGAACATAAATTCAGCCTCAGCCGCCAGCTCATTATTAACATATGCCCTACCTTGAATCTTTCCTCCTCTCACCCGGGCACGAGTAACTTCAACTTCCAGCTGCAGCTGATCGCCGGGGAAAACAGGCTTACGAAATTTAACCTCCTTAATCGCCATAAAATAGGGCAGTTTCTTTCTGAGATCTGAACGCGCCAGAAAGAGAACACAGGAAGTCTGTGCCATCGATTCTATAATTAGAACGCCGGGCAAAATCGGATAGTTAGGGAAATGTCCTTTGAAGTACTCCTCATTAATAGTTATGTTCTTGAATCCCACGGCTTTGGTCATATTCTCTGCCATAATTATCTTATCCACAAAAAGGAAAGGAGGGCGGTGAGGAATGATACTCTGAATCTCTTCTAAACTTAAAACTTTGCCTTTAAATTCTTCCTCTCTAAAAATCCTGGTGGTTCGATGAGCAGCAGGTTTATTTATGAGTTCGCCCAACTTCTTGGTCAAAGCAATGTTAGCAGCATGCCCACAGCGGATAGCAATAATGTGTGCCTTTAAGGGTTTACCTATCAAATAGATATCCCCTATTAAATCGAGTATCTTGTGGCGGACAAATTCATCGGGAAATCTGAGGTGCTTATTATGGATGCCCTGCTGTCCAATTACTACCGCATTATCTAAACTACCCCCGCGAGCTAACCCTCGACGCTTCAGCGATTCGATTTCATGCTCAAAACAATACGTCCTGGCGGGAGCAATCTCCTTTTCGAAAATCTCTTTGGTTATGACGAACGTGCCATATTGACTCTTCAAAATAGGATGTTTGTAATCAATAGTGGCTGAAACTTTAAATTCATCCGATGGCAGGACGACGAGATGGACATCTTCATTAGAAAACTTGACAGGTTCGGTTATCGTGAAGTAGTCCTTTTCCACGTTTTGTTCCTGGAGACCAGCCTCCTCCAGGGTCTCCACAAAAGGCATCCCGCTGCCATCAGCCACAGGAGGCTCACCAGCATTCACTTCCACGATGAGATTATCTATACCCAAACCGCATAGAGTAGCCATAATATGCTCTACCGTCTGGATCTGGAAACTGCCATTCCCCAGAGTGGTTCCTCGTGCGACACTGATAACGTTCTTTATGTTAGCTTCCACTCCCGGCTTACCCGGTAAATCTGATCTCACAAATTTTATACCAGAATTAGGTAGTGCCGGCTTGAAGGTCACAGAAGTTATATTTCCCGTGTGTAGACCTATCCCTGAATAAGTGCTCTCCTTTCTTATAGTCTTCTGTAGATTCATAATTTTCCCCTTAACTTTCTGGTCGGGCACTCTTCAGAGTGCCATCTTCGTCATCCTAAAGGGTGACCGACCCAGTTTGATTTACTTTATCTTTTTTCTTATTTTCTCTGTTTCTTCTTTTAACTCCTTTATCTGTTGATACAATTTCGGCAATCTAATTAGTTGAGCATCTATCTTTTGGGCTATCTTATGTTCCCGGGCAGGATAACCAGAAACAGTGGTATTGGCTGGCACACTCTTAGTAACTCCCGCCTGCGCACCAACAATTGCATTATTGCCAATAGTAATATGGCCAACAAGGCCTGCCTGTCCAGCAAGGACAACGTTATCACCAATCACCGTACTTCCCGAAATACCCACCTGGGAAACTATGAGACAGTTTTTACCTATTCTAACATTATGTCCAATCTGGACGAGATTATCAATTTTCGTCCCCTCCCCTATTAAAGTCTTACCCAAAGTAGCCCGGTCAATAGTAACGTTTGCTCCAATTTCCACACTATTTTCAATTTCCACAGTTCCTATCTGGGGAATCTTATGGTGTTTTCCCTTCTCCGTGGCATAACCAAATCCATCCGCACCAATAACTGCACCGGGGTGAATAATCACATTATCTCCTATGATAACTTCTTCTCTAATGGTAACGTTGGGATATATTAGCCCATCCTTACCAATCACAGCTTTATCTCCAATGTACGTCCCGGCAAAAATTACAGTCCTATCTCCAATCACCGCGCCATTTCCAATAACCACGTAAGCTCCAATGGCAACATCCTTACCCAATTTCACTTCCTTGCCGAGGATGCTGGTCTTATCTATTCCCCCGGGTAGTTTTTTAGGAGGAACTAATACCTTCATTACCCGGGAAAAAGCCAAATAGGGATTTTTTGTCCTTATCGAAGGAATCTCAAGTAATTCGACTCCCTCACCAATAATAATCGCTGAAGCCTTAGTTCTTGACACCTCACTCTTGTATCGGGTACTTACCAGGAATGTAATCTCACCTTTTTTTGCTTCTGTCAGACTACCCACTCCTTCAATTACTATGTTACTATCCCCGCAAAGTTCACCACCCACAAGCTCAGCAATTTCCTTCAAAGTCATCCCCATAAATTCACCCTAATGCGAATGGATTTGGTGTAGCGGGCATTATAATTTTTATCCAAAAATCGAAGATTGTAGCAGCAAAGCGCAAGCTTTGCCTCCTGTTATTCTAGCAGAGCTTCGCTCTGCAGCTACAAATATTTTTGGCGGTGCTCGAAGAGCAAAAAATTGTCAGCGAGTACCGTTAGAACTCTTAACCTTTCCCCTTATTGGGCAACGGTACGCTATCTCTCTATCTATATTACCCCCTGTCCTGGAAAGACCTCTTGTTCTAACGGCACGAGCGAACCAAATCCCGAGCATATTTCTACTGGCCCAAATTCAATTTCTGTATAACCTTTTCAGTGAGGTCGTTCTCCATTTCGCTATATAGAATATTTTTCTTATCCAAAACGATAGCATAACCTTCCGTCCGAGCGATCTCTCTAATCGCATCGTAAATCTTTCCCAAAACCTGATGGGTTATCTCTTTCTCCAGCCCGGTTAACTCTTTCTTCATTTCCTCTACCCTATTGTTAAGTTTTTCCTTATCTAATCTGATTACTTCTTCAGGAAGTGGTTCAGGGATCACCGAGATAGTAGAAATCTCCACCTCTTTCCCGGTCAGCCCCGTGGCAGGTACTGGCTCTACTCTTTTCTTTTCCCTGGAGACAACTTCTAAATCTCTTATCTCCCTTTCTAGTTTAGCTATCTCGTTTCTCTTCATTTTAATCTCTCTTTCTATCTTTTCTTTCGCTTCTTTAGTACCCTTATATTGATCAAAGACTCTATCTATGTCTACATAAGCGATTCTTTCCGAAGAAAGCATTACTGCTGTTACCTCGGAAAGTGTAAACGGGAAAAAGTAGCAAAGAGAAAAAATAAAGAAAAAAAGCGAAATTCTTTTCATCATTAACTCTCCGTTTCTTCCATCACCTTAAAAGGGTTGGCCAATTGTGAAATACCACTGGGATTTGTCTTCTCCCGGTCTATGATTTAATCCGTACCCCCAATCGAGACGGATAGGGAAAATAGGAGTCTGGAACCGGACTCCTGCTCCTATCCCCACCTTCAATTGATTATCCCTGGTGCCTATGGTAAAATTCATATCTCCTTTTCTCCAGCTTCCTCCCATATCCAGGAAGACTGCTCCCTGCAATACAGTGTGACCTTTCTCCATAACTATAGGAAACTTATATTCTAAGTTGCTCACAAACATTGTCACTCCTCCCTCACCAGGCCCGATCTCACCCATTAAGTCGTAACCCCTTACCGTATCCGCCCCACCCACATAGAACCGTTCATAAATTGGCACTCCTGTAGAAGGAGGAAAACTACTAACAATCCCGTACCTTAATTGAACCGCCAGAACAAAGCGCCAGAATGTTTGAAAAAACCAACTACTGGAGGCAAAAGTTTTAACGAAATCAGTATCCCCTCCCAGGATACCCCCAGAGACCTCAAGAGAGAGGGAATTCCGAGAACCTCGGGAAGCGTCGAATATATTATCTCTGCTGTCCCTTATCAGATAAGTCGTGAAACTACTGCTATCCTTTCTCCCTTCCTCACTTTTGTATAGAGAAAGTGCATCGTACACTTTTACGCGCTCATAAGTATAAGTAAAGAGGAGGCTAAGAATATCTGTTAAATGAGGACCTATTCTAATATTTCCGCCAGTCCTCGTCTCATTATAGTAGTCTCTGTCTCTGTCTGTGTCATAGAGAGCAACACCAAAAAGGACGTGTCTTCCCAAAAACCATGGCTCAGTAAAACTGACTTGATAATTGGTTTTTTTCTTACCAAACTCCAGCATTAAGTCTATTCTCTGTCCTCTGCCCAAAAAGTTGCTCTGAGTAATCTGAAAGGTGCCCAAAAGTCCGTCCTGTGAGCTGTATCCTGCTCCCATAGTGAGTAATCCTGTCCTTTGCTCGGTTACCTGACAGATGAGATCTGCTCTATTGGGGTCACCAGTTTCACCAATCTCAATTGCAACATCCGAGAAAAAACCGAGGTTATATAGCTTCTCCTGTGTTCGCCTTATCTTTTTAACATTGAACGGCTCTCCTTCTTTTACCAGGAATTCCCTCTTAATCACATAATCTTTAGTGACGACATTCCCCCCCAGGTGAATCCGGTTAAGATAGACTATCCCGTTCTCGTATATAGAGACTAAAATGTTTACTACTTTTTTCTCATCATCCGTAAAGTATTCTGGATTGGAGCGCATCAGGATATAGCCCTTTTCTGCATAGTGTTCCTGAATATTAGACAGGCTCCTGTCAAACTTTTCCTGGCTGAAAATCTCTCCCCGTTTCACTTCCAGATCTTTTTCCAGGTCCTCCGTAGTAATGACATCATTGTCTTGAAACTTTATATCTGCCACTGTATATTTCAAGCCTTCATAAACAAAAAGCGTGACATAAGTTTTTGCTTTCTCCTCATCGTGAATGACCATAGGTGTTCCCAGATGAACTTTCAGGAATCCTCTGTCCTTGTAATAGGCTTCTATCTTTTTAATGTCCTCATCAAGTAGTTCCTGTTTGAAAAACTTTTTCTTTTTAGTCTCCATTTTTTTCTTTATTTTTTTCGGGTTAAATGCCTCTACCCCAATTAAACTAACTTTCTCTATTCTGATTTGCTTGCCTTCTGTAATAAAGAAAGTCATTATTATCATTCCGCTCTTCTCATCTTCCGTTGTATAAGGCTCCACTTTTATATTTGCGTAACCCTTCTCTTTATAAAGGGCGGTTATCTTTTCACTGTCCTCTTGCATTTTCCTGTTATCAAAAGGTTCTTCCTCTTTTGATTCTATTTCTCTCCCTAATTTGCTGCTGGAGAATTCTTTATTCCCTTTAAATTCTATCCGCTTGATCAGGGATTTCTCAGTCACAACATAGGTAACAGTTACTCCCCCCTCAACCTCAAAAACTTCAATTGTAATATGCTCAAAGAACCCGAGTTCATATATGTTTTGTAAACCTTCGCTTACCTTTTCTTCTGAATATTCATCACCTTTTTTTATCGCCAGGGCTTTTAATATCTTCTTGGTTTCTATATTCTTATTCCCAGTTATTTTGATTTCTTTTATCTCTACAGGGTGGGAAAAGAGATAACCGGAAAGTAGGAACAGGAAGAAACAAAATAGAATTGTAAGTTTTCTAAGCATAGGTTTGAGGTTCTGCATTATTAAATATTTCAATATATTATCAAATTTTTAGAAGAAAGTAAATATCTAAAATCTTATCTGTCTCTCCACTCCCAAATACCTCTCCTCTCCTGCCAGTTTACCTCTCAGAGAGATTCCTCTCCTGACTCTATATAACAGTTCCAGCTCATGCCGCAATTCCAGCTTATTCAGGTAACCCTCTTCGAACCGCAACTTGTAACCCAGGTATAGGTCATTGCTTAAATACTTGCCAAAAGTTATTTTCGTACCTTCTAAAAGGCTACTTCTCTCTCTTCCTTCTCCGGCCTCCGGGGAAGTCAATCTTTCCCCCGTTTTCTGAACAAGGTTAGCTTCCACTTTAACCACATCTACCATGCCCAGCGATTTCAGAATCGACTTGATTAAGGGGCTGGCCAGGCTGCTATCGATTAGCTTTAACAGTTCCCTCCTCAATAAAGCATCGCCCTCCTGGGGAGAGAGCGTTAAAGAATCTAAACCAGTAGCTTTAACCAGCGCTTCCTGCTCGCTCATTTCAGGGTCACTTCGGGAGCTGAATTTTGGCTTAATCTTTCCCCATTTCCCTCTCTCTACCACCAACATAATGATATCATTCTCCACAGGGCATTCCGCCCTGACCTGTAAAAAGAGCTCATCATTTATGCATTCTACAGTGGCCTCTTTCACGTTGAAGGTAGCTCCCAGATAACTTATTTCTCCTTTAACAGCTGTGAGAGTTCCATTGACTGTCAATTCCTCACTTGGTCCGGTAAGCTTCATATGTCCCTCTACTTGGGCTTCAGCAAATGTATTTTTATACCATGTATTCTTGCCCGCCTTGACATTCAGATTCCAAACCGCGGGCATTATAAAATCTAAATTTAAGTCCTTTGTATCTTCGGCTCTGGGAGGATAGGTAAACTGTCCATTCTCCACTTGAACTATTCCCACTAAGTTATAGGACTGGTAAGTTCCGTATACATGAATTTTCCCCTTCAACTCCAGGGAACAAGGAACCTCAGATAGGAGACGGCCAAACAATGAAGTCTGAGGTATCTTCAGAAAAGGTATTTTAAGGGGAATCCCATAATCTCTATTATTCTCAAAGACCACGTCGAGCTTATCCACCTTCCAGCCAGCCAAAGTTATCTTCCCTTTAAAGTCCATTTCTCCCTTTTCTATTTTGCCATTAATGCGGTTGATAAATATGTTACTGTCCTCAACTGAGATATCGCAGGTTAAATTATCTATCCTCTTAAATATTTCTCTGCCGTAAACAGTAGCCTCTGGGACACGAAAATATCCGTTTACGAGAGGCTGCTCTTGTGTCCCGGTAATATGAAGGAATGCTTCCAGTTTCCCTTTGGCATCGCTTATTTCCCCGGTCAGAACACGCAACATACGCGCCGTGCCATCAAACACTTCTAAAGAAAGATCTATTTCTCTACCATTTTTTTCCTCTTGGGGATAAGGGATAGTTCCCCAACATTTAATCTCATATTCTTCTTTCTTTTTTATTGCTAATTCTCTTAGATTTATACTATCACCATCTGCTTTGATGAGAGCGTGGAAATCGTCAAACTGAAGACTTCCTATCGCACCACCAGCAATATCTATTTCCCCTTCCATCTGCAAAGAATCATAGAATTTTTCTTTTTTTCCTTTTATTGAAGTCCGTCTGACCTTGAGGTTAAAACCACTATTTCCTTTAAGTGGAATTTTCACATTCAGGAGTTCCCCTATGAGACCGGCGTCAATCTTCCCCTCTTTTCCCTGGACAGTCAGGTCAATCGGTCCAGAAAGATCTACATTACCATTAATACTTACCAGTTTGTCTTTGCCTTGAAAAAATTCGAGCAGTCTTATATTGAAGTTATCCGCACGTACGAAATCTATCTCTCCCAGGAGCTGAAAGGTTTCTTTAGCCAGCGGTAGGAAAAATAGTTTTCTATCTCCATAAGAAAGGCTCAACTTTGCGGTTTCAAAATTGTGGCGATTCACCCACAGGTTCCTCGCGGTGACCCTCACCTCCAGAAAAGGAGAGCTCGTGGCAAAATTGGCGAATCCGTTTAATTCAGCACCACCAAAAATAGACATTCTTGCCAAATTTATGTTGCGAAATTCGCTGAGGAACGAAAAGTCTACTAACTTCCTGGAAAGGGAATATTGAATTCTGCCCTCGGAAGCAAGTCGCAGGAGACTCTTGCCAAAGCCTGCCGAAAAAGAATCGAACACTAATTTTATCTTTTCCTCTTCCTCTTCCAGTACCTTCTCCACCCTAAATTCTGTTTTTAACATATCCACACGAAAACTATTTATTCCACTATTTTCCGATTCTAATTCCACTTTTAATTGAGGGCGAGCAAAAGTGCCTTTAAGCTTGAGATTTCCATTAACCTCTCCATACGCGTTCAAATCTCTCTCATTAAATAAACTTTGCAATCTATCCAATTGGAGATGCTCCATGGCAACATTAATTTCCCAGGGCTCAAGTTTATTGAAATCTATCTTACCCTCAGCCAAAACTCTGCCCCCGGGAACAAATTCCAGCTCTGCCGATTCTAAGTTAACCTTTCTTCCATGGTAATTGAATGTTGACTTAAACAGGAAGTTTGTAGTGGAAAAAACTCCCCGTTTGACGTCTACATAGCCATTAATTTGAGGATTTTCCAAAAGCCCTTGCAAAAGAATCTTACTGTATAATTTGCCGTTTATCTTGTTAAGGAAAGACTTCTCATCCCCTGGTGCAAATATCAACCGGAGAAAATGCGGAACTTTCGCCGTATCCACCTCTATGCCTCCGCTTATGGTTTTCTGTTTGTCCACCTCAATGGTAAAGTCACCTTTTAAATCATCCCCACAACGGAAAGAAGAAAGACGGATTAGTTTCCGATTCAGAGATAGGTCCGCACCGATTAGTCCCAAGGGTTCTTCGTTGTATTTAAAATCCTTACCGAAAAAGGAACCACTAATTCCCCAATCTTCTTTCCAGTCCAATTTCCCTGTAAAATTGAGAATGCCTTTGACTCTGTTCTCCCTTGACCTTCTCCAGGATGTAGCCATATTCTCTTCAGAATCTCCGTCTCTTTTAACGTATTTTACAGAAGAAAAATTTACTGGATAATCTCGCCATTTAGTATCTATGTTTATTGTATTCTGCTTGCCCTTTCTCATTCCCACCCGTGCAGAACCTGTTACCTCCCCCGTCCCTCTGGAAAAGCGAAACTTATCTACACTCAGCACATCTCCGTTTATGTCAAATGCGAAAGCTAATTCGTCAAAATAGACCTGACCAATTCCGGGCTGAACGATGGAAACTGTTCCTTTAGCTTTAACAGTCTCCCACCAGGAGTCACTCAAGGAGAGGTTGGAAAAACCGATTTCGCCCCGCAGAGTACCTACTATTTCTCTCAACTTTTCTTCCTTGCCGGAAAATAGAGTGGAAATTAACTTCAAGTCGCCATCTGTGGATTCTATAGAGCCTCTTGCCACGGGTATCTCTCCATTGAAGTTGACAATTAAGTTTGCGTAGTAGACATTATTGAACTTAAGGGAGGTGACTTTCAAAATCTTCTCCCGGTAATCAACCCCGGAGTCGAATTTTATCTCTTCCCCCTTTACTGTTAATCCTGTGGACCACAATTTTCCCGAAACCTCGGGCGATTCGATTGTTCCGCCAATTTCACCCAGGAAATTGACACGCCCAGAAAATCTATCGGTTTGCCTGGCAAACCAGGGTAGCCGTGCGATTTCCACATACGAGTCCAGAACTGTTAGCCGCAAATTCTTCCCACCGAGAAGTCCAATCTGACCGGCGAGAACCACCCCACCGCGCCCGGGGCCAGAAATTTCTAACCGGGAAATCTGTATGTCCTCCTTGCCCAAAAGTAAAGTAGTATTCAGCAAATAGTTATCTTCGCTACTTTTGGCTTCCATTTCCAGTTCTCTGTTTGCATAATTGAAAATTCCTGAGACATTCCCCAAATTGGTTCCTAAAAGTTCAACCTCTCTCAAGTCCATCTCTCCCTGAGCCTGGAATTGGAGGGGTTTACCGAAAATATCACCGGAAAGAGACCCTTTGCCCTTTGCTTTATCTTTCCAATATGGCGGCAGGAGACTTCTCAGGTCGATACCACGCAAAACGAAATCCAAATCTACATACGGTTGACCAATATCTATCTTCCCGGAAGAAACAAGAATTCCTTCACAAATTTTGCCCTGCAAATTTATTATCCTTGCTATCCTGTTTTCATAGGTGAATTGGCCCTGGAATTCCTCAACCGGCCGACCTTTTATTTTCCCCTCTGGAAGAATGAACCAGCCCTTTAGCTTAGGCGTGGACAAATCTCCCGATATATCCAAAGATACTTTCGCCAAACCGTCTAAAGGAAGGATTCTCTTTAACTCATCGATTTTGACAATTTCGGAAAGACGGGAGAGCCAGAAATTGGCTGAAATATTAACTTCCAGAGCAGGCTGGGAAAGGTATCTCTCCAGGCCACCACAAAGTTTGATTTCCGTCCCTCCATATTGTAGAAATATTTCCTGACTACCAATTCTATAGTTGTCAAAAACAACCTTTCCTCTGATGTTTTCCACTGTGTGAGATAACCACCGGCAGGATACTTCCGCGAGGGCCAATTCGCCAGAAAAGGGCAGAATCTGGGCGAAATCAACAAATCTTTTTTGCTTCCCATTCATAGAAGTCGCTATAGCAGCAATTCTGTCATAATTTTCTTCACTGAGAGTCGTGCTTAAATCCAGAGAAAGATTACCTTCACCCGTTAATATTGCAAACTCTGGACGGGACAGAAAGAAATTGCTCAAGTTTGCCAGGTCTAAATTAGAAATATTCAAATTAATGCTTAATTCCTTTTTCTCCTCAGAATAGGTGCCTTTTAATCTTATCTTGTCATTCCTGCTCTGGTTACTTTTGCCAGAAAAATTAAAATGGATTTGTGAACGTAATTTGTCGTCGGCCTGTGACCCTTGCCGCCACAGTGACCTGTGAATTCTCTCTCTTGTCGTGAGACTACCAGAAACGTCTCTTATCTCTATCTTTCTAACTTTCCCTTCCACATCTTCAATTGTGACTTTTCCATCCACAATTATAATAGCGGGAAGTATAGTAATAGCCGATTCTTTCTGGAACGTTGCAGGAAGCACAAAATTCCACTTACCCGTACGGTTGGTCAAAAGTAGATGCGGAGATTTGAGAATGATCTTTCCTATGCCCCTTTCCATATCTCGTTTCCTGAGCAAAATAAGAAGGGGATTATAACTAATGGTAACTTTTTCACAGACTAAAACTGCCCCCTCTGAAACTCTACTTTCACTGGCTATGGCAACGTTCTCTAAAGTAACGCGATTAATAATATTCGTACCAATTTTGCGCACAGTGACTTCTCTATGGAAAGCTTTTTTTAGCTCACCTTCCACATAAGTTTTCATTATTCTGGACAAAGTCTTCGTAGTCCTGGTTAAGTATACAAATCCCAGAGTCACAACGAGAAGGCCAAAAAAAATAATAGCTGTTCTTAAAGTTCTCTTTTTCATTCGATTTCCAAGTCGAACTTATTATATTCCTTTAACACTCAAATTGCAAGCAAAAAATGGAATGCCTCAGGAAAGATACGACGGGAATTATTAAGAAAGGTAGGTTTTTATAGAGGAAAAAAACCGACGTAGTCGGGGAAGTATGCACTGTCATTGCGAAGGACGAAGTCCTGAAGCAATCTCGAGATTGCTTCGTCGCTCTGCTCCTCGCAATGACATCCGTTAGGATTTGGGAAGCTTAAATACTATTTTGCCATCCTGAACATCGGCATCAATCTTTGCCCGCGGTTTTATTTTCTTAGCTAAGATTTCTTGCGCCAGGGGGTCCTCAAGCTGTTTCTGAATTGCTCTCCTAAGAGGACGTGCGCCAAACTGGGGATCGAAGCCCTTTTCCACAAGAAAGTCTTTAGCCTTATCAGTAACATTAAGAGTGAGCTCCTGCTCAGATAATCTTTTAGTTACTCTTTGCAGCATCAGCTCGACGATATTTCTTACATCTTCTTTGCTCAGCGGATGAAAAACTATAGTCTCATCTATTCGATTAAGAAATTCCGGGCGAAAAACCTTCTTCATTTCATCCAGAACTTTCTTCTTCATATCCTTGTAACTCTGTTCCACCTCCTGAGTAGTCAAAAAACCCATAGTCTTACCTCCGGTTATCTCTCTGGCGCCAATATTGGAAGTCATGATGATTACAGTATTCTTAAAATCTACCTTATGGCCCAAGCTATCGGTTAACTGCCCGAAATCGAAAACTTGCAGCAATATATTGAACACATCCGGATGAGCCTTCTCAATCTCATCCAGAAGTACTACCGAATACGGTTTCCTGCGAACCGCTTCAGTAAGTTGACCTCCTTCTTCATAACCCACATATCCCGGAGGAGCGCCGACGAGCCGGGAAACATTGAATTTCTCCATATATTCGGACATATCCAGCCTCACCATCGATTCCTCGTCACCAAACATAAACTCAGCCAAAGCCCTGGCCAATTCAGTCTTTCCCACCCCGGTTGGCCCGAGGAAGACGAACGAACCGGTGGGACGGGCAATATCTTTCAATCCTGTGCGAGAACGGCGCACTGCTTGAGAAATAGCCTTTATTGCCTCATCCTGAGCAATAACCCGTTTGTGTAAAGTTTCTTCCATGTGTAAGAGCTTTTCCGTTTCCTTTTCCGTCAACTTAATCACAGGAATCCCTGTCCATTCAGAGACAATATGGGCAATATCTTCTTCGGTTACAGTACCCTCCGTCTTGTCTTTTTTCTGCTCCCAGGACCTTTTTACCTGTTGCAGTTCCTGTTCAATCTTTTTCTCTTCATCGCGCAAGCTGGCAGCCTTTTCAAATTCCTGGGCAGCGATAGATGCCTTCTTTTCCTTAGTTACAGTTTCCAACTTTTTCTCAATATCTTTCAAGTCGGGAGGTTTTGTTGTAGTCTGAAGCCTTGCTCGTGAGCCAGCCTCATCAATTAAATCGATTGCCTTGTCCGGCAGAAAGCGGTTAGAGATGAACCTTTGGGATAATGTGGCTGCTGCATTGAGAGCTTCGTCAGTAATCTTGATTCTATGGTGAGCCTCGTATCTATCCCTTAATCCTTTCAAAATCTCAATGGTCTCTTCCACCGTGGGCGGGTCAATGGTTACCGGTTGAAAACGTCTTGCCAGAGCCGCATCGTGCTCGATGTGTTTACGATACTCATCCATAGTAGTAGCGCCGATACATTGCAGTTCTCCTCTTGCCAGTGCTGGTTTCAACATATTGGAGGCATCTATTGCCCCTTCAGCAGCTCCTGCCCCGACCACCGTATGCAGTTCATCAATGAACAGAATCACGCTGCCTTCCGCCCGGCGAATCTCGTCTATTATTTGCTTTAGTCTCTGTTCGAATTCCCCCCGGTATTTGGTACCAGCTACAACTCCCGCCAAATCGAGAATAAATACTCTCTTATTCAAAAGAATCTCCGGTACGTTTTTGTCAGAGATTTTCTGTGCCAGTCCCTCAACGATAGCAGTTTTACCCACACCCGGATCGCCAATCATCACTGGATTATTTTTCGTGCGCCGGCAAAGTATCTGGATTAACCTCTGAATCTCTGTCTCCCTGCCAATTACTGGATCGAGCTTTCCTTCGCTGGCCAATGTGGTCAAGTCCCTTCCAAAAGCATCCAGAGTGGGAGTCTTGGTTCTCCTCTTCTCTTTACTAGGCATTCCCTGAGCAGTAGCTTCACCCAAAAGATTTATGATTTGCCCTCGTACTAATTCTAAGCTTGCTCCCAGCCCCTCTAAAACCTTAGCTGCCACTCCTTCTTCTTCCCGGATCAGGCCTAAAAGCAGATGTTCTGTCCCCACGTAATTGTGACCCATATCCTGTGCTTCCTGGACAGCCAGTTCCAGAACCTTTTTCGCTCTGGGAGTAAAAGGTACCTCTCCCACCAGGAGAATGTTGTCTCCCGCTCCCACCATCTTTTCCACTTCTCTTCTCACCTTTTTCAAGTCTATCCCCAAATCCTGCAGCACCTGTGCAGCAACGCCTTCTCCCAGTGCTACCAGTCCCAAAAGAACATGTTCAGTACCCAGGTAATCGTGATTCAGCCTCTTTGCTTCCTGCTGGGCCAAGAGAATACCCTTTTGTGCCCTTTGAGTGAATCTATTTAACATTTCATTTACCTCCTGTTATCAATCTGTCCCGATTCATCGGGACCTACAATTTCCTCTCCTTTTTGCTCTTCCCCGGGGAAGAGGATTGAGGTGAGGGGGATTATTTTCCACTTTTCAATTTTTCTTTAATCATCTCTGCGCGGATAAAATCCCGTTTGGATGACGCGAGCTCCTTGCCTACCGACTCCTGCAGATGAGCCGGTTGAGTCAAAATAGTGAGCTCATTTAATATATCCAATTCAGTATTTAATTCCAGTTCAAAATAAATGCCCAATCTCACTTTTGACAGAAACTCCATCGTCTCAGCAAAACTTATCTGCCGGGCATTAACCAGAACTCCATAAGCACGATAGACCACATCCATTACCTTTTCTTTACTCTCCTTAAACAGAGCCTTCCTTCCTTTGATTTCATAATTGATAACTTGTTTTACCACTCTTTCCAAATTATCGATTATTCCTTCCTCATTAGGACCTAAAGTGACCTGGTTGGAAATCTGAAACAGATCTCCCATCACCTTAGTTCCCTCTCCGTAAAGTCCGCGAGCGACCATTCCAATCTTATTTAAGGCTTGCAACACCTTGTTTATCTCTTCATTCATCACCAAAGCAGGTAAATGCATCAACACCGAAGCCCTCATTCCCGTTCCTGTATTCGTCGGGCAGGCAGTGAGATAGCCTATTTCAGGAGAGAAAGCGTAATCGACCCTCTTATCCATCTGTTCATCAATCTGCTGCAAAATATCCCAGGACTGCTGTAACTCTAAGCCCGGTTGCATTCCCTGAAGCCGCACGTGGTCTTCCTCATTTATCATCAGGCTGAGAAGTTCTTTATCCCCGATAACTAATCCCCTAAGCCCATCTCCTCGAGAATGCTCATAACTAATCAAATGCCTTTCTAACAAAAACTGTCTGTCCACCCTGTCGAACTCTTGCAAGTTAAGAATGGGAGCTCCCTTAAAATATGCAATCTGTTCGCAGGCGCGCTTAATTTTCTCAAAAGATTCTTCCTGTTCTTCTCGGGAAGCTTTCTGAGGGAAGGGAATTATATTCAGATTTCTCGCCAGCCTTATCCGTGAAGAAATTGCAATTCCCGGAGAATTCCCTTTACTTTCTAACCACCCGATTTTCTGTTTGAGCATATTTTGCAGTTGCATTATTTTTCCTTTTCCAATTCTTTTATCTTATCTCTTATTACTGCCGCCTTCTCATATTCTTCTTTCTCTACTGCCTTCTGTAATTCTCTGCGTAGTTCTATTATCTCTTTGCCTTTTTTCCCTACTCCGATTTTCTTCAGGGGAACCTTGCCTGTGTGCTGGACTGAACCGTGAAGCCTCCTCAGCAGGGGCAGAAGCTCCTTCCTAAAAGTTCGATAACATTCAGAACATCCCATCCTACCCGATTCCCTGAAATCGTCATAGGTTGCCTTACAGTTGGGACACTTTCTCGCCACTTTTGGCTTCTCCAGAACATAGGGGGCGCCAATGTCACTAAGTCCAGCCAAAAGCGAGGCTAAAGCAAGATGGGGACCTTCGAAAAGCGCCTCATCCAGAGAAGGGAAGAACAATCCCTTTTCTTTGGCGCACTCCTGGCAAAGATGAGATTCAGTTACTTTATTATCCATAATCCGAGTAAAATGTATTGTTGCCTCGTTCTTTTTACACTCATCACAAAGCATATACTATCTCCTAACCTAATCAGGGACCATTTATGGTGCCAAATCTAATGTCTATTATATCCTGGCACCTTCTCTTTTCGTTAAATCCCGAAATTCCTTGATGAGTCTTGCGGTAACCTTTCCCAGCTTTCCCTCAGCTATCTTCCGACCATCGATTTTAACTACGGGAATCACTTCTGCAGCTGTGCCCGTCAAGAAACACTCATCTGCATTGTACAGACGAAATCGGGTAAACACTTCTTCCTTCACCACAAGGTCTAATTTTTCTCTTGCCAGTTCCATTACTGCCTGACGGGTGATACCGGCAAGCACACCCACATAAAGCGGAGGAGTAATTAACACATTTTCTTCCACAATGAAGATATTATCTCCAGTACATTCTGCAACGTAGCCATCCTTGTTAAGCATTACAGCCTCAGACATATTTTGCAAACCTGCTTCAATCTTTGCTAAAATATTATTAAGATAATTCAACGATTTTATCCTCGGGTCTATTGCCTCAGGAATATTCCTCTTTGTGGGCACAGTAGCCAATTCTAAACCTTTTTTATATAACTCTTCTGGATAGAGTTCGATCTTGTCCGCTATAATGAACACCACTGGCTTTCCACAATTATTGGGGTCAAGACCTAAATCACCCTCTCCCCTGGTCACCACTAAGCGAACATAACCGCTTTTCAAACCATTTGATCTTAAAGTCTGAATTACGGCTTGTTCCATCTCTTTTTTGCTCATCGGGATTTTAAGTGCAATTGCCCTGGCTGAATCGTAAAGGCGGTCCAGGTGTTGTGATAATCTAAATACACGCCCGTCGTATGCCCGAATTCCTTCAAAGACCCCGTCTCCGTATAGCAGTCCGTGGTCAAAAACAGAAATCCTGGCCTCTTCTCGAGGAACCAACTTGCCATTGAGATAGATTTTCTGTGCCATTAAACCTCCTTTTTGTGTTAATTTACTATTTTGCCGTCGCGCAAATGGATTACCTTTCCTGAGTGCAAACCTGCTATCCTCTCCACCAGCACCTCGTTATGAGTAATAATTACTAACGTCTTTCCTCTTTCCTGATTCAGTGCCAGAAGGAGCTCAAACACCGATTCTCCTGTCTTTCTATCCAGATTTCCCGTTGGTTCATCAGCTAAAATTGCCTTTGGCCTATTAGCCAGCGCCCGGGCTACAGCTACTCGCTGCTGCTCACCCACTGATAACTCAGCTGGCGTGTGATTTATTCTATTTTTCAAACCTACCTCAGTCAAGATTCTTAAACTTTCCTCTTGGATTTTTTCCCTTCTCTCTTTCATTTTTCCCGAGGGAAAACTATTGAGGTTATCCTTAGCGGAAAAGCTTCCGCCTATCAGTAGAGGCATCATCACGTTTTCCAGTGCAGTAAATTCTGGCAGAAGGTGATGAAATTGAAAAATAAAACCAACCTCTCTGTTTCGCAACCGGGCAAGTTCAATATCGGACAAGGTAGAAATATTACTATCTTGAAAAATAACCTCTCCTTTGGTGGGACGATCCAACGCACCAAGGATATGGAGCAAAGTGCTTTTTCCAGCACCCGAAGGACCAAAAATCGCCACTACTTCCTCCTCCATTATCTTTAGATTAATTCCCACAAGTGCTCTGACCTCAATTTCACCCTGATAATAGCTCTTATTTAAATCTTTAGCTTCTATGAATGACCTCTGACTATGCACTTTTTAGTCCCTCACTCTTTTAGATGCTTAATTTCCAAAATCGATTCCAGTGAATATACTTTTTAACCTCTGTCTTACTCGTATCTAATCGCCTGGCAAGGATCCAGGCGAGATGCCTTATAGGCAGGGTAAATTGTGGCTATCAAAGATGTCAACATCACTACCAAAATAATATATATGAAATCACTGCCCTGCATATGCACCGGTAAATTGCTTATATAATAGACATCCTGAGGTAATTTTATGAATTGGTACTTTTCCAAAAGACGACAGGCAATATAACCTACTAGCGTGCCAATAATCGTACCCACTGCGCCTATAATCAATCCTTCAAAAAGAAAGATTTTGAGGACACTACTTCTTGCAGCTCCCATTGCCTTAAGTATGCCAATATCCTTAGTCTTCTCCATAGTCATCATCATCAGGGTGGAAATAATGTTGAACGCTGCCACCAGAACAATCAAAACCAGAATAATGAACATCGTTACCTTCTCCAGTTTCAAGGCGGCAAACAAGTTCTTATTGGTTACCATCCAGCTCCTCGCCCAATAAGGATAACCCAGTTCCTTCTGAATTAAAGCAGCAACTTTATCTGCGGAGAAGATATTATCAATTCTAACTTCCAGCCCCGTAGCTTTTTCTCCCAGGTTAAACAACTTTTGGGCCACGGGGAAAAAAATATAGGCAAGGCTTGCGTCGTATTCATACATTCCTGAGTCGAATATCCCCACTACCCGAAACTTCTCCATTCTGGGAATCATTCCCAACTGCGTAGCCACATCCATGGGAGAAATCAAAAGTACCGTCATTCCCAAAGAGAGATTCAAGTTCTTAGCCAATTCCGCTCCCATAACAATGCCGTTTTCGGCCCCCGCGGGTTTCCCAGGGAGAATCTTATCCTGGGAACTACCTTTTTTCTTTAAAGGAAATTCAAGATAATCAAGGCTTCCTTCCTTCAAACGTGTCAGGAGACCGGCCACATTTTTTGTCTCTTCCGGGTAAATCCCCTTGATTACAGATCCCGCGGTTCTATCGCCACTCCTCAATATCGCCTGTCCGTAAACAAAAGGAGCAACAGCTACTACCGATTCTATTTTCTCTATTTTTTTCTGAACTATGCCCGGCTTTTCTAATCCCATATTTCTCTGGTCCAGAACCACAACGTGCGAACTCATTCCTATAATCTTCTCGCGCAAATCTTTCCTGAATCCATTCATCACCGAGAGAGTAACAATCAGTGCAGCAACGCCCAGGGCTACGCCGCTAATAGAAATCAGGCTGACAATGGAAATAAAAATCTGTTTCCGTTTAGCCTTTAAATATCTCCAACTAATAAAAAGTTCGTATCCCATTCTTTGTCCTTATTCCGCTTCCTTTCTCATCTGGGGAAAAAGGATTACATCCCGAATAGAATCGGAATCGGTAAACACCATAACCAGCCGGTCTACTCCTATGCCCAACCCCCCACAAGGTGGCAGTCCATATTCCAGGGCACGGAGATAGTCCTCGTCGACTTCCGCCTCTCTTCCTTCACCAATGTCTATGTCTTCAACCTGTTTTTCCATTCTTCTCCGCTGCTCTACAGGGTCGTTAAGCTCAGAATAAGCGTTTGCCAATTCTTCTCCCCCGATGAAAAGTTCAAACCGCTCCACTAATTCAGGATTATCCTTCTTCGCCTTAGCCAGTGGGGAAAATTCAGTGGGATAATCGAGCACAAATGTTGGTTGTATCAGATTCTTCTGCACGTAAGCTTCGAAAATATGGTCAAGAATTTTGTGTTTGGGACTATCTTTCTTATATTTTACGTCTAATCTATCGGCTACCTTTCTCATTTCAGATAGCCCGTGAATATTTGTAAAATCAATCCTCGTATGTTCTTGTAATAACTCATACAGGGAAAACTTTTGCCAGGGAATTTTTCGCAAGTTAATTTTGTTTTTCTGATAGGTGAGTTCCTCCTTACCCAGAACTTGATGAGCAACAAACAGAATCATTTTCTGGCAAAGATCCATCATACCATCATAATCTGAATAAGCCTGATATACTTCCAGCATAGTGAACTCTGGATTGTGTCTGGTGGAAACCCCTTCATTCCTGAAACTTCTGTTCACTTCATAAACTTTTTCCAGCCCTCCCACAACCAAGCGTTTCAAAAAGAGTTCCGGCGAAATTCGCAAATAGAGTTCCATATCCAGTGCTTGATGATGAGTTAGGAAAGGCTTAGCTATTGCCCCGCCTACAATCGATTGCATCATAGGCGTTTCCACTTCCAGAAATCCCAGGTTATCCAGGAATGCTCTTATCGCTTTAATAATCAAACTGCGCGTAGAGAAAACATTCTGTACCTGTTCATTGACCAAGAGATCTATATATCTCTGGCGATAACGGGTTTCGATGTCTTTAAGCCCATGCCATTTTTCCGGCAATGGTCTGAGTGATTTAGCCAAAAGGGTCAATTTTTCTGCCTGAATAGACAACTCTCCTGTCTTGGTGGAAAAAACTTTCCCGGCGACTCCAATCAAATCCCCGATGTCAAACTTTCTAAATATTTGATAATTACCTTCGCCCAAAACGTCTTCTCTGACGTAAATTTGTAACTTCCCCGTCCCATCTTTTATGTGGGCAAAGCTGGCTTTACCCATCCCCCTGAGACTCATAATTCTTCCGGCAAGAGAGACAGTCTCCTCAGTTTTCTCCTCTGCTTTTAACGTTCCATATTTCTCTCTAACCTGACTGATGACATTGGTAATAGAGAAATTGCGAGGATAAACATCCACCCCCATCTTTCGCAACTCTTCCAATTTCTGCTTTCTCTCGGAAATCAGTTTATTAATTTCGCTCATAATGTTATTTCCTTTTTTCCTCCAAATTTTTTATTATATTACATAAAATTCTCTTCTGTCAAACAAAAACTAAAACCCCGTCCCGATGAATCGGGACAGCTACATTTCTTTTTGTAGCAGCAAAGCGTAAGCTTTGCTCATTAATTAGCAGAGCTTCGCTCTGCAGCTACTTCTTGACTTCCTTAAGGGCGGACGCAATTGTTTCTAATAGATTTGCTTCTATCCCTTCTTTCTTTTGCGTCAGTATTTTCTCTAAAGATTTGGCAGCCCTTTTTCTGACGAACTCCCAGGAATCTTGCAATAGAGAAAGTAAGATTTCTGCTGCCGTCTTTGAACCTATCTCACCCAACGCCCAGGCTCCGCTCAATCGCATCCACTGGTCATCACTCTTACACATCTCAGTAAGCACTACCATAGCCTTTTCTTTATTATACTTATATAAAGCTTTACCTGCATTGGCTCTCACCCGGCTATCCTTGTCTTCTAAGAACGGCTTGAGCAGCCTCTCCCCCACCCCGGGGTCGTCTACTGTGGCTTCAATCAGCTCCACTCCATCTGCTCTTGCTCTAATATGCGGGTTTAAGTCAGTGATAATTTCCCGTCCCCCATCCGGTCTCTCTACAACTACTTTTTTCGTCTCTCCTCTAATTGCCCCGGACAGCTTCTCCAATAACCCTAAAATCCTCTCCTGGTTTCCCAGGAGTATCTTCTCCACTCGCTGGCGAAACTCATCCTGTCCAGCACGCTCCTCCTTCCATCTTTTCTCAAATCTCCGGTCACTATACTTAAAAATAATGAATATAAGAAAAATGGCCACCAGAAAAGATAACAAAATACCGACAATTCCCAAGATTATAGTCCGTATCAGTCTATTACGGGTTGTTTTGTACTTATTACGGGTTTCCTCGTATTTATTCGTAGCTTTTTCTATCTCTTCTTTCCTCGCCAGGAGAGCTTTTTCTGTCTCTTCGCGTTCTGATTTCATCTTTGCCTCAATCTCATCTCTCCTTCTTTTTTCTTCCTCCCTTTTTCCTTTAGCTTCCAGCTCCCGCTTTCTTCTTTCCTCCTCCTGCTTCTTTTTCTCCAAAAGCTCTTCTTCTTTGCTCTGGGCTTCAAGTTCTACTTCTCGGCGTTCCTCTTCACCCTTCCTCTGAGCCTCCAGTTCTTTAGTTTTTCTCTCTGCTTCTCTTGCTCTCATCTCTTTGGAGACAATATCGTACATATATTTTAGTTTTGCATTCTCAGGATCAATACTATAGGCCTTATCTAAATAAGGAAAAGCGCGCCCATAGTCATTTGCCACATAATACTCAGTCGACACGGCAATTAGAATCTTAAGGAGAAGCTCTTCTGCCTTCCTGAACTTACTATCAATCTGCAGAGCGCTTTCCAAATCAGAAACAGCTTCGTCCACTTCTCCCCGGGAATACTTCTCCTCTGCTCCCTTGTATAATTTCTTTGCTTCATCTTGAGCACAGACGGGACTGGTGAAAACCGAGCCTAACAGAAAAATTACACAAAAGAAAACGATTGCTGGATAACGTATATTCAATTACTTCTCCTCCTTTTGAAAAAGATAGGCTTCAATAAACGGGTCGATTTCGCCATTCATTACAAATTCTACATTTCCAATTTCTAAATTCGTGCGATGGTCTTTTACCATCGTATAAGGACAGAAGACGTAAGAACGAATCTGGTTACCCCAGGCAATAGTGTCTAATCTCTGGTAATGATCCTCTTTCTTTTCCCTTTTCTTTTCCTGTTCCAATTCGAACAATTTTGCTCGCAACAAATTCATTGCCGTAGCCTTATTCTTATGCTGGGAGCGATCGCTCTGACATTGCACAACTATGCCCGTGGGTATATGAGTAATCCGTACTGCAGAATCAGTCTTGTTAACATGCTGCCCACCATGGCCAGAGGCACGATACGTATCGATCCTCAGGTCTTTTTCTTTAATTTCTACTTTTATTTCATTACTTATTTCCGGGATTATGTCACAAGAAGCAAAGCTGGTATGGCGACGTTTATTTGCATCAAAAGGTGAAATTCTAACTAAGCGATGAATGCCAGTTTCCGATTTTAAAAGACCATAAGCATATTCCCCTGTTACAATAGAGGTAATCCTCTTAATCCCTGCTTCCTCGCCGGCAAGTATGTCTATAATAGTAACTTTATAATTCTTTTTTTCCGCCCATCTCCTGTACATACGAAAAAGCATCTCCACCCAATCACAGGCTTCTGTGCCACCAGCTCCGGAATGCAACGTAAGTATAGCATTATTCTTATCCGATTCTCCTGTCATTTTGGCTTGCACGCTCAAAGTCTCTATTCTCGTCCCAATATCCCTGATTCTCTTTTCCAGGTCTCCCACCACTGAGGCTTCATAATGGCTGTCCGCCCAGCCTTTCTTTTCCTCTTCGCTAGCCATCTCCAGGAGTGTTTCTATCTCATCCCTTTCACTATTCAAATCTTTCCACGTGCCAACAGATTTCCTAAGAGAAATCAATTCTTGCATCACCTTCTGCGCTTTTTCTCGTTCTTTCCAGAAATCCGTTTTCTCCGTTTCTCTTTCCAGCTCTTTAATTCTTTTCTCTTTTTTTTCTATCTCAAAGATGCCTCCTTAGTCTTTGCATAGAATCCGTAATCAATCTGAATTTATCCCTTAACTCTTTTACCACCGGAACCTCCTCCGAGCAATACAAGAGATGCTCAGGACCACGCACAGGTAAGCAAAAATATCACCGTAATTGGTATAGAAAGTCTGCTTATTTCTCCTGAGAACAGAAGAACTTAGATAGTCTTTCTTAAAAATCTCCGTTTTCTTAGTTATTCTGCCATACTGATCTATAAATCCTGAAACTCCTGTGTTAGCCACGCGAATTACGCTTACCCGATTTTCCACCGCACGAAAGATACTGGCAACAAAGTGTTGAAAGGGAGCCGATGTCTTTAAAAACCAGGCATCGTTAGTAATATTGGCTAAGTAATCTGCTCCATCTTTTACGAATTTACGAACGAGATGAGGAAAGATTCCTTCCCAACAAATGAGCACAGCAAAACTTCCGAAAGGGGTATACAATAACTTGCGTTCCCGCGCGGGAGAAAAATCTCCCAGTTCACTTAATACCCCGATGAATGGAGAAAGAATCGGCCGCAGAGGAACCATCTCACCAAAGGGAACGAGATGAATTTTATCATACTCGCCTAAAATTTCTCCCCGGGGTGAAATCAGGAAGGCTGCATTATAATAATCACCTTCCCGATATTCGGGACTACCAACAATATGGTATGCATTGGTCTTACTGACCACTTTCTCCACCCATTCCTGAAGTTGACTCTCCCGCTTAAGGTATCCCGGCAACGCTGTCTCTGGCCAGATAATTAGTTGTGGATTATCTTTTGCTGCCCTCTCCACTAACTCACCATAGGTCTTCTTAATCATTCGTTCGTACTTCTTGTCCCATTTCATATATTGATCTATATTCCCCTGTAGTAAAGCGATTCTAAGGATTGACTTTTCCTCCGGGAAACTTCCTCTCACTGTAGCAGATTCTCTCGATATAGTAATCAACCCATAAACTAAACAGGACAAAAATACTAACACGCTTAAAGCTAAAGGTAATGCACTTTTTCTAAATTCTGCCTTAGATACCATTCCCTCTTCTCTGAAGAAGCCAAACGAGCGTCCTGCTTGCGTCAAAACAATGTTCACCATTACAATCAAGAAGGAGACTCCGTAGACTCCGGTAAATTCCGAAATCTGTATAATGGGAGAAAAATTCCATTGCGAATAGCCCAGGAGAGCCCAGGGGAATCCAGAAAGAAAGTATGCCCGCAAAAGTTCAAGGGAAACCCAGAGGGCAGGAGCGAAGAATAGGATAAACGTGTAATCGATAATTTTTGAGGATGCATACCTGAACAGTAGACAAAAAAGACCATAATATATTGCCAGGTAAGAAGAGAGAAATAAAAGGGAAATAAATCCCAATAACTTCGATTCTCCGTTACTGACTATAGTGGGAAAAATCCAGTAGAGAATCCCCATAAAAGAAACCAGTCCTGAGAGAAATCCCAAACTAAAAGACTCTTTTAGACTCCTACCCTCCAGAGCCAGGAAAAGGGGAATTAATGCCACCCACGCTAAAAGCGATAAATTAAACTTGGGAAATATTAGAACAAGCAAAATACCCGAAAGAAGAGCTAAACTTATATTTTTCCATCGCATATTTATTCCATTCTTAAATAAAAATGGGGTCAGCTCTATTTT
>CAYOFG010000010.1:0-56305 GCA_964403285.1 uncultured Clostridia bacterium | reverse complement strand
AGGAGGTTTTTGCCCTAAATCAAAAAGAGCTTCGCTCCATCCAGAGGCAACTGCCGGGGAAAGTGGAGATAGTTAGAAAATTCAAGAAAATCTCAAAGGGAGAACATATAGAAAAATTGGAGACCGATATCAAGAATCTCCTTAAAAGAAGACCCTGCACGCTCAGTGATATTTCCTCTGCTTTGAGAGTCAACTCTAAAGAGGTGATGAAAAACCTGACTATTCTGGAAAGGCGTGCGGAGATAAAAGCGGAACTACATAATAAAAAAAGATATTATGTTTCTACTCGACAGGGCAAGCGTAGTGGAGGAAGGGATTCTAAAAAAGACGAATAAGATGACAGGTAGTGTAGGGCTTTATGCCCGTAATGATTTTGGTAGTGTAGGGCTTTATGCCCGTCCCGATAAATCGGGACGCCCATAAAGGGCTACACTACGAAATTATCAAGGTAAATCTTATTCAACTAAGGGAGAGAAGTTGTATCCAGTACTGCTTAAATTGGGACCTTTTACTATTTATACATATGGATTAATGGTGGCAATTGGTTGTCTTATGGGCTTTTTCTATGTTCGGGGAGAGGCAAAGAGAACAAGGCTCGATATGGAAAAGATAATGAGTCTATTTCTCTGGGTGTTAATCTCTGGCTTTGCAGGAGGAAGAATCCTCTACATTCTTGTGGAATGGGAACGTTTTCTCAATGAGCCCCTGAGAACCATTTTTGGCCGAGGAGGGTTCGTTTTCTATGGCGGGTTTGTTTTGGCTTTTGGAATTGGCGTCTGGCAGATGAGAAGAAAGAGTTTAAATCTCTGGAAAACTGCGGATCTCTTTGCTCCCGGAATTGTTATCGCCCATGCCATAAGTAGAATAGGTTGCTTTTTAAATGGTTGCTGTTACGGTCGTCCTACTGATTCCTGGCTGGGGGTCTCTTTTTCGCCAGAGAGCCCCGCTGGTTCTCTGGGAGAGCCCCTAATTCCGATACAACTATTCTCCTCATTGAATCTATTTATTATCTTTGGCGTTCTAGTCACCTTAAGACGGTATAAAAAATTTGATGGTCAATTATTCTGGCTCTATGTCCTTCTCTATGGAGTGAGTCGTTCTATAATTGAAATCTTTCGGGCCGACCCTCGGGGACAAATCTGGATGTTCACCACTTCTCAATTTCTGGGTATAATTTTTGCCATTTTAGCACTGGTCATGCTGGGGAAATTGGGAAGAGAGAAAAAACAGCAGCATTAGTTCTTGACCGAGGAGGTATTGTGGCGCAACAAGTTTCACTACTCATGGCCTTTTTTGCTGGACTTTTGACATTTCTTTCTCCCTGTATTTTACCACTGATACCTGCTTACATTTCTTTTATTACCGGTGTGTCCATTGATGATTTAGTTAGTAGCAGTGAAGAGAAAAGTAAGATGTCCAGGAGAATTTTTTTAGAGATGGTTCTATTCATTCTTGGCTTCTCTTTAGTTTTTGTCTTGCTTGGTGCTTCGGCTTCCTACTTTGGAAAATTTGTGCTCTCGCACCTTAAACTTTTGAGAATTATCGGCGGAATTTTGGTTATCGTGTTTGGTTTGTATATTGCCGGGGCATTTAACATAACTTTTCTGGGATATGAGAGAAAAATTCATTTAAGGATGAAACCCACAAACATCTTGGGTTCTTTTATTGTGGGAATAGTTTTTGCCCTTGGCTGGACCCCCTGTGTTGGGCCTATCCTGGGAACAATACTTACTTATGCCTCCACCCAAGATACTGTCAGGCAAGGGGTCTTCCTTTTGGGTTCCTACTCTCTCGGATTGGGTATTCCCTTCCTGATTTCCGGTCTTGCTGTTAACTTCTTTCTCAGGGGATTTCGGAAAATAAAGAAATACTCAAGGCTGATATCAATAGTAACAGGAGGATTGTTGATTCTATTCGGAATTCTGATTTTAACGGGCAAATTTCAGTTCATAGTGTAATTGATATAAGGAGGAAAGATGGAAATTGTTCTGAACGATAAGAATTTTGAGGAGGAAGTTCTGAATTCAGAATTGCCTGTCCTGGTAGATTTCTGGGCGGAATGGTGCACACCTTGCTTGATGGTTGCCCCGGCTGTCGAGGAAATTTCCCGCAAATATGCAGGTAGACTGAAAGTAGGAAAACTTAACGTAGACGAAAATCCTCTCACCAGTGCGAAATATGGAATACAAAGCATTCCCACTTTCATAATCTTCAAGAAGGGAAAAGTGGTCGTCCAGACTGCGGGGGCTATGCCCAAGGAAGCTTTAGAAGCCAAAATTGGAGAAATTCTGAATGAGTGAGTATGATGTTATTATTATTGGCGGTGGACCGGCAGGTTTGACCGCCGCGCTTTACACAGGTCGCGCCAGGCTGAAAACTTTGCTTCTGGAAAAGATAGCTCCGGGAGGTCAGGCAGCAGTCGCTTGGACAATAGAGAACTATCCTGGATTTCCTGAAGGTATTGGCGGACCTGAATTGATGGAGAGGTTCAAGAAGCAAGCTGAAAAATATGGATTGGAGATTAAAAGTGGAGAAGTGGCAAAGATTAACGTCCCTTCAGAAGATGAATTATCCAAAGGAGAACCGGAGAAAGTAATTAACACAGAGAAAAAAGAGTACAAAACCATAGCTTTAATCGTGGCTACAGGGACCAGACCGAGGAAATTGGAAGTCCCGGGAGAAGAGAGACTGATTGGTAGAGGAGTATCCTATTGCGCTACTTGCGACGGGCCATTGTTCAAAAATCGGAAGGTCGTTGTAGTAGGCGGTGGAGACACTGCAGTAAAAGAAGCACTATTTCTATCTAAGTTTGCAGAGAAGACCACTTTAATTCATCGCCGCGACCAACTCAGAGCAGGTAAAATTATCGAGGAGCAGGCACTTTCCAATCCCAAATTGGAATTTCTCTTGAACTCCGTAGTGACAGAAATTCTGGGAGAGACTGAAGTGCAAGGTGTGAGGGTAAGAAATCTGGGTACAGGAGAAGATTCGACATTAGAAATAAAAGGCGTATTTGTCCACATAGGTACTCTCCCTAACACCGGGTTCCTGAGGGGTGTAGTGGAGATGGACAAGGAAGGATTTATTATTACGGACGAAAATATGGAAACTTCGGTTAAAGGGATATACGCTTGTGGAGATGTGCGGAAAAAATTGTTGAGGCAGGTAGTGACTGCCTGTGGTGAGGGGGCAACTGCGGGTTTTGCTGCTGGCCAATACGTTGGGAAATGGAAGGGAGGATGAAGGGATAGTTATCGGAGTCGCTCGGTAGTGTAGGGCTTTATGCCCGTAAGAATTACGCCCATAAAGGGCTACACTACAGAAAACCTGGCGGATTTGAAGCTCCTGTAACTATCCCTTCATCCTCAGGGTGTTAAGAGGCAGGGATAGTTATCGGAGTCGCTCGGTAGTGTAGAGCTACACTACCCGCTTTGCCACTACGAGCTTCATAACGGGAGGAGAGATGAAAAAAGCATTGAAGAAAGTTCTGATAATTTTGCTTCTTTTTGTCATATTGCCTTCGGGTTGTGGGATTGAGACGGAAAGAGGGGAGAGAGGAGAGACGGAAGAGAGCGCAGTAACTGAGAAAGAGTGGGGAGATGCTCCGGATTTCACTCTCCCGGACCTTGAGGGAAATAGTTTGACCCTTTCCAATTTTTTGGGAAAAGTAATCATTCTCAATTTCTGGGCTACCTGGTGCCCTCCCTGTCGCGAGGAAATTCCAGATTTTGTACAGCTTTATGATAAATATGAGGACGAAGGTTTACTTATCATCGGGGTTAATCTTGACAGGGGAGATACGCGTGCGGTTAAACAATTTTCGAAAGATTACGAAATTAATTACCCGATAGTTTCGGGTAATGTTAACGTCACGCAAGAATACGGAGGAATCAGAGGAATTCCCACTACTTTTATTATCGATAGAAAAGGCGATATCAAAGAGAAATATGTAGGTTACCAACCCAGAGCAACTTTCGAGAATGCGGTTAAAAGATTACTGGAAGAGGTCTCCGAAAAATTACCTTAGGGACCTCTGATTACACGACGCTCCGATGAATCGGAGCTACTCTGGAGTCTTCTGGAGTAGCGAAACTTGTTTCGCAATGATGACGCAGAGCAAGCTCTGCTACTCCGAAATAAATACAGTGTAATTGCGATGAAAATTTTGATAAAGGGCTTGATTGAAACTTCACTACTCGATTGGGAGGGAAAGATCGTTTCCACTCTATATACGCCGTATTGCAATTTCAGATGTCCCTACTGTCAGAACGCAGGACTGGTGCTGAATCCTCACCAGTATGAAACAATCCCCTTTGAAGTAATCTCTACTCTTCTGACAAGCCATCAAAATTGGATTGACGGAATATGTCTTACTGGTGGAGAACCCTGTTTCTTTGAAGATTTGGCGGAATTTCTGAAAAAAATTCGCAATTTAAGTATGGAAATAAAACTTGACACCAATGGCACCTTCCCGGAAATGTTGAGAAGAGTGATGGATATGGGGCTGGTCGATTATGTGGCTATGGACATTAAAGCGCCCTTAAATCTTAATGCTTATGAGAAATCGACAAAGATAAAGAATAAGGAATTATTGGAGAAGGTTAAGGAAAGTGTTAACTTAATAATCGATTCTGGAGTAGATTACGAATTTCGCACCACGGTGGTTCCCGGTCTCCACAATGAGGAGGACATCCTGGAAATCGCGCGGGAAATTGAAGGAGCAAAGAGATACGCTTTACAGAACTTTTCCAACCGGGAAACAATGGATCCCGAGTTCCAAAAAATAGCTCCCTACAAAATTGAAGAATTAGAAAAGATTCGCCAACTCAGCCTGCAATATGTTCAATGCTGTGTGGTGCGGGGAAAATAAAAACTGGAGTAGCAGACTTTAGTCTGCGCTCTGAAACGCAGGTTAAAACCTACTACTCCAGATGTTCCGATAAGTCGGACCTACTACAGGAAAGTTAGAATATTTTTATGGGAAGAATCAAGATCGTTTCCATAAACAGAAGTGATGAGAAGGGCACGGTTAAAAAGCCCGTAAGAGAGGCAATCCTGAGGAGAAATTGGGGAATGGTGGGAGATGCTCATAGTGGTTTAGCCCTGCGTCAGGTGAGTCTTTTAGGGATAGAAAATATTAGGAAGTTTATTAGTCAATTAAAAAAGCTCAAACGCTGTAAAAATATAAAGTTAAAGATTGGTCCGGGAGATTTTGCAGAGAATATTACCACTGGGGGCTTTGACCTTAATGGTTTGCCAATGGGCACAAAACTGAAGTTGGGAAATAAGGCAGTAATCAAGATTACCCAGCGGGGCAAAGAATGCCACGCTAAATGTGAGATAAGGAAATTAGTAGGCAATTGCATTATGCCCAAAGAGGGACTATTCGCAAAGGTAATCTCGGGAGGAAAAATAAAGGTGGGAGACCCCATAGAAATTGAGAGGAAGAGTTTATGAAGAGTCTACCGATTAAAGAGAGGATGAAAAGGGGAGAATTTGTTGTCGGCCCTTTTATGAAGTCGCGCGATCCAGCTATGGTGGAGATAGTAGGCCTTGCCGGATTCGATTTTGCCATTTTGGATATGGAGCATAGTGCACTGTCTATTGAGAGCGTGGAAGATCTGATAAGAATGGCACAAGTCAGAGGCATCGATTCCATAGTCAGAGTTCCCGAGATATCGGAATCTGCGATTTCGGGACCACTGGATGCAGGAGCAAGTGGGGTTTTAGTTCCCCACGTGGACACCAGAAAACAAGCAGAAGAGGTGGTATTTCTATCCAAATTTTCCCCTTTGGGAGAAAGGGGAATGGACGTATTTGCTCGTGCCGCCGACTATTCTCATCTCCCCAAGGAGAATTACCTTAAGGAGGCGAATAGAAAAACTCTTTTGATTGTCCAAATTGAAGGGAAGAAGGGAGTAGAAAATCTCGACGAGATATTGCAGGTTAAGGGTCTGGATACGATATTTGTCGGACCTTATGATCTCTCTCAGTCGCTGGGAGTTCCCGGAGAAATAAACCACCCCAAGGTTACGGAGAAGATTAAACAGGTGGTGGGAAAGGTAAGGAAGGCAGGTCTCTCTCTGGGAATATATGTGGATGATGTGAAAACAGCAAAAAAATGGATTGATTTGGGCGTTCAATTTATAGCCCTTCTTGTAGATGCGGTGATATTTTTCCGGGCCTGCCGTTTACTCGTTGCCCCTCTAAAGAAAAAGGAGTAGCGGAGCAAATCTTCCCGTGAATGTAGGGGTTCGATTCATCGAACCCGCATACACGGGCTCAATAAATTGAGCCCCTACAATCTTCGATGTATACCAAATCCCCTCGCATTGGGGGATGTAAGGTATTGATATAGGAGTCAATTGTGGGTGAAATACTATTAGGAATAGATGTAGGGACTACTTCCTGTAAGGTTGGTGCATATGATTTGAAAGGCAATATGGTTGCCCAGGCTTTCAAGAGTTATCCTACCTACCAACCTGCTCCCCGGGAAATAGAGCAGAATCCCGAGGACTGGTGGAAAGCAGTGGAGACAGCAATTGGACAGCTCAAGGAGAGAGCGAAAGTAAAAATGTCTTCGATTGTAGGTATAGGCTTGAGCGGTCAGACTCCCACTCAGGTCTTTGTGGATAGAAAGGGAAAAATTTTGAGACGGGCAATTATCTGGAGAGATACAAGGAGCGTGGCGGAGGCTCGCTGGATCCGGAAAAAAATAGGAAAGAGGAGAATGGAAAAGTTTCTGGGAATGGACTTACCTATACAGCCCAATTGGCCTCCTGCCAGACTTTTGTGGCTGAAGAAACACGAGCCCCAGATTTTGCAAAAGACATTCAAGATTCTTCAGGCTAAGGATTTTATCGGCTACAAACTTACAGGTTGTTTCTTCTCAGACAGGTGGTGTTCTAAGGGAATGGTTAATTTAAAGACGGGTAAAGTTTCCAGTGAATTCTTTAAAATTCTGGGAATTTCTGAGGAAATAGTTCCTGAGATATATAAACCATATGAGATAGTTGGAAAAGTAAGAAACGAGATAGGATGTCGCCTCGGGATTCCCAAAGATATTCCTGTAGTTGCTGGATGGAGCGATGCCTTATGTGGAATGCTTGCTACGGGTTCGTTTTCTGCTCCGGGAAGGGCTTTCAACATCACCGGCACTTCGGAGATAGTGGGACTCACCAGTCTTTCTCTCCCCAAATTAACTTACGGTCTTATGTCGATTCCCTCAAACATAACCGATACTGTTTCTGTTTTGTACGGGCCAACTCAATCTGGTGGCGATTCTTTGAAATGGGCAGGAGAAGCGCTTATGGACCTGAAAGAAAGAGCCAGTAATGAAGGGCTTTCTCTTATAGGATTAGATTCACTATTGAGTGAGGCGGAGTCCGTGGTTCCCGGAAGTAAAGGTATGATTTTTCTTCCCTATCTTGAAGGGGAAAGAGCGCCTATCTGGGATGCGCACGCCAGGGGACTTTTTATTGGGATAACCAGGACGCATAGAAGAGCCGACTTTATTAGGTCTATTCTTGAAGGTGTGGCTTACAGCGTGAGACATTTACTGGAAATTGCTGAGAAATCCGTGGGAAAAAAAGTTGATAGAATCAGAATAGCGGGCGGGGGAGCGAAGATCGACCTGTGGAATCAAATTAGAGCAGATGTCACTGGCAGGTGTATAGAGAAGTTGCAGGTTGTAGAGACAGGAACATTGGGTGCTGCCATGCTGGCAAGCCTGGGTATTGGCGTATATAAAAATATGAAGGAAGTCAGTAAACAGATGGTCCACGTAGCCGGTTTAGTGGAGCCAGTTAGAGAACACCAGAAACAATACGATAAATTATTCAAAATTTATAAAAAACTCTATCCTCTCCTGAAGCCAGTTTTCCACGAACTTTGAATTGGAGGTAGCGATTGAAAATAGAAAGATTAAGACAGTTGGCAAGGGATAACCAGAAAAGTCTGGTTAATTTTTTGAGAGATATGGTGAAAATTTCCAGTCTTTCCGGTCGAGAAAATAAGATGGCTCTTCGCGTAAAAGAAGAAATGGAAAAGATTAGATTTGACGAAGTGTTCATTGATGGTGTGGGAAATGTGATAGGAAGAATCGGTTCGGGGAAAGTCAGGATACTGTACGATGCCCATATGGATACCGTGGATATTGGCGATAGAAAAAACTGGAAACACGATCCTTTCGGAGCGGAGTATAGAAATGGGACTATTTATGGAAGGGGAGCGTGTGACGATAAAGCAGGAGTCGCTTCCGCCATATATGGCGGCAAATTAATGGCAGCTCTCGGTCCCACAGGAGATTATACACTCTATGTTGCTTGTAGCGTGGAGGAGGAATCGGCTGGGGGTAAAGGTATCGAATATCTAATAAAAAAAGACAGAATTAAACCACATTTTGTCATTCTCGCAGAACCGAGCAGTCTCAATATTATTCGTGGACACAAAGGAAGGGTTGGTCTGAAAATCTCCGTGAAAGGCAAATCGGCACATGCGGGCACTCCCTGGAAAGGGGAAAATGCCATCTATAAAATGGCTCCATTAATTCAGAAGATAGAAAGATTGAACAGTAAACTTCCTTCCGCTCCTCCCCTGGGGAAAGGAACTCTAACCGTTACCAAGATTGACTGCGAGAAGGCTTCCTTAAATGCCATCCCTGATAATTGCACTATCTACCTGGACAGGAGGACAAATACAAAAGAGAGCGCACAGGGCGTAAAACGCGAATTAAGAACTGTCATAGGAAAAGGTGGAAAACTGGAAATCTTGCAAAAGTTCTTTACTGCCTGGGAATTACCGCGGAAACACCCTTTGGTTGTTTGTTGCGTGGAGACTTATCAAGTTCTTTTTAAAAAGAATCCTAAAATTCTCCTATGGCCATTCTGTAGCAATGGAAGTTATACTATGGGTGAGAAAGGGATACCTACCGTAGTTTTTGGGCCAGGAGAAGAGAAATTTGCTCACTCCGCTGATGAGCAAGTGAAGGTTGAACAGCTTGTCCAGGCAGCAATGTTCTATGCGACGTTACCTGGAATAATTACGAAAAGATATAGGAAGACCTGAATATTTTGCTCTAAAGGTCGGGAGCGCTAAGGAATCTGCACCATATTTCTATTTAATTAATTTTGTGCTTGACAAGGTAGATACACTTTAGTAAAATTACATTAGTTTTTACCCAATCGTAAGCAATTCTTAATTCATCTCACAACTCTTGGTAATGAGTTCGTCACTTCTAAGTTTACCCCGTTAAAAAAGACTCTTTCCCTCAAGGCAGGGTTAAAACGGGAAAATGAACTATTTTGGGGGTGTTTAAAGCTCCTTCAAGTTTTTTTAACGGGGTTTACCGTCCTTGGGCCAGTAATTAGTTTCCTTAACTGGAGTTTTACTGTGCAATCTAAACAACGATTCATACCCTCATGCACGCTAATAGAAATTCAGAGACATACCGAAGTAAATTCTGCAATTTTGATTTTATGAGATTTTGGAGGTGATGCCTATAGAAGTAATACGATAAAACGGGAGAACTTTCGCACAGATTGAATCTGTGCCTATCCCGATTTTCAATCGGGACTGTCATTGCGACCCCCATTGTTTGCTTGTGCAAACAAGCATTGGGGGGAAGCAATCTCGTAATTTGCGCGAAGCGAAAGGGTCGCCGTCCCGATGAATAAATCGGGACAAGTCTGGCGACGCCCCGATAGATAAATCGGGGCCGGTCGGATTGAGTGAAACGAAAGGAGAGAAAAATAATGAAAATTGTTGATATTCATTGCCATTTGGGGCCGTGTAAAGTTTTTGACTTAGATACTTCAGAAGAAGCGCTGATGGGTGCCATACAGAAGAATAAAATCGATGCTGCACTTGTTCTACCTTTCCCGGGCGCACCCGATGTCAAGAAAACCCATAATGACATAGCCAAACTTATGAAGAAATATCCTAAGAAGATTTTTGGAGTTGTAAGTCTCAATCCCCATCAGGACGAAAAAGAATACAATGCGGAAGTTGATAGACTCATAAAAGGCGAAGGTTTCGTGGGTATAAAACTGCATACTATTGGTCACGCGATAAGTCCTCTGGCTACTGATGCAAAGAAGGTCTTTGAAGCAGCGAAAAGGCATAAGGTTCCGTTAATGATTCACACCGGGGCAGGAATTCCATTTGCTCTACCTTCGCTTACCATACCTATGGCACAGGCTTATCCGGATGTGCCGATGGTTCTTTACCATTCTGGTATGGCGCATATCTATTCAACAGAAGCTTATATTGCAGCAAAGCTTTGCAAGAACATTTATTTAGAGGGCTCCTGGATTTCTATTAATGAAAAGATGTGGTTTGTAAACGATCTTGGTTCGGAGAGAATAATTTTAGGAACCGACCTGCCAGAAAATACAGCAGTAGAAATCTTCCAGTATAGATCTGCGGGCCTCAGTGATAAGGATCTGGCAAATGTTCTGGGCGAGAACGCTATAAAACTCTTCAAGCTCAAAATCTAAAAGAGGTAGGCGCTCCGATTCATCGGAGCGTTTCCACACGCAACCTGAAGGTTGCGGCTACCTAAAAGACAAAGCTTATGCTTTGCCGCTACAGGAAATGGATGTAGTGGCAGAGCGAAGCTCTGCTATTTCATATAGAAATATAGGTTTAGACAGAAAAGCGAAAGGGGGTGAAATAAATGGCTGAAAAAGTTGGGAAAAAGGTAGGTGTGTGGCCACGTGGAACCGGTTGGGTTTGGGGTATGACCATATCTACCTGGGCTATATGGTTAATGTGTTCTTTTAATTTCGGCGTAGTGTGGACACTTGGGCCGCTCCTTATAGATAAGTGGGCACTAAGTCCAGGAGCTTGGGCTCTTTTCCTGGCAGTAATGCAATGGGTCAGGGGAGCTTCTGGTGTTCCTGGAGCTGCCATTAGTGACAAAATCGGCGCTGGTTACAAGAGAAAATATTTTTGGGGAGCTATGGTCATCTTCTATACCATCGTGTCATTTCTTACAGCATTCAGGAACATTAGTGCCACTTTCATAAGGTTTATCTTGCTCAGATGTGGCGTGCAGATAGGAGGCGGCGTGGAAGAGACTGTCAGGCCTTCTGTGGTTGCAGAAGTGTGGCCAGATGAGCATCGGGGCTTTGCTTTAGGACTTACCCACACAGGCTTTCCTATGGGAGTTTTGTTATCTGGTTTGTTGGTCTCCTGGACACTGGGAAAATTTGGTAGCGATAGCTGGAGATATGTTTTCTATTTTACACTGATCTCAATTATTCCTCTCGTCTGGTACTATTCAATTTCTAAAAAAACAGGTTACGAGAAAGCCTATGCGGAGTTTGATAAGAGAGGACTGACCAAGCCAAGCCTGGCAAAACAAGTGAGTGAATTGTCGGGTGCTCAACTGGTATTGAGAACACTCAAGATAAGAAACATCCAAAGTTCAGCCATAAATGCCGGGATCTTTATGGGTGTTCTCTCAATGTTTATGGCATTTTACCCGAAATACCTGAGCGAAATCCACGGATTTAACTATGCGCAGGTGGCAGCCCTCGCTGTGGCGTGGTCAATTACCGGAGCCATATTTCAGGTTCTCTTGCCATGGTGGTCGGACAGATTGGGGAGAAAATCGGTGCTCACTTTAGCAGCGATCTGGATGGGTCTGGTTATGATTGCTCTTCCTTTCTGTACCACTTTGCTTCTGGTGATATTGGTTCAGATAGCTTTTGGTTTTGTAGTGAATGCTGTCTATCCAATCCTCTACGCGGTGGGAGCTGAATCGGCGGAAAAAGGCGGAGTGGCGACGGCAGTTAGCATAGTAGCGCTTATTCTCTTTCTTTTCGGCGGCGGTTTTCCGCTTCTTGTTTCACCGTTAATCCAGGTTTTCGGCGGATGGGGAGTGGCGCGAGGTTATATCTGGATATTCGGCATTATGGCAGCTCTCTGCTTCATAGCTGCTGCTGTCCAGCACTGGAGAACTACCGAGACCGCAGTCCTTGCCAAGAAGTAGAAATATCGTCGAGAGTGAATTTTTGTTGAGAGAGAGGAGTGTAAAGCGCCCCGACAGGTCGGGGTACAGTCGTTGGTCCCGATAGATCGGGACACTCCAGAATTTTTCTCCTAAAATTAAGATTTTTGAATTTTTTACTTGACAAGGCAAAAACTACTTTGGTACAATCAATAAAACTTAATATTATTATTAACACAAATTCAAATCGTGCAAATTATGTTGTTGGTATTTTAATCTAGAAAATAACCGAAAGGAGGTGAAGTGGAAAGTTTTATCTGTGGAAATAATTTAGGCCCTAAATTTGGCCATGAAACAAAAAATTTTAATGTAAAGGGGGGAGATGAATGAAAAAGAAGTTACTAATTTTAGGAGTGGCTGGTCTGGTCGTGCTACTTGTGGCGAGTGTATGTCTTGCTGAGATCGAATTTTCCGTCGGTGGACACTTTCGTGCACTCAGTTACTATGTGAGCAATCCTGACCTCGTAAAAGGCGGCCCGGAAAGGTCCTACACCGAACAGAGATTGATTCTCAATCCTGTGTTGAAGCTGAGCGATTGGATCCAGGTTAAAGCGCGGCTCAGGGCTCTCGATTATATCTGGGGATACAACGGGGTGCCTGGTCTTACTTGGCCTGGAATGATTGACAATACCGGAGCTGCGACGAATCAAGGCGAAGGTGGAAGTAACAACTTCCAGTGGGACCGAGCTTGGGTACAGATCTTCTTGGGTAAATATGGAAGCCTTCAGATTGGCCGTCAGCAGACCGACCTGTTCCATAACTTCTCTATTGCTGAAGACGATACTTATCCCAGATACCACTACATCACACCTGTTTTTAGTCTGCCAAATGAGAACAACATAATGTTCGGGATGCTGTACGATAAAAGAGCTGAGGGTAACATAGATGTCGCTTCAGATGACGGTTTTGCTTGGTGCCCCTGGGTCTTTTTCTGGAATCCGAACATTACGGTCGGTTACGTCTTCTTCGTTTGGGATGTGGCTAACGTAGGCCCTGCTGGTGAATCCTCAAACTGGCTTATGCACGATGCTATGATTAATGCCAAGATTGGTCCGGTTGACATCAAGTCAGAGATTGATTATCTCATGGGTAGGTGGATTGGTTCATGGGACAAGGTCAAGCATAGTTTGGAGTTCTTTGTTGATGCTGGTGTTCCTATACCTTCTCCAGTTGTCAACAGGGCAAGTGTTGTAGTCGGTCTTTTCTCAGGGACAAAAGAAGCTGTGGCTGGTGAACATTTCGGCTCGCTTGGTTCGAACGAGGACTGGGTCGATGAGTGGAAGATTGACCTGATTCTCTGGGACCAGTTATATAACAGTATCTACAATGCTTGGATTATCCGACCAAAGATAGACTTTGTGGTCCCGAATACCAAATGGGGTGGTTTTCTCTCAGCCTGTATGTCGTTTGCTGATCAGGAAGCTCAGTACAATCCAGGTCCCCTACCGCTTACTGCTGGTAGTGAAAAAACCATAGGAACTGAAATCGACCTGGGAATCAATTATACCCTGGGACCGAGACAAACCATCGAGTTAGTTGCTGGTATGCTTATGCCAGGCAAGTACTTTGATGAGGCTAACCGAGATACTACTATTGGCATGGCTGTGAAGACTCACATCAGGTTCTAAGCAAACGGAGAAACTCGCGAGTTTCTCTTCGAACGAGTAGCGAAGTAATAATAAAGGTGGGACGGCTAAAGTTGATTTCATCAACTTATGAGCCGTCCTACCTGGTATTTATTTAAATTGCACGATTTGAAATCGTGCCTACAAAGAAAGATTTTGAAATCGGGACCTAAAAAAAGATGAATTTCTTTTTTGGCCTTGGATAGACGAAGAAAGAAATTCATTTCTCTTAACGTACCAATCCAGGAGGATATTTAGGCTACTTCCCGATTTCCTCTCGAAAATAACCTCATAGTTGCTGAAATGCGACTGAAATTTCTCAAGTTAGTTTTGTCACAGTAGTTTTTTCCTCGAAAAAAGTGCGAAGACTTTTGTACTTGACAGGGAAGAAGGACTTTAGTACAATCGCATAATATTAATTTTCCCTCTGTATAGCTTATGTTTTGATTTGTGGGCTTATAAAAATTAATGAAGAAAGGAGGTGAAGAAGAATGAAGAAAGCATTATTTATTGCAGTGTTGCTTACAGTTGCCATGACTATGGTTGCTTTTGCGGCCTCAACGGTGGCGATAGTTCAGGGGGATGAAAAGATATTGAAGGATTCAACGATTATTAATCCGAGATTTTTAGGGTATGCCCCCAAGAGTCCTGACAAGGCGCGTGGGCCACATCAATGGACCCTGGAGTACACTCCGGCAAGCATTAAGGAAGTGGAGAGTATGGTGCGTAAGGCAGTGAAACTTGCTGGTGGATGGCCGGTTAAGAAGGGCGACACGGTATTTATCAAGTTTAATGCCAATAATGACCAATGGTATATGATATCTACCGGTCACGGGAATGCGCCTGACTTTACTGCTACGAACACGGATGGCCGTGTGGTGAGAGCAGTTGCACTGTTATGCAAGGAATCGGGAGCCAAGAAGATATATGTTGGTGAGGCTCCGGGACTATCAAATGCAATTCCGAACATGAGAGTGTGGGGAGCTTACCTGGCTGAGAATGATGCTGGAGCTGAGCTGGTTGACCTTGACCGTGTTCCTTACAGGTGGGTCAAAGCACCGCATGCCTTATCGGCTAGCGAGTATGCTATACCTGCTGTGGTATTGGATGCAGATGTAGTAATCAGTGTTGCGCCTTTGAAGACGCACGGCTTTGCCGGTACGACTGCAGCCTTGAAGAATATTGGTATAGGTGTTCCTCCGAACAGTGTTTATGGCGCTCCCAAGACAGGATTGAACCACGAGAAACTTGCCAGGACCATCGCTGATGTGAATGAGATCGTAGATGCTGACTACGCGGTAATAGGTGCCATATACGGTGGTGAAGGAAATGGACCTACAATGTGCGATGGTATTTACCATGGTATAGTTATTGCCAGTCCAGATCTAGTGGCTGCGGATTCGGTTGGTAGTGCCTGTATGACCCGAAACCCTGAGATGTATGGTTATCTGAGAATTGCTCAGGAGATCGGTCTTGGGACATACAAAGACATCCAGGTAGTCGGCAACAGTATTGGGGAAGTTGCCAAGTTATACAAGGAACTTCCAGGCCATGGACCCGCTTCCTATGGAGAAGTTTGGGGCTGGTAAGTTTACAGGAATGTAAATGTAGTAGTGTAGGGGATTGTCCCCGCCCGATAAATCGGGACGCTCATAAACCCCGTTAGAAATGGATGTTAGAAATTCTCTTAGGGGAATTTCTAACGGGGTAAAGGGCTACACTACTACATCGGAAATTTTTATATCGATTGAAGTTAATACATAATAGAAAGGAGGTGAAAAAGAATGAAGAAAGCTTTGATTTTAGCAGTAGCCTTCTTGTTTGTCCTTAGTACGCTCGCTTTTGCAGCTGAAAAGACAAAAGTAGCCATAGTGAAGGGAACTCCCCATGCTGTAATAGGAGATTCCTGGCAGTTTAGCGTCACCGATTTCACCAAGATATGGGCGACGACCTGGACACCAGAGAGCGAGAAAGCAATTGAGAATATGGTGCGCAAAGCAGTCGACCTCGCTGGTGGATTCCCGAATGTCAAAGGCAAGAATGTGATTATTAAAGTCAATCTTGTCCAGGATATGTGGTTCGTCTTTTCTTTGGAAGCTATGAGGGCAAAATGGACTAACACAGCGATGAGGGATGCAACGTGGTTTAATCACCAGATTCAATCCATTCTCACGGATGGCAGAATAGCTCGAGCGGTTGCTCTTATTTGCAAAGAGAAAGGTGCCAAGAAGGTCACGATTGTTGAGGGTCCGAATGCGGGAAATACCCATGCATACTATCTGGTATACGGATACACAGATATGGCTAAGAAGCTGAACCCAGCAATGGATCAGTGGACACATAAGGGTGGTTGGCTTGAACTCTACGACGTCAATGACGCTATTGCTGATGGGACATGGAAGTATTACAAGCCAAAACGGACTGGTCATCATGGGCTTGACCAGTATCCTATACCCAATAATTGGGTCAATGCGGATGTCAGAATCTCCATTGGGAAAATGAAGACCCATGATAACGCTGGCATTAGCTTGACTCTGAAGAACGTGGGGATAGGAATTCCTCCGACCCGGATAGTGGGAGCGATTAAAATGGGTCTACCGCATAACAAGACGCAATGGGTCGTTGCGGATGTTAATTCCATTGCGCCAATAGATTATTCTATCGTTGATGCTATCTGGGCTGTGGAAGGATGGGGAGCATTTTATGGCGAGCCAAAATCCATGGATTTAGTTATTGCTGGGAAAGACGCCGTGGCTGTTGATGCTACCGGGGGTCGGGTTATGGGAGTTGACCCATCGGTTAATGGAGTCATTCGGGCGTGTGCAGAGTCTGGGCTGGGAACATACAAGGAAGATGAAATCGAGGTAGTTGGCAATTCAATTGAAAGCGTCATGAAAAAGTTCGATACTCCTCCTCAAGTTCAGGTTGGAACCTACACCACAGAACCTAAGGCCTGGTAAAGTGTTCTGATTTGATAGTAGTCCAGATAGTTGGATAGTCCACGGGCTATCGGGGGACAAGAATGAATCTTGTCCCCCGTTTTTTTATAGGAAAAAGGGGACAGGCTATTCTTTGGACCTTGCTTTCGCAAGGACTCCAGATTCTGGAGTCCCCGATGAAATCGGGGGAGGTTGGAGTGTCCCGACTCGTCGGGACGCTTTACACTTCAATATATCGAAGTGTTGGAATTTACTTGACTTTTTTAATCAATTTGATAAAATAGAAAATAAGTTTTGAGAGGATAATAATGGAAAGTCTACATAATTTCTTTATAAGCAGTGGGCTCTATAGTGTATGGTCGGTAGCGGTCAATATGTTTTTCCGTCTATGGTACTTTGTAGTCATAGGTATAGTCCTTGGTTCTCTAATTTCTGTCTTCGTTCCCACGCAGAAACTCTCGCAGGTATGCAATAGAAAAGGCGGTATACCTTCCATCGTTCTCGCCAGTCTCTTAGGAATTGTATCTCCCTTGGGTTCATATGCGGTTATTCCCATATTTGCTACCATGCTTTCTACAGGAGTGCCCATAGCTCCGGTAATGTCATTTCTTGTCACTTCACCACTAATTAATCCTTTCATATTTATTACTACCTGGGGCGTTTTAGGTCCAGGCTTGGCTATGGCCACGCTTTTGTCGGCATTAGCCTTAGGTATATTGTGCGGATTAATGTTTCACTATTTGAATAAGAAGAATTTTTTTGCTGAACTTACGAAGAATAACCCGGCAAAATCGGATGACAATAGGAAAGGGAATCTTATCTCCAAGTTAACTCAGACATCTTCAGGGAATAAGTGGCTTGATGCTCTCAGGCTGATGTATAAAATGGCCAAGTACCCGGGAAAATATTTTCTAATTGCCATTTTGATTGCAGCAATCGTAGACACTTATATTCCTCAATCACTCGTAGTAATGACCTTAGGTGCTTCCCGCTTTTCTGTACTCTTAGCAGCAGCAATGAGTATACCCTTCTATGTATGCGGGGGAGGAGCCATTCCCCTAATCTATGGGCTGATGAACATGGGAATGAGCAAGGGAGCAGCGTTAGCTTTCTTCATCGCTGGTCCTGCTACTCGAATCTCACCTATGGTGACTGTGGCCTTTTTAGTGAAGAAAAAGGCCTTTCTTATCTATTTTCTCACTGTCGTAGTTGGTGGAATTGTTCTTGGTTATATATACGATTTGATATAATCTGGAAATAATCGGTAGCCGCAGGCTTCAAAGAGAGGTGAAAGATGAAAAGAGTAATTTTTTTTGGTTCAATTCTAATCCTGGGGATGCTATTGGTTTCCGGTTGTAAGGGAACTCCTTCTGCAGGAGGAACCATATTTGGCAAAGTAACCCAAATGGGAGGAACAGGAACACCTATGGAAAATGCGGAAGTTACGGTATATTCGCCCGAGGGCGTAAAGCTTACAACTACCACTGATAGTTCGGGCAATTACTCTATTTCCAACATACCTGCTGGTTCCTACAAGGTCCGAGCGTACCTTCAGGGTTACTACCTTAATGAAATCATGGAAGAAATCTATATAGAAAAGGGAAAAAAGAAGGTCGATTTTCAACTGGTAGTTGTAGGAGGAGGAACCTAATTCAATTAGCGGTGCCGGTGGCGACGAATAAGGAATGTAGCCGCAGAGCGCCAGCTCTGCTAATGTAGGGGCGACACTAAGTGGTCGCCCGAAAGGAAGCAAAGCTTCGCTTTGCCGCTACATAATAGGGAGGGAAAAAATGAAGAAGATTTTGACCATTCTTGCATTAATTATTTTCACCTGGGTGACAGCTGCTGTAGCTGGACCGACGGTGGCGATTGTTAAGTCGAATAATCATGAATTGGTGGGGAAATCTTGGCAGTTCAAAGACTGGCATATGCTTCCCCAGGGTCCTCCCTGGGCAAAAGGCAAGTACTGGTATCCCGTCTGGTCGAGAAAGAGTGAGGTGGAGATTGAAAAGATGGTTAGTAAGGCAGTCAAGCTCGCCGGAGGACTTCCCGTTGAAAAGGGTGATGTGGTATGGATCAAGACAAATGCGGTGGCGAGTTTCAATCTGATTCTGGGAACGGGAAAAACCAAGAATGAGGAAATCCAGTGTTATAACACAGACCCGAGGATAGTGAGAGCGATCGCACTTTTGGCCAAGAAACAGGGGGCCAGGAAAATTTATATTGCAGAGGGACCTCCCGATGCTGATGGAATTGCGAATATGAAGACATATGGATATGAAGGACTGGCGAGGGAGACAGGAGCTGAACTCTATGACATTAATTCTGCGCCCTATAAGTGGTATAAGCCGGAGAGGCCTTTAGCACTCAAGGAATACGCTTTGCCAGTGGTTATGGTTGAAGAGGCTACCAAAATTATTAGTGTTTCACCGATGAAGACTCACTATCTGACAGGGATTACCGGAACTCTGAAAAACCAGGCGATTGGTTCTGCTCCCAATAGAGTTTACGGAATACCTAAGGTAGGATTGCCCCATAATCAGATTGCTGACGTGATTTGCGACATCGTTTCTATAAAGAAGATAGATTTTGCAGTTATCAGTGGAATCTGGGGCTGCGAAGGCCACGGACCTACAAAAGGTGACCCGGTATCGATGGATTTGGTCATTGCTGGGAGAGACCCTGTGGCAGTAGATGCGGTGGAAACTATGGTAATGGGTTTTAAACCAGAAAATTATGGACACATAACGCTTGCTGAACATTTGGGTCTGGGCACAATGAAAGATATAAATGTCGTCGGTGATCCGGTTGAAAAAGTTATGAAAAAGTTTAAGCCAGTTCCTAAAGAACTGAGAGCGCCCAATGCCTGGGGCCGCATTGTTGCCTGGGAGTAGGGGAAGAGAGTTAAAAGATAGTTTGTTCATCGCTTGAGGAATATGCTCGGGATTTGGTTCGCTCGTGCCGTTAGAACAAGAGGTCTTTCCAGGACAGGGGGTAATATAGATAGAGAGATAGCGTACCGTTGCCCAATAAGGGGAAAGGTTAAGAGTTCTAACGGTACTCGCTGACAATTTTTTGCTCTGCGAGCACCGCCAAAAATCTCTGTAGCTGCAGAGCGATAGCTCTGCTCAAATAATAAGCAAAGCTTGCGCTTTGCGGCTACAATCTTCGATTTTTGGCTAAAAATTCTAATGCTCGCTATACCAAATCTCCTCGCATTAACAGTATGAGTCGTCCTTGTTTTTGGGGTAAAATTCCAATAGGTTTTCACAGACCATCTTTTAAATGGTAGAAAAAATATAAGGGGGGTTGAGATGAAAAAGTGGACTATTTTGGGCATGGTTTTCTTGGTAGCAGGACTGTTAGTTTCGGGATGTGCGAAAGCTCCCGAAGGGACGGGTGTTTATGGGAAAGTAGTTGATAAAGAGACAAAGAAGCCTGTTGAAGGTGTAACAATAACTATTACTGCACTGAAGCAGGTTACAGAAGCCTCTCCTGCTGTTTGGGCTGTAACTGGAACTACAGATAATTCGGGAAATTATAGTTTGCCAGAGTTGGAGCCGGGCAATTATGCAGTCACAGTTACCTCGCCAGGATACCTTGCTTATTCGCTTGGTGGGCTTGTGGTCAAACAAGGAAAGATGAAGAAACTTGATATTCGATTGGAAGCTTTTTTCTTGGGAGGGTAAGTAAAGAGAATGAAGAAATTATTTTCGTTCACTCTAATAGTGATAGTCAGTTTCTGTCTACTGCTGGGATGTGGAGGTGCTGGAAAAGGAGGAGGGACTATTATAGGCAAAGTGAACAATATGTTTCAGGGCGGAGGCGTTGAGGGCGCGAAAGTAACCTTGACTTTAGAAGGGTCAGAACTTACAGCGACTACGGATAGTTCCGGTAAGTTCACTTTTTCCGGTCTTTCTCCCGAAATCTACACATTATTGGTGACGAAAGAGGGTTTCTTTGATAATAAGGTGGAGGTAAAAGTTGAGGAGGCAAAGGAAACTAACGTTGACATCGCTATGATAGTTGCCTTCGGTGGCACCTGAAATTGGAAAATAGGTGGGGAGAGAACATTTGTTTGGCGTGGGAATGCAGGAATTAGTCGTTATTCTTGTTCTGGCGTTGATTCTTTTTGGTCCTCGTAGATTGCCCGAGATTGGCAGGGCTATTGGAAAGACTGTGAGACAGTTGAGGAGAGCCACGCAGGATTTTCGCGAGGCTATTGAACAAGAGCCTCCAGAAGAGATAAGAAGAGAAGTAGAGAAGAAACTATCTGAAAATATCTCCCGGGAAGAGGATGGAAAGGATATTGAGAGTGGATAGAGTAGTTGTTCTGGGAGTGGGTAACCTGTTGTTAAAAGACGAAGGGGTAGGAGTTCACCTTATTCAGAAACTTAGGGAAATGGAAATCGACGAAAGAGTTAAACTTGTAGAGGGAGGAACTTCTATTTTGGATTTTATTCCTCAAGCGGCAGATGTTTCCAAATTGATTATTGTGGATGCTATTAAACTGGGAGGTAAGCCAGGGAAAACTTACAGGATTTGCGTGGATGACTCTCTTCTCAAAGAGGCAAAGAGAATGACTTCATTGCACCAGCTGGGTGTGGTGGAGACACTTGCCATAGCTCAGAAGATGGGCGAGCTTCCCCACACAGTGATAATCGGGATTGAGCCGAAAGATATGGGTTATGGACTGGAATTATCTCCTGAGATAGAAAGAAAAATGGGGAAATTGGTTAATCTAATCCTCGATGAAGTTAGGGATAAGAGGAATTAAGGAGGGAATAATTATGCTGGGACGGATAGGCGTACCGGAACTAATAATTATCCTGGTTATTGTTCTAATTATCTTTGGTGCTGGTAAGTTACCCAAAATTGCGAAATCTATAGGAGAAGGAATCAAAGAATTCAAAAAGGCAACTAAAGAGAAAGAGTCTGAAGAAGAAACAAAAGAAGAAAAGAAATAAAAGGGGGTCAGAGTCATTTTTTCAGTAGGAGAAAGTTGAAATGGATTTGACCAGAAGAGAATTCCTGAAGATTTGTGCCGGATCAGCTGTTGCCCTGGGAATTTCCCAAATTCTGATTCCTGAGGTGGTGGAGGCTCTGGAGCGGGCTGCGGCTGGGAATCCACCGGTTATATGGTTAGAGGGATCGGGGTGTACAGGCTGTTCTGTTTCCCTCCTGAACACTTCACATCCAAAAATTAGCGAACTCCTTTTAGAAATTATAAGCCTCAAGGTCCACCCCACCCTTATGGCTGCATCCGGGGATAAAGTTATTCTCTCTATGGAGAAGACTGCCGAGGAGGCAAAGGGTAAATTCATTCTCATTGTTGAAGGATCGATTCCTGTCGCAGAGAATGGCACGTACGCTACGCTGGGTGAGAAGAATGGGAAACCCGTCTCTCTATTGGAGTGGACCAAGAAACTGGGAAGAAAAGCTAAATATGTAATAGCAGTGGGTACCTGTGCTTCCTACGGAGGGGTACCAGCAGGCGCTCCCAATCCCACCGGGGCAAAGGGAGTGGGTGATATTTTGGGAAGGAAAGTGATAAACGTTCCTGGATGTCCACCCCACCCCGATTGGGTCGTAGGCACCCTTGTCCATCTCATTCTCTATGGTATCCCAAAACTTGATGAAAATCGGAGACCTATGCTGTTTTATCGTTTCCTGTTGCACGAGAATTGTCCCAATTATTCATTTTACATTCATCAGAAATTTGCCCAGAACCTAAGCGAAGAAGGTTGTCTGGTTAAGCTGGGATGCAAGGGACCTCTCACTTATGCAGACTGTCCTTTACGACGGTGGCACAATGGAGTCAATTGGTGTATTGGAGCTTCTGCTCCTTGCATAGGTTGCGTGCAAATGGAATTTCCGGATGGCCTATCACCTTTTTACGGCTGGCCCGAAAAAAAGAGATAGAAAATGGCGAAAAAAGTTATAACTATTGACCCGATTAGCAGGATTGAAGGACATCTTAAGGTTGTACTGGAGATAGAAGAAGGTAAAGTAGTTGATGCCAGAAGCTCGGGCACTCTCTTCCGGGGATTTGAGATAATCCTTAAAGGAAGGGATCCCAGAGACGCTCAACAACTGACGCAGAGGGCCTGTGGGATATGTTCCGCATCTCACGCAACTTGTGCCTCCTTAACTCTGGAATCTGCATTTCGAGTGAAGCCGCCTTCCAATGCGAGAATTATCCGTAATCTGGTAACCGGGGCAAATTTTCTGCAGTCTCATATCCTCCATTTTTATCTTCTGGCAGCGCTGGATTATTTTGTCGGTCCGGAAAAACCACCATTCATTCCCGCAATTAACGGTGACTTTCGACTGTCCCAGCAGATGAACAAAGAATATCTTGACCACTATATTAAAGCGATGGAGGTTCGCAGGAAAATTCATGAGATGATAGCAATCTTTGGCGGTAAAATACCACATCATATGAGTTTTGTGCCGGGAGGAGTGACGGAAAAGCCTACTGTAGATAAAATGGCATCTTACCTGTGGAGATTGAGAGAAAGTATAGACTTTATCGAAAATATCTATGTGCCTGATGTACTGAGACTTGCCGACGTATACAAAGATTATAGCAAGATAGGAAAAGGTTATGGAAATTTGTTATGCTATGGGGCATTCGACCTGGATGATAGGGGAAGTAATAAACTGTTTAAAAGAGGGCTTTTAACAGACGGAAAAATAGAAAAGATGGATAGTGAGAAGATTACCGAAGATGTACAATACTCATGGTATGAGACCAAAACTTCTGGCAAGAATCCCAAAGATAGCGATACAATTCCTGCTCCGGGAAAACAGGGCGCCTATTCCTGGTTAAAAGCGCCGAGATATGAGGGTAAACCCTACGAGTTGGGACCCCTGGCGCGGATGTGGGTGAACGGAGACTATAGGAAAGGAATATCGGTAATGGATAGACACATAGCCAGAGCTCTGGAGACAAAGAAGATTGCCCGGGCTATGGAAGAGTGGGTGCTTCAACTGCGACCGGGAGGGAGAGTTTACGTTCCCTGTAAAGTTCCCAATAACGGACAAGGTATAGGATTGACTGAGGCGTCCCGAGGTGCACTGGGACACTGGCTTAAGATATCCAATTCCCGAATTGCACGGTATCAGATAGTTACACCCACGAACTGGAATTGTTCACCGAGAGATGATAAGGATAAACCTGGTCCAATGGAGAAAGCTCTCATAGGAACGCCAGTAGCTGATGCGGAAAATCCAATAGAACTAATGAGAATTATCAGGTCCTACGACCCCTGCATGGCCTGTTCGGTCCACTTAATTGAACTTGGTAGGAGTATATCCGAGTTTAGGGTATGTTAAAAAGCCCCCCGATTTATCGGGGGGCTGAAGTAGGGTTAGGAGTAGCGAAACTTGTTTCGCGATAATAACGCAGAGCGAGCTCTGCTACTCCAACTTCCGCTTTAGCGGGAGGTTATTTCGCTGGCTTTCTGTTGCGCCATCTGGAGAACTTTCTTAAGACTTATTCCTTTTTTTAGCGCCACTTTCCTGCAATCCTCGTATTCTGGAGATATAGTAAGAACCTTCTTTCCTGCAAAACTCAGCTTCACATTAATAGTCTCATCCAGAACTTTCACTTTCACAATCTTTCTCTCCAGAACAGACCTTTTTACTTCGCTAATTCTCAGTCCATTGGTAGTCGTCTCTGAAAAAATGCAGTCTATAATTTTTTCCATAACATCCTTGTAGCAGAGCACTGAAAGCTCGATAGCCAGGCGATTCTTCTTCATCAGGATGGAATGTTGCCAGACATCGAGCGCTCCCATTTCCAGAAGTATCTCGAATAGAAATCCCATCACTTCAGGAGTCGAATCGTCAATATTTGCCGAAATGAGGAAAGTGGGAGGTTCGGTTTTTTTCTCCTTTTTCTCCAATTCTCCCACAACCAACCTTAACACATTTGGCATGGGCAATTCTTTAGTCCCGGCGCCATAACCTACTTTTAGTGCCCGCATAGCAGGAAAATCTATAAAATCCTCAGCCAGGGAAGTGATAAGAGCAGCACCTGTTGGCGTTACCAGTTCTTCCTTAATTTCTTTTCCATAGACTTTACATCCTTCCAGCAGTTTTATCGTAGCCGGCGCAGGGATGGGAATTTTTCCATGAGAAGTCTCTATTTCGCCTTTTCCTAAGGGAAGGGGAGAAGAGAAAACCCTTTCCACTTTCAGCGATTTTAAACCGACAAGGGTGCCGACTATGTCCACTATAGTATCCACTGCACCAATCTCGTGGAAGTGGACTTCATCAATGTCTACCTGGTGCACACTGGCTTCTGCCTCTGCCAGCCTGGTGAAGATGGAGAGCGATTTCTCCTTGACTTCCTTGGGCAAGGAAGTCTTTTTGATTAATTCCTTTATAGTTTTTAGATTTCTCAGAGGATGACTATGACTTCCCGATTCTTTAATGATAACTTTTATAGCAGAAATAGCTCCTTTTTTGACTCGCTCGTGAGAGATTTCAAAATCTAAATCGAACTTCTTTAATTCTTTCTTGATATAGTCAAAATCTGCACCACAGTCTATTAATGCTCCCAGAATCATATCTCCGCTTATGCCGGAATTGCAATCAAAGTAAGCGACTCTTTCCATCTTATCTCCTCGATTTCTTTAAAGATGCGGCGTAGACTTTCTTATTTATCAAGTTCGCCTGAAAAGCCGCACCAAAGCCATTGTCTATATTTACTACGGAAACTCCGGAGGCGCAACTATTAAGCATAGCCAGAAGCGCGGTCAGTCCCCGGAAGCTGGCTCCGTATCCCACACTGGTAGGAACGGCAATTACTGGAATATCTACAAGTCCGGCTACCACGCTGGGTAAAGCGCCTTCCATGCCTGCCACAACAATAAGTACATTGGCATCAATGAATTTTTTTTGCTTGTCCAGAAGCCGATGGATTCCCGCCACTCCCACGTCATACATCTTTTCCATCCTACTTCCCAAGGTTTCGCCAGTCACGTACGCTTCTTCAGCCACAGGAATATCAGTAGTCCCTGCGGTGATAACCGTTATTTTCCCCACAAGCGGGATCTTTTTTGGGTTAATTACCACTATCCGCGCTTCCGGGTATTCCTTGCAGGGAAGACCTTCTTTCTTAATAGCCTGGCACACTTCCTGTGTTACCCGGGTAGCCAGGATGTTTTCAGCGTCGGCAGCCAAAGAACGGGCTATCTTTCTTATCTGCTCCATTGTTTTGCCCGGGCAGTAGATTACTTCGGAAGCGCCCATCCGTAAAGGTCTGTGCTTGTCCACCGTAGCAAAATCGAGCTCTTCAAAGGGGAGAAATCTCAATTTACTTAATGCTTTTTCCATACTAATAGAGCCTTTTTTGACGCCTTGTAAAATTTCTTTTATTCTCTCGATATTCATTTCTTGACATCCTTTTTCAATGGCTCATTCATGCTCCCTGACCGATAACCTTCCAAGTCAAGCGTTACGTAAACAAAACCCAATTCTTTGAATTTTTTCACTACTTTATCCATTAGTCCTTTTGATATGAAAGTTTTTATATCATCTTTCTCCAGTTCAATGCGTGCAATTTCACCATGGTGTCTTACCCTTACCTGTTTAAACTTTAATTCTCTCAAGAAACTCTCTGCCTTATCCACTATAGACAATTTTTCTTTGGTAATCTCTTTTCCGTAGGGAAAGCGGGAAGCCAAACAGGCAAAGGATGGTTTATTCCAGGTCTTAAGACCCATTTTCTTGGAGAAAGAGCGAATTTCTTCTTTAGTTATCATAGCCTCTTTCAGAGGGCTTCGTATTCCTAACTCCCCCAGAGCTTTCATTCCTGGTCTATAGTCGCCGATGTCGTCGTAATTAGTACCATCTACAACGAAATTGAGACCTCTTTTTTTTGCCACATCTTTCAATTTTTGGAAGAGTTCGGTCTTACAATAATAGCACCGATCCATTGGGTTCATTTTAAATTGGGGAATCTGCAATTCTTGAGATTGGATTACTATGTGTTCAACTCCGAATTCCTTGGCTATTTCTTTAGAGTACTGCAATTCTTCTCCCGGGTAGGTTTCAGATTTGGCAGAGACAGCTAAAACCTTATCCTTCCCCAATACCTCCGAGGCTATCTTCAATAGAAAACTACTATCCACTCCCCCAGAAAAGGCAACCAGGCAAGAGCCCATCTCTTTCAATATCTTTCTTAATTTTTCTAATTTCTCGTGAGAATTATCCTTTTCCATAAAAATCACCTCCAAGGGTAACCTTATTGATAGCATAAGGACGGACTTTTGTCAAGCACAAAGGAGACAGGAAAAAAGTACCTGTCCCCTTATTTTCGTTGAAATTTTTCTTGACAAAACAGTTATTTTCTATTAATATTAGATTAGGCTAACTTTCTTTGTCAAGCCTAACTTTTCACAGGAGGGGTACTGTTATGAGCTTGAAATTAACTTCCCATATTGAAGATTATTTAGAGGCGGTAATAATGCTACACAAGAAAAAAAGGGTCGTTAGAGTGCGGGATATTAGCCACAAGATGGGATTAAGTATGCCTAGCGTATGTGCAGCGATAAAAGTCCTTTCTAAGAAAGGGTTGGTGAGACACGAAAAATACGGATATGTCGAGTTGACCAGGCAAGGGGAGAATTTAGGGGAAAGAATTTACGATAGCCATAAAATATTGATTAAGTTTTTAAAAGAGATATTGAATACAGATGCCAAGACCGCGGAGCAGGATGCCTGCAAAATAGAACACGGTATCAGTGGTAATACAGTGAAAAGGTTAATAGCTTTTGTGAAATTTGTAGAGACTTGTCCACACCCGGAAGCAGCGGACTGGTTGAATAGTTTCAATTATTTTTATAAATACGGAAAGAGACCAAAAGTAGGTAAACCCCGTTAGAAATGGATGTTAGAAATTCTCTTGGAGGAATTTCTAACGGGGTAAAGAGTGGATGACCTATAGGCTGGAGTCCCCCGATTTTATCGGGGGTTATTCCTCCTCCGATGAAATCGGAGACTCCCCGATATTTATCGGGGTCGGGCACTCCACAGAGTGGTCGAAGAATAGGGGTGAGTGAAGTGGCGATGAATTTGACTCAGATGAGACAAGGAGAAAAAGGAAGAATCATAGATATTCAAGGAGGCTGGGGTTTATTAAGGAAGTTGGAAGCTCTGGGTATAAGGCAGGGGACAGAAATTGTGAAAGTGAGTTCTCAGCTTATGCGTGGTCCCATAACTATAAGGGTAGGTAACACTCAGGTGGCTATTGGTTTTGGCATGGCACGTAGAATAATAGTGGAACACAAGAAATAAAAACGGAGTAGGGCGACGAAAAACGGCACTCTAAAGAGTGCCCGACCAAAGAGGATTTAAAATGCGGAAAGTATTGCTCATGGGAAATCCTAATGTGGGGAAAAGCGTAGTATTCTCCAGGTTGACTGGCGTCAATGTAATTTCTTCCAACTACCCGGGCACTACCGTTGAGTTCAGTAAGGGATATATGAGGATTGGTAAGGAAAAGGTAGAAGTTGTCGATGTTCCGGGGACTTATACTCTTGAGCCCACATCAAAAGCTGAACAGATTGCAGTAAAAATACTGCAGGATTCAATTGCCAGCCAGAACGGTATTGTAATTAACATTGTTGACGGCACTAATCTTGAACGGAACCTGAACTTTACCTTGCAATTGCTTAAGAAAAATATCCCGGTTATTGTGGATTTGAATTTCTGGGACGAGACAAGACATTTGGGTATTTCTATTGATGTAGGAGAGCTGGAAAAAATTCTTAATGTGCCTGTTATTCCTACCTGTGGTGTGACTGGTGAGGGTATAAAAGAATTAGTCGATAGATTACCCGAGGCGAAGGCGATGAGTTACGATTATCCAGAAGAAGAGAAGTGGCATGAGATAGGAAAAATTATTGACCGCGTACAGAAAGTAAGACATCGCCACCATACTTTCTTAGAGAAGTTAGCCGATGCCTCAATAAGACCTTTCAGCGGGATTCCCATTGCTCTGGGAGCCGTCTATATTGCCTTTAAACTTATTAGATTTATTGCGGAAGGGCTCATTGGTTATGTATTTGACCCGATATTTGGAAAAATCTGGGCACCTCTTATGATGAGACTTTCTTTTATTTTAGGTTCTGGTGGGTTTATCCACGATATATTGATCGGGAAATTATTTGCAGGGGAAATAGATTTTGGTCAATCCTTCGGTATTCTCACCACAGGACTCTATGTGCCTTTTGCCGCAGTTCTTCCTTATGTATTTGCTTTCTATTTAGTGTTAAGTTTTTTTGAAGATTCTGGTTATCTTCCCCGTTTGGGTGTTCTGGCGGATAAGATGATGCACCAGGTAGGGCTCCACGGCCTGGGAATAATCTCAATGTTGCTTGGCCTGGGCTGCAATGTCCCTGGTGCTTTAGCTACAAGGGTAATGGAGACTGAAAGAGAAAGATTTATCAGTGCAACCCTTATGGCTATAGCTGTCCCCTGTATGGCCCAGATTGCTATGATTGTGGGATTGGTGGGTAAATATGGGGCAAAAGCACTTATGCTTGTTTTTGGAACTCTATTTCTGGTCTGGATTGTGATTGGGATTTTGATGAATCGTTTATTGAAAGGAGAGAGTCCGGAAATATTCGTGGAGATACCACCCTATCGAATTCCTTATTTTGGCGCGCTGGCAAAGAAGTTATGGATGCGTGTTAAAGGATTTTTGAAAGAGGCAATACCTTTTGTCCTCTTAGGGGTATTTATTGTGAACATCCTGTATTCTCTTAGGATTATACATTTCTTAAGTAAATTAACAGGTCCGGTGATAAAAAATCTCCTGGGGCTTCCCTCGGGTGCAGTGGCTGCGTTAGTCGTGGGATTTTTAAGAAAAGATGTAGCTGTGGGCATGCTCGTTCCGCTGGGGTTGACTCTGAAACAACTGGTAATCGCCAGTGTAGTGTTAGCTATGTATTTTCCCTGTGCAGCGACCTTTGCCGTATTGGTGAGGGAACTGGGAGTAAAAGATATGATAAGGTCAGCACTAATAATGATATTTTCCGCAGTTCTCGTCGGTGGACTGCTTAATCTGATTCTTTGATTCTTTAGGAGATATCATGCGAACTGTGGGCAGAACCGAATGGTGGGCGTACCTATGATATTGTTAAATGGTTAAATAATTTGTATAATAGGTTGAAATCTAATCAATAACCCCTGTAGTTTCGTCAAATAGGAGAAAAAGAAAATGATTCCCATAGGTCATTTAACAATTAGGCTATATAGCAACCCTGTGTTAAGAAGAAAATCTCGAGAAGTTGAGGAAGTGAATGGAGATATCCGGAAACTCATAGACAATATGGCAAAGTTGATGTATCAGAATAAGGGTTTAGGACTGGCTGCACCACAAGTAGGAATATTGAAAAGAGCGATAATTGCTGATGTGGGAGATGGATTGGTTAGCCTGGTTAATCCCAAGATTCTCTGGCGTCAAGGGAAAGATACTATGGCGGAAGGATGTTTGAGTATCCCGGGAATTAATCTGGAAATAAAACGTTCAAAAGAAGTGATAGTAGAAGGGCTAACTAAGGAAGGGGAGAAGGTTCAGTTAGGAGCAGTGGGACTCCTCGCTCGGGTATTGCAGCACGAGATCGACCATCTGGATGGGATATTAATAATTGACCGGGTTCCTAAGAAAAAAATAAAATCAATTAAGAAAGAATTGGACAAAATAAAAGCGATGGTTCAGAAATAAAATGAAGACACAGTTTCGGCATATTTTGGAAGAGCTCCAACACCACCTGCCGTATACAATTTTCAGTGTCGCTGTAGGAATGGTAGCACTGGGAGTACTCACAGTGCTGATTGAAGCGAATAAATTTCCACAAGCCTCTCAAAACTTATTCCATATTTTTCATCCTCTACATATGCTTTTCAGTGCTACCGCAACTACTGCAATGTTCTGGAGATACGATAAGAAATTATTTAAAGCAGTCTCCATCGGTTTTGTTGGCTCAGTAGGTATTTGTGGTATCAGTGACATTTTCATTCCCTTTGTTGCTGGCTATCTTTTAGGCGTTAAGATGCAGTTACATATTTGTATTATAGCTCATCCAATGTTAATTTTGCCCTTTGTATTTTTCGGCATATTTATGGGATTTGTTTTACCCACTGTGGTAGAGAGCACAATATTTTCTCATGCCGCCCATGTCCTCATAAGCAGTATGGCCTCTATTTTTTACCTGGTCTCATTTGGGTTAACGGAGTGGATTCCAGTTGGGGGGATGGTGTTTATCTATATGGTCTTGGCAGTTATGATTCCCTGTTGCACCAGTGATATTATTTTTCCCTTGCTTTTAGTTAAAAAAATGGATTAAGGAATGACTACTCCCAGAGTGGTAGGTAGTGTAGCCCTTTATGGGCGTAAGGTAGTGTAGCACTTTACCCCGTTAGAAATTCCCTCAGGAGAGTTTCTAACACCTATTTCTAACGGGGTTTACGGGCGTCCCGATTTATCGGGACCCTACACTACCAATAAAGTTTGTAAGTTTTTGACTTGACAGAAATAGAAGTAGTATGTTAAAATCAAGGTTAAATTGGTGAGGTTTAGATTGGCTTGAAAAAAAGGAGCTGGCTTAAAAGCTGAAGGAGGGTCGCTGTTCCGACGAATAAGGAGGAACGGCCCAGCGACGCCTGCGAGTCGGTGAGCAGGCAGGTCACCGACTGAAGCGGAGCGAAGGAGGTGAGGTAGATGTCTGTGGGCAAAAAGACTGGTCTCTGGCTAATCCCATTCGGTGTGGCTGAGATATTCCTTATCAACCTCTATTTTGGGATCTTTGTAGCGGTTTTAGGATTGGTAGTATTCATCTTTGCTAAGAAGTAACTATCTGTAGAATTTAGAAAGGGGTGATTCTTAGATGAAAGAGTGTACAATGAATACCTGGATGACTGCTTTGAGCCTTATCTTCTGTCCTCTAACTTTTCTCTACATCTGGCTCTATCCGATGATTATTCCAGAAAGTCAAAATGTGGTATGGGCAGGTTTTGTGTCTATGCCCATATATTTCATTGTAGGAGCCAAGAAGGGAGATTTTCACAGATTTTTCTATAGCATGTTTGCGGGATTCTTCTGGGCGTATATGTTCCTCCATGGTACAGGATGGGTATCGAGTATCTCGGGATGGAATCTTTCTGCATCTATGACAAGTAATTTATGGATTGGAGTGGTGTGTGCTCCCTTTCTGCTAATGCATCTGGTTTGGCTTGCGAATTCTACCTGGCTAAATGTTTGCCCGATGATGTTTGGTACGGTTGCCACTACTTTTGGCACAGGAGGTCAGCGTCCTGTTGGCTTAGCTGTAGCTCTGACCTTAGGGATGCTTGTAGCTTTAGTCTGTGTAGAACTTACCAATGCAGCAGTGGGTAAACCGACTCTTAGCAAGGCTGCTTAAGAGAAGGAATCAGCTTAGGGACATGGATTTGGTCTGAGTTTTTGAAACTTAATCCTCAATATAAAGGGGCTCCGGTGACGTACAATTTTTTTCTTCCTCTCCGGAGCCTTTTTTTATGAAATTATCAAGTTTCCCGCTCACCCCTACCCTCTCCCCAAAGGGGGGAGGGAGAAAGTCATTGCATGTGAGGGCAAGAAAAATGGCAACAGTGGTCACTTATAGAGACAAAAAAGTAGAATTCGGTGAAGGTTTTCCCACGGTCATAATCGGAGAAAGAATAAATCCTACCGGGAAAAAGAAACTTGCCGAGGACCTTTCCCAGGGAAAACTTGATGTTCTTGTCCAGGAAGCGATTTCTCAAAAGGAGGCAGGAGCAGATATTCTCGATGTAAATGTAGCTGCCTCTGGCGTTGATGAGACTACCATCTTGCCTAGGGCGGTGTTAAAGGTTCTTGAGGTTTCAGAATTGCCTGTCTGTATCGATTCATCCAATCCAGAAGCCCTAAAGAAAGCACTGGAGGTCTATCCCTATAAAGCTCTGGTAAATTCGGTGACAGGGCAGGAAAAATCATTAAAGGATGTTCTGCCTCTGGTAAAGAAGTTCGGGGCTTCTATAGTGGGACTTACTATGGATGATAGTGGCATTCCCAAAACAGCGGACAAAAGATTCGCTGTGGCAAAACGTATAATAAAGGTTGCTGAATCTTATAACATTCCCAGAGAAGATATCGTAATAGATTGTTTGTGCTTAGCCCAGGCTGCAGAGACAGGTTCGGCAGTTGTAACCCTGGAGACTTTAGCCAGGATTTCCCGAGAGCTGGGCGTAGCAACGGTTCTGGGAGTCAGCAATATGAGTTTTGGCATGCCTGATAGGAAGATTATTAATCTCTCTTTTTTAGCACAGGCTATTTCACAAGGACTTAATGCTGCCATTGTCGACCCTACTATTGAAGGAATGGTTGAGACCATTCTCGCTTCCGATTTTCTGGCAGGAAGAGATTCCCATGGCAAGAGATATTTAAAATACTATAGGGAAAAAAGAAAACCAGAGGAGATTAAACACTGGAGTCCTCCCGATAGGGAGGAATAAACAATCCTCGCTTTCGCGAGGAATCCAGAGTCTTCTGGAGTCCTCCCGAAAGGGAGGAGACCAGAAATATCCCTTGCTTTCGCAAGGAGTCCAGAAAGAGAAAATTAAATGCAGTTTACAATAAAGTTCAGTCCAATTGGTAAAAGAGTAATGGAGAATAGACCCCGTCTCCTTTTGGATATTGCCAGGAAGGCGGGTGTGGGTTTAAAGTCCCTTTGCGGAGGTAAAAGTAAGTGTGGGAAGTGTAAAGTGATGGTCAACCCGGCTAATCAGCCTACCGTAATAGAGAAGAAGCTTCTCACTCAAGATGAGATAGACGAAGGTTACAGACTTGCTTGCTGCACGACTATAAGAGAAAATACACAAGTATATGTCCCGCCTTCATCCATAACCGAACAGCAGAAATTGCAGATTTGGGGAAAAGAGATTAAAGTCAAACCTTTCCCTCCTGTGAGAAAGTTTTTTCTCCAGCTCACCAAAGCATCTCTCTCAGATACAAGGTCCGATTTCCAGAGGATTAGAGAAGAACTGAAGGGAAAATATAATGTTAAGGTTGAGAATGTAGATTCTGAAGTGCTGAACATTATCGGACCTACTTTGAGAGACTCGGATTGGTCGATTACCGTGGGTGTAAGAGGAAGCGAAATAATCGGAGTTGAACCGGGAGACAAAACGAAAGAGAGCTTCGGTATAGCAATTGATCTGGGCACGACCAAGATAGCTTTCTACTTAGTCGATTTGTTAACAGGTAAATCCATAAATGTTTACGGGATTACAAATCCCCAGATTGCCTATGGCGAAGATGTCCTGTCAAGAATTCATTATGCAGGCAATACCAGAACTAATTTGAAAAAACTGAAAAGCGAGGTTCTCAAAGCTATCAATCTGGCGATAAAGAAAATTTGTAGAGAAAACAAGGTGAAGCGTGGAGACATTCTGGAAGCGACTCTTGTGGGCAATACTGTTATGCATCATATCTTTTTGGGTCTACCTGTAAAGCAACTGGGACTGGCTCCTTTTACTACGGCTACAAACGAGCCCCTGGAAATAAAAGCGAGAGAAGTCGGTTTGGAAATATCTCTGGGAGGATATATCTATCTTCCTCCTCCTATTGCAGGATTTGTTGGCTCTGACCATTTAGCTATGCTAATAACTTCGGGAATCGAAACGGACAAAGGGAATCTAATAGTCATCGATATTGGAACAAATACTGAGATAGCATTAAAAACTAAAGGAAGAATTATATCTTGTTCCTGTGCCTCAGGACCTGCCTTTGAGGGAGCACACGTCAAATATGGGATGAGGGCAGCTCCCGGGGCGATAGAAAGAGTTAATATCAATGCGAAGACTTTAAGTGTTAACGTTGCTACAATAGACGATAAAGCACCTCTGGGGATATGTGGTTCTGGAATTCTGGATGGTATTTCTGAGATGTTAAGGGTGGGGATTATTGACTCTTCGGGTAAAATAAATTCCGGGTATAAAGGAGTGCGTAAGATTAAACGAGGAAAATCAGTCGAATTCCTCCTGGCAAAAGAGGGGAAACGAGAGATAACTATAACCCAACAGGATGTCTCTGAAATCCAACTCGCCAAAGGCGCTATAAGGACAGGCATTGAAATACTCTTAGAAGAGGCTGGTCTAAAAACTCAGGATATAAATGATGTAATAGTTGGGGGAGCTTTTGGCACTTATATAGACCCATTGAAAGCAATAAAGATCGGAATGTTTCCGGAAATAGATATTGGAAAGTTCACCCAGGTAGGAAATGGAGCGGGAATAGGAGCAAAGGCAATTCTCATATCCCAAAAATTGCGGGAACAAGCTAACCGACTGGCAAAGAGAGTAGAATATTTAGAACTGGCTACCCATTCCAATTTCTTGGAACATTTTACCAGGGCTATCCGCTTTCCAAAATAGAAGATAGACAGGCCAAAGAATTGTAGGGGCTCGATTTATCGAGCCCGTTGATACGGGTCGGATGAATCCGACCCCTACACTTTTTGACTGAATCTATAATTGACGGAAAGAATATGCCAACTTATGAATATTTTTGCTCAGATTGTGGTAATAATTTTGATATTTTTGCCACGTTGTCAGAAAAGGAAAAAGGACTTAAAACAGAATGCCCAAAGTGTAAAAGTAAAAAGACTTCTCAAGTCTTTGGCAAAATTTCCATAATAACTCCAGGAAAAAGTAAGAGTTCCCCTTCCAGTTGCCCTCCCGTCTGTCCCCCAAGATGCTCCTGTACATAAGCCCGTTCAGGAAGTCTACCGAAGAGTTTTCCTTCCGCAACCAAAAATGACTTGACAAATTTATTTAAGTATGCTATAATGCAAATAATTGCATATAAACATACAACAGGAGGGAGAAATGCAAGAACCCATAACCAAAATGATAGCGGATTATTTTCAGGCATTGAGTCATCCCACAAGGATTGAAATTTTGCAGCTTCTTAAGGGTAGAAACGAAATGTGTGTATGTGAGATAGTAGGAGAATTAAAAAAAGACCAATCCTGTATTTCCAGGCATCTCATTGCACTTAAAGGAGCTGGGGTGGTAGAATTTCGAGGCGAAGGCGTAAGGTCATTTTACAAACTGAAACATAGAAATGTAGATAAAATTCTTGATTTAGTTAAGTCTATTTTGTATGAGCAGGTGAAAGAAGGGCAAAAAATCTTAGAGGCATTTTGACCTTTTAGAGGGGGAATTGGTGTGTTTTTGAATCTAATCTTTGCTGGGCTATTAGCGTTAAAGGAATACATCGCTTTACATGTTTTAACCTGTCTTATTCCGGCATTTCTATTGGCAGGAGCAATGGTAAGTTTTATCTCTAAAGAGGTAATTATTAAATATTTAGGTTATAGCGCCAATAAACTAAAATCGTTTTCCCTGGCTTCCTTTGCCAGTTTTTTTATCGCTGCCTGTTCCTGCACGGTGATACCGGTCGCAAGCGGAATATATTATCAGGGTGCAGGTATAGGACCAGCATTTATAATCTTATGGGTTGCACCAGCAGCAAATATCCTGGCGATCATTTATACAGGTAGTATCTTGGGTGCAGGAATGGTGAGTAGCCGAATTATTGCAGCAGTATTTATGGCCTTTGTCGTTGGTGTAGTAATGAGTATCATTTTTAGAAAAGAAGAAACCAAAAGAACACAGACCTTAACTGACACAAAAACAAGCATCATATCTAAAAGGGATTTTATTTTGCTGATTTTGATTCTAATGAGTTTATTAAGTCCGAATTATATTATCCAAAAAGGACCTTACTTATACAAGGTGATTGTATGGTTACTTGCTTCGGTGGTCGTATTTGCATATGCCTTTAAGGCAAAACCGTTTGATGAGATTAAAAAATGGTTGAAAGAAAGTTGGTGGTTTGTAAAGATTATCTTTCCATTACTCTTATTGGGTGTATTTATTGTAGGAGTAATTGGGAAATTGTTACCGGAGGATATAATCCAAAAATGGTTAGGTGGTTCGGGAATTTTGGCTTCATTTTTGGCTACACTGATGGGCCAAATTATGTATTTTGCTACTATGACTGAGGCACCATTTGTAGATACCCTGTTGAAGTTAGGTATGGGCAAGGGCCCAGCATTGGCGCTTTTATTGACTGGACCGGGAATGAGTCTACCGAATATGTTAGCTATTGCTAAGGTATTTGGTGTTAAAAAAGCTGGAGTTTATATCTTTTTGGTGATGATTTTAGGGACGCTTGTGGGTTGGTTCTTTGGGAATTTCATATTCTAAAAACTTTGAAAGGAGGAGAAGATGAAGATTGAAGTCGTAGGTCCAGGATGTCCAAGATGTAAAGCGACAGAGAAAAATGTGAATGAAGCAGTTAAACAATTGGGTATTGATGCCGAGGTGACTCACATCTATGATATAGAAGAAATGGGAAAGCGAGGAGTAATGTTCACTCCTGCTTTAATTGTGGATGGTGAGATTAAGACTTCGGGCAAGATTCCCACAGTAAATGAGATAAAAAAGATTTTGTCTTCTGACAAATAAGCAAATGAAAGAAAAAGTTGTTATCAGTCTAAATCAAGAAGAACAGATTGAACTTCAAAGAATTACAACTGATGAAGATTGTTTTTAAGGAGGAAAGATAAATGGGGTCTATTAGCTTAACCTTGGATGATAAACAAAAGATGTGGCTTGAGCAAATCATCTTGGATGAGGATAAGGATGAAGCCTTTGAATTCTTAAAGAAATTTATCTACGATAAAATCAAAGCCCAAGAACAAAGCCATTGTAAGCCAGCATTTTAATTTATAATCTGAAAATGGTGTGTAGTTGTCGGGAAGGAGGTAGACCTTAATGAAAAGAAGTAAGATTAAAAAAGAAGTAAAGAAAAGATATGGACAATTTGCGGAGCAAGGCTCTTCCTGCTGTCCTGATTACAGCTGTTGCGATATCGGCTATAGCATTGAGGAAATTAAGGATTTGTCCTCTGATATATCGGAGTTTTCGCTGGGCTGCGGTAATCCTGTTGCCCTGGCAGATATCAGAAAGGGTGAAACTGTCCTTGATATAGGCTCGGGCGGAGGATTAGATGTATTCCTTGCTTCCAAAAAGGTTGGCCCTGAAGGCAAAGTCATAGGCTTAGATATGACCGAGCAGATGGTTAAAAAAGCCAGACAGAATGCTAGGAAAGGGAGTTATAACAATGTTGAATTTAAGTTAGGAGAAACAGAAGATATCCCAGTAAAGGATAATTCAATAGATTTAGTTATGAGTAACTGTGTTATTAACCTTGTCCCAAATAAGGAAAAGGCATATAGAGAAATATATAGAATTTTAAAACGCGGCGGAAGATTTGTCATTTCTGACCTGGTGACTGAGAAGGAGTTGGATGAGTCTATAAGAAATAATCCAGAGAAATTAGTTGCTTGCGTTGGCGGAGCGCTTACTGAAAAGGGCTATATTAGCGTAATAAAAAAAGTCGGTTTTAAAAATGTAAAGATTCTTAAAAAAAGTTCTATGGTAGTAAGTGGGGTTAAGGTATTGAGTGAAACTATAAGAGGCGAAAAGAGGTAATTGATTATGTCAGACCAAAAAACAGTAAAAATCTTTACAATGGAGCAACAGTTTCCCTGTGGGCCGCAATCAAGCTGCTGTGGGCCAATAGGGCAGAGTGAAGAAGAGATAATGTCTCTAAAAAATGCGATAGAAAAACTCGGAATTGATGTGGAAATTTGCGATATCAGGAAAATGAAGAACTTACAGGAAAATCCACAAGTATTCAAGCTATTTCGTACATTTGGCCCTCAGGCAGTTCCCGTAATAACCGTGGGTGATGAAGTTGCCTGTATGGGGCAGTCTGAAACTAATGAAATTATATCAGCCATAAAAGGCAAGTTATAACATGAGGTAGTGGAACTGATTTTGGTGGCAGATGTGGTCCAAATCCAACTCCTGGCTGTTGTGGATAAAGATGAAAAAGAGGCGAGTTTTATTCTTATGTACAAACAATTCTTGTAGAAGTCAAATGGCAGAGGGACTGTTAACACATCTGGCAGGGGATAAGTTTGATGTTTTTAGTGCCGGGGTTGAGCCGACACAAGTAAATCCTCTCGCTATAAAGGTAATGGATGAGATAGGTATTGATATTTCAAAACAGAGGTCAAAATCTGTTAAAGAATTTTTAAGCCAGCAATTCGATTATGTGATTACTGTTTGTGACTATGTCAAGCAAACTTGCCCAGTATTTCCCGGTAAATATGAGAAGATACACTGGAATTTAGAAGACCCGGCTCAAGCTCAAGGAACAGAAGAAGAGAGGCTTATTGTTTTTAGAAAAGTAAGAAACCGAATCAAACAGAATATATTAAAATTCTTGGATAAAAAAGGGACAGGCTACTTTTTTACATAAGTGGTATGGTGGCAGAATTTGGGACTGCAATTGGCGCAGGATGGATACGGATGTTTAGACGGAAAAAAGTAGCCTGTCCCCTTTTCCATTCTAATATGAGGTCTCTGAAAAAGTCCCCCTCGATGTCTTTGCGAGGAGCAAAGCGACGAAGCAATCTCGTTGTTACCATCAAAGAATGAGATTGCCACGCCCTTCGGGCTCGCAATGACAGACCAAAGTCAATACTTTTTCAGAGACCTCAATATATTACTTGACAAAATGGTTATATCGTTGATAAAATTAAGTTGATTATCGTCTAAAAGGAGCATTTAATGCCTATTGCTGACTATAAAAAATGCACAGGTTGCCACATTTGCGAGATAATCTGCTCGGTTCAGCACCATAAGATGATGAATCCCAAATTGGCTATGGTGAAAATAAACAGCAATTGGCCCTGGGAAGACAAGGTAACCATCTGCCGGCAGTGTAAAAAGCCAAAATGCGTTGAGGCTTGCGAGTATGGAGCCATTGAAAGGGTTGATGGCTATATAAGAATTGACCTTGATAAATGCACCGCATGCATGGAATGTGTGAAAGCCTGTCCTTTTGAGGGTGTGGTGGTCAGTGAAATAACGGGAAAGCCTATCTTTTGCGACACCTGTAACGGGGAGTATCTCTGTGTTAAATGGTGTCCTGCGAAAGTATTTAGTAAGGGGAAGGAGCAGATTTTACATGAGTAATAATAAATATTTTGGTTATGCGGGAAAGATTCTCACTGTGGACTTAAGTTCCTCTGACTATGTTGTTGAGGATACTCCTTTCGACCTTATCGTAAACTTTATGGGAGGCAAGGGATTCGGAGCAAAGATTCTCTATAACGGGCTAAAACCTGGTTGTGACCCATTATCTCCAGATAACATTATGGTTATGGCTACCGGGCCACTAACCGGGACGTTAATGCCGGCAAGTGGTCACATTACGCTCAGTACCAAAAGCCCTCTAACCGGTATCTGGCTTGATTCCCATTGTGGCGGATTTTTTGGGCCTGAGCTTAAGATGGCTGGCTATGACGCCATAATCATCAAGGGAAAAGCGAAGAAGCCAACGGTGCTAGTCGTTAAGGATGACAAAATTTCCTTTGAGGACGGCAGAGATTTGTGGGGTAAGTTAACTTTTGACACTCAGGAACTTTTGAGGAAGAAGCATGGAGAAAATTGCCAATTTATGTGTATTGGTCCCGCAGGAGAGAGAAAAGCGAGGTTTGCCAATATAGTATCTGGAGGTAGGGGTTTCGGTAGAGGCGGTTCAGGAGCGGTAATGGGTTCAAAGAACCTTAAAGCTATTGTGGTAAAGGGAACTAAGAGTCTGAATATCCACGACCTGGATGGCTTTATGAGGATGTGTAGAGAAGCGTATAATGAATTAGCGGTCAGCCCTGATACTGGTGGTGGGAGACCCAAGTACGGAACCAATTCTATTTATTCATTTATGATTGAAGCGGGAGCTCATCCGGTTAAGAATTTTCAAACAGGAGTGTTTGAAGAAGTAAAAGAATGTAATGAAGATGTACTTGACAGAAAATACTATAAGAGACACATAGCATGTTTCTCTTGCCCGATAAATTGCAGTAAGGCATCCCGGGTAGACGATGGTAAATATAAAGGAAAGTTTACAGAGGGTCCCGAATATGAGAATATGTGGAGCTTGGGCGCTCAATGTGGCAATAGTAACATTGGCTCAATAATTTATGGCGAGCATCTCTGTGACGAGTATGGGCTGGATGCTATTTCCGCCGGGAATGTGATTGGCTTCACCATGGAATGCTTCGAAAAGGGGATTCTATCGGAAAAGCAGATTGGATTTCCGACAAATTTCGGGAATGATGATGCAATAATAAAATTCATAGAGATGATGGCAAAAGGAGAAGGCGTTGGGGAATTGATGAGCCAGGGCGTTCGCCAGATGTCTAAGGAACTGGGTAAGTCCACTGAGAAATTTGCAATGCATGTAAAGGGAATGGAACTACCCGCATACGACCCACGAGGCGCTTTTGGAATGGGACTTGCCTATGCTACTAGTGACCGGGGTGCATGTCACCTAAGGGCGTGGACATTAGGAGCTGAGATATTGGATGTTCGGGACAGGATGGATCCTTTTGCTACAGAATTTAAGGCTGAGCTCGTAAAGAATCAGCAAGACTTTTATGCAGTCATCCAATCGGCAGTTGTCTGCCTGTTTCTGAATTTCGGACTGACTCAGCGCCAGATAACCAGGTGTATTCAGGCGCTGACGGGAATAAAGGAGTGGAAGACAACAGAAGACATTTTAAAGATTGGCGAGAGAATATATAATTTAACGAGGTTATTCTCAATGAGGGAAGGAATTTCCCGAAAAGACGATACTCTCCCTGAAAGGTTACTTAAGGAGCCTGTCAAGGAAGGACCGACAAAAGGTATTGTAGTTGACCTTGATACAATGTTAGACGAGTACTATCTGGTGAGGCACTGGGATGAGAAAGGTAGACCCACTAAGGAGAAACTTGCCCAACTCGGACTCGATAAATGAGATTGTTGAAAAATGGTAGCCGCAGACTTCAGTCTGCGAGTGTAATCTGGAGTCCTCCCAAAAGGGAGGTTTGATAAACGGTTACCTCCGATTTCATCGGAGGAATCCAGTGATGGGTAATGGGAGTAGCAGACTTCAGTCTGCGTCAATATAAAAGAAATGAAAGTGAAAATTAGGGCCAAATTTTTTGCTATGCCCAGAGATTATCAAGGCGAAAGAGAACTGGAGATGGAAGTCAGTGAGGACTTCCAGCAGGCTCTGGAAGAGATAGATTCAAGAACTAAAATAGGAATAAAAGAGAAACTGGACAAAAGATTTGTGATCCTCATAAATGGGAGAAATTACAGAAAGGTTTTGGAAGATAAGGGTAAATTGGAAGAAGGAGATAAGTTAGCATTTGTTCCGTTCTTAGGAGGGGGGTAAAATAAAATGGGGAATAAAATTTTCCGGCCAGAAGGCGTTTATGCGGCGATGCTTACGCCATTTGATGAAAAAGGGAAGGTCAATGAAACTGTCCTAAGGAAGATAATAGACTTTCTGATAGATAAAGGTATAGACGGGTTATATCCAGTAAGCAGTGTCGGCGAGTTTGTACATCTTAATCCCGATGAGAATATGGAAATTATGGATATATGTGTTGACCAGGCAAAAGGAAGGGTTCCTGTTGTTCCTGGAGTGAGCGCTTCCTGTGCCGAAAAGGCTGTAATTTTAGCCAAGCATGCGGAAAAGATAGGCTGTAATGGAGTGGTGGCTTGCGCGCCTTACTATTTCACTGTATCTCAGGAAATTGTAGAAAAGCATTTCGAGATTATCGCTGATTCTATTAGTATTCCCCTTGTGCTGTATAATATTCCTTTTGCTGCTAACAAAATAACCTATGATGTGGTAAAAAGACTGAGCAGGCGAGAAAATGTGGTGGCTTTAAAAGATAGTAGCGGGAGTATGGTTGACATAGTCCATTTTATGGATAAAATAAGGATAATCGGTGAAGACCTAACCCTTCTATTAGGAAGAGAGGACATATTCTTTCCTGGGCTTATGATGGGTGCAAAGGGATGTATGGTAGCTGCAGGATGTATCGTTCCGGAAATTTTGAAACGGCTATATAAGTTTTTCAAGGAAGGGAACTACGATGAGGCGAGAGAACTTCAATTCTCGATACTGATTCTTTTAAGGGCGATGTGGTCGCTTACTATGCCCATAGGTTTTAAAGCAGCAATGGAGCTTAGAGGATTTCCCATGGGTCCCTTCAAGCAGCCACTATCCGATGCCGAGCAGTATACCTATCAGATTACAAAGAGCAGGATTGAAAAGATAATGAAGCCCCTTTTGGAAAGTATTGAGAAGATAGAAAAGGGAGAGAAAGCGGTCGCCCGAAAATAATTGGTAGTCGCACCTTTCAAGGTGCGTCTTAGTCACGCAGACTAAAGTCTGCTACTCCAGACGCAGACTAAAGTCTGCTACTCCAGACGCAGGCTGAAGCCTGCGGTTACCGTTTTGTTCTTGGTAGAAAAGGAAATGGGAGAATCCGAATACAAGCAAATTATAGAAGCTGTTCTTGTCGGAGACATTGAGAAAACGAAGGCTTTAACCCAGGAAATGCTCGCGAAGGGTATTTCCCCGCACGACGTGATTGAGAAGGGTTTGATGGAGGGTATGAATTTAGTGGGAGATAAATTCGAGAACAGGGAGTATTTTCTACCCGATTTATTAGTGGCAGCAGAGGCAGTAAAACGGGCCACAGAAATTATAAAACCTCACCTTAAAGGGGAGAGAGGAAAAGGCACTGTGGTCATCGGGACTGTAAGTGGCGATATACACGACTTGGGTAAGAATTTAGTGGCATCTACTCTTGAGGCTTCTGGTTTTAGAGTTGTTGACTTGGGAGTGGATGTTCCTCCCGAAAGGTTCGTAAACACGGTAAAAAAGGAAAAGGCAAACATTTTAGCAATATCTGCTCTGATCACCACCACTATGGTGGGTATGAGAGATATTATAGAAATGTTGGCCAAAAGCGGTATCAGAAAAGAGGTTAAAGTAATGGTGGGTGGTGCCCCCCTTGATGAGGATTTTGCCAAAAGAATTGGGGCAGATAGATACGCCAGGACTTCCAGGGATGCGGCAAGGAAAGCTCTGGAATTGGTAGAAGGCTAAGATGACTTCCCGGGAGAGAGTTTTACAAGCAATTGAACACAGAGAACCTGATAGAGTTCCTGTCGATTTCGGCAATCGTAACTGGAGTATAGTAAACGCTCCCCCTTATGGATATAAAGCGCTCTGTGAATATCTGAATATTTCCGATTACCCTGAACCAAAGATTGTCTATCTTCTGAACATTGTGGCTAATGTTGATGAGAGGATATTAAAGAAATTTAATGTGGATATAAGAAATTTAGCTGCCGGAGGACTGGGAATGGAGAGGCTCCCGGATGGGACTTTGAGAGACTTAGATAATCATGGGATTATATGTAAACCTGCTGGTCCATATTTTTCTATTCCTGATACACTTGCGCCCCTCAGAGATGCGATTTCAGAGAGAGATATAGAGGAGTATCAATTTTGGTCAGATTATACGAATCCTGTATATTTTGAGGGTAAAAAGGAAGAAGCAAGACATCTTCACGAGCAGACAGATTATGCTATATCTACCTGGGTTCCCAATATTTTTCACCGCTATGCTTTCGTCCGTGGATTCAATAATTTTATGATGGATATGAGAATAAATATCGGCTTTTTTAAAGCACTGGCAAACAGGATTCTGGAAGCTTCCCAGACCTTTGTGCGGGAGTTCCTGGGCAAGGTGGGAAAGTACATAGATATAGTCTGTATCGGCGATGATATGGGCACACAGACTCAGCCTTTTATGTCCGTTGAGGACTTCCGAAAATATGTTAAGCCCTACTGGGCAGAACTCATTAGAGAGATAAAGAAATATACAGAAGCGAAAATTCTCCTCCACTGTTGTGGCTCGATTTATCCACTGATAAATGATATTATTGAAGTGGGCTTTGATGTTCTGAATCCTATTCAGCCTTTGGCTTATCAGATGGAGCCAGAAAGGCTCAAGAGGGATTTCGGAGAGAGGATTTGTTTTTTGGGAGGCATAGATATTCAGCGGCTTTTGACCTTCGGCACCCCTGAGGAAGTCAGAGAAGGAGTGAGAAGGGTGATTAACATACTTGCTCCCGGCGGTGGTTATATTCTTGCACCCTCCCACGATGTACAACCAGAGACGCCTCCCGAAAACATTGTGGCAATGTATGAGGCAGCGAAGGAGTTTGGGAATTATCCAGTTAAAGGGAGTTGATTCTGTTAGATAAATGGCGAATTTGCACCAGTAGTCTTTTTTATTTATGCTCTCCTTTAAACAAGGGAGAGCTTTTTTGTTAATTCACTTTTTGGGAGGAAGAAATTGAAAAGGGACCTAATTTCAATCCTGGATTTGACTTCGGATGAGATAGTAAAGATTCTTCTTTCTGCAGGAGAACTAAAGAAGAGAAAGGAACCCAGAAACACCCTGAAAGGGAAAGTTCTGGGAATGGTTTTTCAGAAACCTTCTACGAGAACCAGAATCTCCTTTGAAGTAGCAATGTACCAATTGGGAGGATTTGCAATATTTTTGAATGTGCAGGACCTCCAGTTGAGTCGGGGAGAAGCGATACGGGATACGGCGAAGACTCTATCCCGATACGTTGATGGGATAGTGATAAGAGCGTATCAGCATCAGGACGTTATAGAATTGGCAAAAGAATCTACTGTTCCCGTAATAAATGGATTGAGTGACCTGTTGCATCCCTGTCAGGTACTGGCAGACATATTCACCATAGCCGAGAAGAAAGGAATACTTTCTCGACTCTCATCTAAAGAATTGTCCAGCATAGAAGTTGCTTTTGTTGGTGATGGTAATAATGTAGCCAATTCCTGGATTGATGGGGCAGCAAGATTGGGAATGAAATTGGTTATCTCTACTCCGCCGGGATATGAGCCGGATAAGAAGATTCTCGGAGAAGGTATGAAATTGGCAAAAACTACCGGGGCAGATATTAAAGTCTTGCATAAGCCAGAAGAGGCAGTCAAGAAAGCCGACGTTATTTATACTGACGTCTGGGTAAGTATGGGGATGGAAAAAGAGAGAGAAAAGAGACTGAAGGTATTCAAGCCATACCAGGTCAATGGACGACTTATCGGTAAAGCGAAGAAGGATGTGCTGGTTATGCATTGTCTTCCCGCTCACAGAGGAGAAGAGATAACCGATGAGGTGCTGGACGGACCGCATTCGATTGTTTTTGACCAGGCAGAAAATAGACTCCACGTGCAAAAGGCAATATTGGAATTTTTCATGTAGAAAATGGGGTCAACTCTATTTTTCTTCTTTTGGAGTCCTCCCGAAAGGGAGGCTAGAGTATAAAATGTATAATTAAGTATTGTGTCCCCAGAATTCGAGAAAAATGGGAAAGATTAAGTTGATATATTCGGAGAAGTACAGGGTAGATATTGGAGCGCATGTATTTCCTACCGAAAAATATGCGTTAATTAAGAAAAGATTGATCAAGCAGGGGATGTTTGAAGAGGATGATTTCCTTTCGCCACCTATGCCTGATGAAAAAGACGTCTTATCAGTCCATACAGAGGAATATCTCAATAAACTCAAAAGGGGAAAATTATCAATGATGGAGATACTGACAATGGAGCTTCCCTACTCGGAGGAACTCGTTGAAGCTTCTCTTCTCTGCGTTGGTGGAACAATCCAGGCTTGCAAGAACGCAATTGAAAATGGACTGGGAATACATATTGGCGGTGGATTCCACCACGCCTTTCCCGACCACGGAGAAGGATTCTGCGTGTTGAATGATATAGCCTGTGGCATAAAATATCTTCAGAGAACTGAGAAAATAGTGAAAGCCCTGATTGTTGATTGCGATCTCCACCAGGGAAATGGTACAGCGTATATTTTCCGAGAAGATAGAAGCGTGTTCACCTTTTCTATTCATCAGGAGAACAATTATCCTGCTATTAAGCCTCCCAGCGACCTGGACATAGGACTGGCTGATGGCGTGAGTGACGAGGAGTATTTGGAAAAACTGAAAGAGAATATTCCCAAAATTATAGATTCTTTTCAGCCAGAACTGGTTCTTTTTGTAGCTGGCGCTGACCCGTATGAGAAAGACCAGATTGGAGGGCTTTCTTTGACAATGGAGGGATTGAAAAAGAGAGATGAGCTTGTAATCGGCTGGGCAAAGGATGCAAACATCCCGCTCTGTATAGTTCTGGCTGGCGGTTATGCATTTGAAGTTAACGATACGGTTACTATTCACTGCAACACAATAAAAACTGCAATCAGCCTGTTCTCAAATACGGGCTCAATAAATTGAGCCCCTACATATTTTTTGCAGGGGTTCGATTCATCGAACGCATGATTGAATGTAGCTGCAGAGCGAAGCTCTGCTATAATTCTTGGAGAAAAAAATGGAAAAAAAATCAATTTTGAAAAAGGTACCACTCTTCAGTAAGATTGCGGATAAGGAACTGGAGAAAATTGCTGAGATTTCCAATTTGAAAAAGTACAGGAAAGATGAGGACATATTTTCTGAAGGTGAAGTGGGAGATGCTTTGTATATCCTGGTTTCAGGAGTGGTAAAGGTTTTCAGGACGTCTTCCGATGGCAGAATAAAGACCCTGGCACTTTTACAAAAGGGGGATTTCTTGGGCGAGATGGCTATACTGGAGAAGGAAATACGTTCGGCAAATGTGAGGGCGGTGGAGGATGCCGAGTTGTTAGTAATTAACAAGAGAGATTTTGCAGCGAGCCTTGCCAGTAATCCCCAGATTGCATTCAGGATAATGGAGACGCTATGCACTCGTTTGAGAGATGCTGACAAGCAGATTGAGTCACTTACCTTCCAGAACGTATCCGGAAGGTTAGTAATTGCGCTTCTCGATTTGGCTGAAAAGCATGGTGTTAAGACAGAGAAAGGAATAAAAATCAATATGGAATTAACCCACCAGGAACTTTCTGAAATGGTGGGAACCGCAAGGGAAGTGGTGAGTAGGATATTGAACGATTTCAGGAAGACCAATTGCATCGAGATTGAAAAACATTATGTAACGATAACGGATAAAGAAGAATTGAAAAAAATGCTTTACTGAGTGGGTCGGATAAATCCGACCCCTACATTTGTGACTTTGGTTACTGACAGATTTTAATATTTGTGGTATAATAATGGGCGGATACCCGAATAAAAGCGTAAATTTAGGTCCGCCCTAAATTTTTGTGACTAAAATCACAATTAAATTGTGACTTTAATCACTGAAATATTGCAATACCTATAGTATACTTAATATTGAAAAGGAGGAAGAATGGAAAAGAAAAGCGAGGTAATGTGCTTATTCCTACTCCTTGCTATTTCTCTTCTCTTAATTGTTTCTACAAGCTCGGCAGGGATCTTTTCCAAAGAGAAGGCAGGCACAACCGGGGCAACTTTCTTGAAAATTGAGGCAGGCGCGCGTCCTGTGGCAATGGGAGGCGCCTTTGTGGCTGTGGCTGATGATGCCAATACTACTTACTGGAACCCCGCTGGACTGGCCCAGCTGGAAGAGAGAGAGATTACTGCTATGCACAACGAGTGGCTGGAAGGCATAAGGTATGAATTTTTGGGATATGTGCAGCCTATCAGGTCGGAAGAAGGAGCTCAAGGGTTTGGTATCAGTGCCATGGCCCTGTATACCACGGGTCTTGAACAGAGAACCACGGAGACCACGGAGCCTGAGGGAACTTTTGCCGCATACGATATTGCTGTGGCAGGAGCCTATGCCCGTAAAGTCAGCAAAACAATCTCTATTGGCGCCAATGCGAAACTAATCCACCAGAGAATAGAAAATGAAACAGCGTGGGGTGGAGCAGTAGATATAGGACTACTCTATCGAGTTACTCATCGGATACAAAGAGGGAGATTTTCAAGAGATAAATTGCAAGTAGGATTTGCAGTGCAGAATATTGGTCCGAAGATAAAATTTATTAGAGAGAGTGACCCGTTGCCTCTCAATATAAAAGCAGGTGTAGCCAAGACTTATGACCTGAGGTCGATCCAATCTGAGGTCACTTTAGCTTGTGATGTCAACGCTCCCATAGATAATGTTCCCAATGGACATTTTGGTGTGGAGTTCGTTTACCAGAAGATGAAAGATATTGCACTTGCCGCAAGGGTAGGATACAAGACCAATACCATTGAGGACTTAAATGCCTTGTCGGGACTTTCGGCAGGAGCAGGATTTGTCTGGAAGAGGATGGCAGTAGATTATGTCTGGGTTCCCTATGGCGACTTAGGGAATACGCATAGGATATCGCTGACTATAAAGTTGTAGATTGGAGTAGCGAAACTTGTTTCGCGATAACGCACCGCAAGCGGTGCTACTCCAAATGGTGGATGGAAAAGATGAAAAGAATCGCTTTAATTCCAATTTTGGTCTTTTTTGCCTTCCTGGTTACTTCCAGGGAAATAGCATTTGCCGAGGGCGGGATAGCCTGGGACACAGCTAAGCCAGTCTGCACAGCGAGTAATACCCAACAAAATATCAGAATGGTTCCCGATGGCTCTGGCGGTGCAATTATTGTCTGGGAGGACTATCGTAAAGGAGACGCAGATATTTATGCGCAAAAGATAAATGAGAATGGGGTGACGCAATGGACCACATACGGTGTGCCGGTGTGCACTGCGACAATGAGGCAAACAAGCCCAGTAGTTGTTGGCGATGGTTCTGGTGGGGCAATTATTGCCTGGGAAGATTGGCAGGGAATTTATCCAGCCATATATGCTGTAAGGATAAGTAGTACAGGTGCTACTCCATGGATAGGTGAGGTAAAACTCAGGGACGCGATGGGATATGGACAATGCTTACCAGAAATTGTGAGTGATGGGCAAGGAGGGGCTGTTATTGTCTGGGAGGAGAGTTACACTGGTAACTACTCGATTTACGCACAGAGGATAAAAGATGATGGGACTATGCCGTGGGGAACAGAGGTGGCAGTAAGTAATGGGACAGCTCCTAAGGAATATCCCAAAATTATAAATGATGGCCAAGACCATGTAATTATAACCTGGCAGGACTATCGTAATAATAATAATTATGACATCTATGCACAACAGATAGATATTTTCAGTGGCACTCCTAGTTGGGATGTTAATGGGAACACTGTGACTGTGGCATCTCGTCACCAGGAAAATCCTGAAGTTGTCGCTGATGGCATGGGAGGGGCAATTATCGTCTGGACGGACTACCGTAATGGAACTACAAATTCAGACATCTATGCCCAGTGGATAAGTTCTGGTGGCGCGCAGGTATGGACTAATAATGGAATACCTATCTGTGAAGGAATAGATACACAATACAAGCCAGTTATCATTAATGACCTCCTTCAAGGAGCAACCATTGGGGCCATTATTGCCTGGGAAGATATGAGGAGTGGAAACTGGGATATTTATGCTGTGAAAGTAGGGACTGACACACCTTCCTTGCAATCTGGAGATGAGAAGTTGATGGCTGGATGGATTGGTGACCAGGTAGCTCCCCGGATGGTAAGCGATAATCAGGGAGGAGGGATTATTACCTGGAGAGAAAAGGATTTATTCACAGATAGTTACAAAATTTTTGCTTCAGAGCGGAATCAAGATGGTGAGCCGGTGTGGATTAATCCCCAGGTTCAGGTCTGCCAGGCATCAATTATAAGTGAGCACCAGATGGTAAGCGATAATTCTGGTGGAGTGATTATTGCCTGGGTGGGAGGAACTGCCGGCGATTACAACATATATGCCCAACGGGTAATCGGTAATGCGCCTCAGTTTCCATCTCCCTCAATTTCTGGCATAGTCTTAAGGTTTACTGATTTAATAAACATAATAGACGAAATAACAGAAACAATAAGAGGAATAACTGGTGTAGAAGTTGAGGCGCTGAAAGATAATAAATTGGTCTCCAGCGACATCACTTTTAATGGATATTATGAGTTGACCGGCTTGCAATCCGTGCCTTCCTATGAAGTGCGGGCAACCTGGTCGGCTAATGATATTGTGACTAGTGTCTCTATAGAGAGCAAGGCTCCCAACAACCTGTTGTGGTTCATTTTAGAAGTAGATTATATTCTGGGAGAGGTTGTAGGAATAGTTAATGGAGTAGAAAATAAATATATCGCTGGTCTTTCTTCTCTCAAATCAAAGAGAATTAGTGGCTCAGGGCTCCAGAAGATGTTATCCCCGGGTAATGGCATTGCCTTTGTGGAGTTGGAGCAGAGGGGAAAGGTTATTGCCCGGGTTCCTTTAGGGGCGGATGGAAGTTATAGTATACCGAACCTTCTTCCCGGAAGATTCATTGCCCGGGCATATAATGGAACTATTTATAGTAAACCCAGAACGGTAAACTTGAAGGAAGGCGAGACTTTGAAAGTTAACTTCGTATTTGGTATAATGCCTGGAGAGACAGTGTTCAATTATCCCAACCCGGCAAAAAGTGGCTTAACTACCATACGATACTATTGTGGCTATACTGACCCTGAGGCTGAGATTGAGATTTATAATATTAACGGTGAACTGGTGAAAAAAGTTAAGGATAACGAGATAGATGGAGCGGATGCACCTATTTACAAGTTTTTGTGGGATTGTAAGAACAATTCTGGAAAGGAAGTTGCCAGTGGCGTCTACATCTACATTGTGGAAGTAAAAGATAAAGATAGCAATGAGAGTAAAAAAGTAGTAAAAAGACTGGCAGTCATAAGGTGAAGAAATGGAAAAGACAAATAGAAAAATCTTAACTTTTGGTTTATCTATTCTGCTTCTTCTGGTTCTGACTTGCTCTGGAGAACCACAAACAACAACGAGTGGAAGCATAAAGATTACAGAGATAAAAATTTTAGATTCTGCTGGCAGGGAGCGAATCCCTCCCAATTACTCCTCAAGTGAGAAGATTGGCTTTTCTATCACCTGTTATAACGCTTATGAAAATGCGAAGGTGATATGGTTCTACTTTTATGTACGTGGACCGAGCGGTAAAACAGTATTTACTCACATAGGTAATATTGGAGTGGGGAAGGTGGATGTAGGCACAGAAAAGTCCAGTATAAAGAATATACCTATTGGCGATTTTTATGAAGGTTCTGGTAAATATACCTATACGGCAGTGGTAAATGTGGAATATGCTGGTGTCACGGGCATTGCCACTAAAGCGATGGACTTTTATGTTTATTCGCCTTCACTTACCCTCTCATATCCTGCAAATGGGGCTAAGGACTTGATTGATAAACCTTTGACTTTCAGGTGGGTCTCTTCTGGCGCTACAAAGTACAGGGTCTATGTTGACGATGATAAAGGTTTCTATAATTGCCTCTTCCAGACGGGGAAAGGTGAATATCCCGATCCGCCTGCAACCTACTTACAGTATCCTACCAGCCCTCAAGACCCGCGCCAGAAACTGGCAGGAGGCGTTGTGTATTGGTGGAAGGTAGAGGGACTGGATAGTCAAGGAAATGTGGTGGCAAAAACGCCTATTCCTTTCTCCTTTACTCTCAAAGAGACGGCTCCTTCTGCCAGTACAAAAGATTTAGCCGTGACCGACATTATCCTGGATGAGGATAGTACAGCAAGCGAGTTAAAATTTAATGTTTTAGTGAAGAATCAAGGAGGGATGGCGATTTCCAATACTCGGGTTAATCTCTATATAAACGGCGTGCCGGTTATCCCCTACCAGTTATTAGGTTTTATCAACATCGGCAAGGAAGAGACTCTGACCTTTCTCGGTGGAGCGGTTAAAGAAAAGATGGTCACTGTCAGTGCGGCAATAGATTTTCCCGATGACAATATAAGAAATAATATGCTTACTAAGGCCTTCACTTTAGCCCTGGAGCCCAGACACTATGAACTCTGGGAAGTATGGAAAATTATCAAGACATTCATAACGGATTCAGAGATTTTAAAGGAGCTGGAGGGTTACACGCCCAGCGAAGTAACGCTTATTCCTCAGGGAGATATTAACCAAGAGTTGGAGAAGCTGGAACAGGGAAAGGCGAAGGTTGTTGGTGTGGAAATAGAAGTGGTGAAATAGTGATAAATGTAGCTGCAGAGCGATAGCTCTGCTAAGGGAAGGCAAAGCTTACGCTTTGCCGCTACAAAGAGTGCCCGACCAAGTAAGCGGGGTGAAAAAAGTGAACGGGTGGAAAAGTAGAAAAGTATTTTTTGGATTCGTCATACTAATGGTATCTCTGTCTATTTTTTCTCCCACTTGCTGGGCCCAGGAGAAGACAAATGTGGCGGCTATTGTCACTTCTATCTCCGGGAGATTAGAAGTCCTTCCTTATAAAACAGAGAAGTGGGCAGAGGCAAGAAAAGGGATGTTCCTCTACGAGGGCGACCAGTTGAAAACAGGTGCAAATTCTAAAGCGGCAATTACTTTTGCCAATGGTATAGAATTGAAGATTAATGAGAATTCTACATTTGCTATCCAGATAACAGAAGAGAGGGAAATGAAGAATGCTATTGACCTCCTTATCGGTGAGATTTTCTCAAAGATTATGATAGAGGGAGTTAAATTTGAGATGCATACGCCGGTAGCAGTGGCTGCTGTTAGAGGAACGGAATTTAATACCAATGTAAGGAAGAGCGGACTTACTACTGTTCTGGTACATAAAGGAATTGTGGAGGTGTGGAATGAGATGGGAAGTGTTACCCTGACTGAGGCGAAGAAGACGGTGGTGCAGCCGAACCAGGCCCCCCAGCCACCAGAGAAAGTCGACCTTGAACTTGAACCCGGGTGGCAGGAGGAAGTGGAGATAAAAGGGAGTTTAAAGATAAAATTGGAATCTTCCCCACAGGTGGCGAGTCTTCCCTTCTGGCTCACTATTGAAGCTGTAGATGGCAATGGCGAGCGAAATTTAGACTTTGCAGAGGAGATTCTTCTGAACTCTGCATCAGGGACAGTCCAGTTCTCTCCTGACAGGGGGAGCAGTTGGGGGACCTTTCCGGCAAGAGTGGTATTGAAAAGTGGCTGGGCAGAGGTTATGTTGAAAGATTCCCGTTCTGAGAAATTGACTGTTTCGGCCACATATCCTGACCTTGATTCGGCAATTGCTGATATCAATATAGTTCCAGCAAAGGAGAAAGATTTGATTCTGAAGATCAGGGACGAGGAGGGAGAGAAGACCCTGAGATTGAAATTCAAATAAAAAAGGGGACAGGTACTTTTTTTATCGCGTTATAAACGCGAAGCTTTGCTTCGCTACTCCATTATTGAAAAATAGCCCTTGTATTCGATAAATACAGGGGTTTTTTAATTGACATTATCTATAAAATATGTTAATTTAAAACAAAAATAGAGAATAACACAGTGTTATTCTCACATAGAATTTACTGTTGCCACCAGGCAAGGATATTTAACGACAAATAAAATTGAAGCGTTACAATTCGCTTTTTCACTTTCATATCTTTTCTCTATGTTTTCCTATTTTTTTATCCCTTTTGACTTCCCGCGCCTCCGGTTCTTTTGTGGGGAAGGCTCAGTTAGCAATTCCTTCGCCCCACCCGGTTAAAGCAGGAGAAAAACTGACTTTTCAAGTAATCCTGATAAATACAGGGACAGAAAAATGGATAGCAGAGGAATACTCCTTGCGAGCCGAAATCTATGATGCCCAGAAGAACTATCTGACAAAGACTGACTCCGTAAAGGGCAGGGTGGAGGTTGAGGCTGGGAGAACCCTTTCCCTTTACATTCCCTTTCAGGTCCCAGGTAACTATTCTGGAACCTACTATTGGAAAATTTTTCTCACCTATTTGAAAGAGACCATCTTCTCCAGCGATTATTACGATTTTAGCGTTATGCCCATTACCGTAGCTCCCGAGGCGGTCTTGCCATTCAAAATTGGGGGAAATTTTATTACCTCTTATGAGAACAGTTCTCGTGAACAGTGGGAAAATTATACAGGTAATACCAGCCTGAATTTAATTGGTCGATTCTTTGATCGGACCTTTTCGTTAAATGTTTACACATACCATACCGTTAGTGATAAGTTCGACTTGGATACAATCCTGTTCAACTATTATAGTCCTCTTTTTACCTTATCAGCAGGAGATATTATGCCCGGTTTCTCTTCCCTCACTCTATACGGACTGGGTGCGTTGGGAGGGGCGATAGTTACTGAGGGGAAGTTCTCCACCGGTCTGGTCATTGCCCGTTCAGAAGAGGCAGTTGAGGGCTCGACCTCAACAGATGGCACTTTCTCTCGCTATGTATACGGTCTACAGGAGAAAGTGGAATTACCGAAAAATTTTACTATTAATACTTCTTATGTTTTCAGTGACGATAATGAAAAATCCCTGGATGAGGACAAAGACGAGTGGGGACCCAGTTTGACTCCGGTTACGAATGGGGTATGGGGAATGGGTATTAATTGGGAATCGGGTGGCGGAATAGAATTGAATGGTGACTATGCTTACAGTAATTACTGGGAGGACACGAAGAACTATCCGAAAGAGAAAGTTAAGGATTATGGTTTTAAGTTTGAATCATCATTAGAGAGGGAAAAATTCTCCTTTGAGGCAAGTTATGAAAGGATTGAGCCTGACTTTTTTTCATTAGCCAGTCCTGAGGTTACCAATGATAGAGCTGGTTATGAACTTCTTACAGGTTACCAGGGTTTAGGTTTTACCAGTCTTTCTTTAGGGTTTAACGAGTATAGAGATAATCTCGCTAAAGACCCGTCGGAGGTCACTTCCACACAGTCGATTCTCACAGGAGCCATAGATTTCGATATGGGTAAATTGCCAGATCTAAGCATAGGTTACTCTTTGAACCAGATGCTGGGCAAGCCCCGTTCGGCACTGGAAAATAATACTCAGACTTTCTCTTTAGGGCTCTCCCATAGCCTGGAAAGGCTCAGTCTCTCCTCGAGCGGTCAATTGTCCGATTTCCGCGACAAGACTGATTCTTCCAATGACCTCTCTACTCTCACGGGAAGCTTCAGTTTGACGAGTGAACTGACCCAGGCACTATCAATCACTTCCGGTATTACTCTTACTCGGACAAAGGACTTGGATGACGAATCGATAGATAAATCTCAATCTTATAGTCTTAGTATGAACTGGGGGGTTATACCGCAGAGGTTTACAGTCTCTACATGGGGAACCGTGGTTGTGGCAAAGAGTAACGATGTAACAACTCCGACAGATAATGTTACTACAGATGCGAGTCTCGAATTCAGTTACAGTTTTAGAACGGGGCTGACTTTAACTTTTGGCTATGAGTTCGATGCTTATAAGGATGATGAGGACTCTTCAAATAACTACGAGGGTCACGGATTTGTCACCAGGCTTAGCTACAGCTTTTAAAACAGGTGACTGCCAATTGTTCGAAGTATAATGAAATGAGAATTTTTTAGTTATGTCATTGCGAGCGACTGAAAGGAGCGTGGCAATCGACCTGAAGGGTCGTTGCGAGGGCGAAGCCCGTGGCAACCCGACGAAGTCGTTGCGAGCCCCGAAGGGGCGTGGCAATCTCTACAATAAAACGAGATTCCTTCGCTTTCGCTCGGAATGACACTGCGTGTCAGATTGCTTCACTTCGTTCGCAATGACAATTTGTGTCAATTCGCTTCCGCTTCTCGCAATGACAGTGCTTTGCTGCTACAGCAAGGGAATATATTGAACAATTATTTCAAAAAATTTATGCGAAAAATTTGGAGTTTAATTTTTCCTCAGCGAGTTAGCCTACTGCTTGGTATAGCTGTGGCGGGAGTAAT
>CAYOFG010000009.1:8493-56509 GCA_964403285.1 uncultured Clostridia bacterium | reverse complement strand
GTGTTTCGGTTTATCTCCTCGTGCAGGCTTACGCCATCAATAATATCTTCCAATCTAATCTTGCCGGGAACCTCGGAAATAATCGGCATGGAATAGGGATCCCACTCTACCAAAAGCTCCCCCTTTTTAACTTTCTTATTCTCTTTAACTTTCAACCGCGCACCGTAAGGAATCGATTGGTATTGTTCTTTACTTTGCCTCTTTGAAGATTTGACACTTATCTCACCGTTACGACTAACCACAATAAGTTGTTCCTGTTTATTCTTTATCGTGCGGATGTTATGGTACTTGACCATTCCATCATCCTTAGCTACAATCGATGACTTCTTAACGGGTCCTGTAGCAGTCCCTCCGATATGAAAGGTTCTAAGAGTAAGCTGCGTCCCGGGTTCGCCGATAGATTGTGCTGCCACGATGCCTACAGCCAAGCCAATTTCAGCCAGCTTTCCTGTACTCAAATCTATACCGTAGCACTTAGAGCAAATGCCCTTTGTGGACTCACAGGTTAACACGGAACGGATTCTAATCCGTTCGATGTCGGATTCCTGGACCTTCTTAGCTATATCAGGAGCGATTATTTCTCCCGCTTCTACAATGACCTCGTCAGTTAAAGGATGAGCGACCCTATCAATGCTTATCCGCCCTACAATCCGCTCACTTAAAGATTCGATAAGCTCATCGCCCTCTTTTAATTCACTCACGCGCACACCATTCATTGTGCCACAATCTTCCTCGCCGATTACAACATTATGGGCAACATCAATGAGTCTCCTGGTAAGGTATCCAGCATCCGCAGTTTTCAGGGCTGTATCGGCTAAGCCCTTGCGTCCCCCGTGTGTGGATATGAAGTATTCCAGAACCGTCAGTCCTTCCCTGAAGTTAGATTCAATCGGAGATTCTATGATTTCTCCTACTTTACCAGTCACTCTCTTTTCCGGCCTGGCCATTAAGCCGCGCATACCGGCAAGTTGTCTAATCTGCTGAACGGAGCCACGTGCTCCGGATTCAGCCATAAGGTATACGGAATTAAACTTAGGATTCCCTTTCTTAGCCACCTCTAGCCCCTGGTTTTTTAACTCCATAAACATAGTATCCGCTATTTTATTAGTCACGCTGGTCCAGATATCGATAATATTATTATACCTCTCCGCCTCGGTAATCAAACCCTGTCTATAATTTGATTCAATCTTCTTTACCTGAGACCTGGCTGATTCCAATAACTGTTCCTTTATGCGAGGGGTTCTCAGATCGTCGATGGAGATGGTAATTCCGGATTTGGTAATATATCTAAAACCTAATGCTTTTACTTCGTCAAGCAAAGCCAATGTCCTGTAATTGCCCAGTTGGTGGAAACACTTCTGAATTAAATCTGCCAGGATTTTCTTATCGATTACTGTATTGACAAAGCGAAGTTCCTCAGGGAGAACCTGGTTGAATAGAATTCTGCCCACAGTTGTATAATCTTTCCACCTGTCGGGGTTAGTGAAATCTTCTCTCCCCCAATCGTCTCGTTCTTTAATCTTATTGATTCCTCTCACCTTTATCCGGGCATGAAGATCTACTTCCCCTTCTTCATGAGCTACGGCAACTTCATCCACACTGGCAAAAATTTGTCCTTCTCCTTTTACTCCTTTCTTCTCTTTGGTCAAATAACAGCACCCCAAGACTATATCCTGTGTTGGCGTTACAATAGATTGTCCATTAGCGGGAGAAAGGATATTATTTGCCGCAGACATTAGTACCTTTGCTTCCATGCAAGCTTCAGCAGATAAGGGCACGTGCACTGCCATCTGGTCACCGTCAAAATCTGCATTGAATGCTGCACAAACCAAAGGATGTAATTGGATTGCTTTGCCTTCTACCAAAACTGGTTGAAAAGCCTGAATTCCTAACCGGTGGAGGGTGGGAGCTCTATTAAGTAGAACAGGATGGTCACTAATTACCCTTTCCAGAATATCGAAAACAACCGGAGTCCGCTTTTCCAGTTCTTTCTTAGCGCTCTTCAAAGTGGTCATGTGTCCCTGAGTGATTAACTCATTTAATATAAAGGGTTTGAATAATTCCAGGGCCATCTCTTTGGGCAGACCACACTGGTGTATTTTCAGGTGGGGACCAACGACAATAACAGAACGTCCAGAATAATCTACTCTCTTTCCAAGTAAATTCTGGCGGAAGCGCCCCTGTTTCCCTTTTAGAATATCCGAGAGAGATTTCAATGGCCGGTTGCCGGGACCATTAACTGTCTTACCCCGCGCTCCATTTTCAAATAGAGCGTCCACGGCTTCTTGCAGCAAGCGCTTCTCAGAATGTATCATTACTGCCGGGGCTTTCAGATTTTCAATATGTCTTAACCTATTATTGCGATTAATTATTCTCCTGTATAAATCGTTCAAATCGGAAGAAGCAAACCTTCCTCCTTCCAGAGGAACTAATGGTCTAAGTTCGGGAGGAATCACGGGAATACAGTCAAGGACCATCCATTCGGGTTTATTTCCTGATTTAATAAACCCATCGACTATCCTGAGCTGTTTCACCATCCTTGTCCTTGTGGTTTGGGCCATCTCCTCCTTTATTTTTGATCTCAAATCCTGAGCCATTTTCACCAAATCCACTTCTTTAAGCAAAGTCTTTACTGCCGATGCTCCTATCTCTGCCTTAAACGCCTTCTCGCTATATTCTGTTTTGTACCTCTCATATTCTTCCTGTGAGAGAAGCTGCCTTTTAAATAAGCCTTGCGCTTTCCCCGGATCAACTACCACGTAAGCAGCATAATAGATAATTCTTTCCAAATCCCCCAGCTTCATATTCAAAAGCATCCCAATTCGAGAAGGAGGCTTTCTCAAAAGCCAGATATGCGCAACTGGCACTGCCAATTCTATGTGACCCATTCTTTCCCTTCTTACGTTAGACTCTGTAACTTCAACTCCACAACGATCGCAGATAATTCCCTTATGCTTGGACCATTTATATTTGCCACAACTACATTCATAATCCTTAACTGGCCCAAAAATTCTCTCACAAAATAGACCATCCCATTCTGGTTTGAAAGTACGGTAGTTGATCGTTTCTGGCTTTTTAACTTCGCCATAAGACCATCCTCTTATCTGTTCCGGAGAAGCTAAACGTAAGCGAATGGATTTGAAATCAGTGTAGTCCAATCTTTCTCTAATCTTTTTTATTCTCGCTTTCTTAACCAATTTGCCTCACCTCTAAAATTAAGAAATTAGTGATTTGTTCTTATTTTTGGAGTTCCACACTCAGACCCAGGGCTTGAAGCTCCTTTACCAATACTTTGAACGACTCGGGCACCCCTCCTGCCTCTATCGGCTCTCCTTTCACAATCGCTTCATACATTTTGGTGCGACCGGTGACATCATCGCTTTTTACGGTCAAAAATTCCCTTAAAGTATAAGCTGCACCATATCCTTCTATTGCCCAGACTTCCATCTCCCCAAACCTCTGGCCACCAAACTGTGCTTTCCCACCCAGAGGCTGTCGGGTAATCAGTGAGTAGGGACCTATAGAACGAGCATGAATTTTATCCTCTACCAGATGTGCCAGTTTCATGATATACATACATCCTACTGTAACTTTCTCTTCCATAGGCTCGCCTGTCAGGCCGTCATACAGGGTAATTTTCCCGTCCTCAGGAAGTCCTGCTTGCCTTAACTTCGCTCTTATTTCTCTTTCTTTTGCTCCATCGAAAACGGGTGAAATCATCTGCACGCCCAACTCCCGGGCAGCCCAGCCCAATTCTGCCTCCAGGAGCTGTCCCACATTCATACGCGAAGGAATGGACAAAGGATTCAACACTATATCCACGGGAATCCCGTCAGGCAAATAGGGCATATCCTCAACAGGTAATATGCGGGCAACAACGCCCTTATTACCATGCCTACCCGCCAACTTATCTCCTGCGGAGACCTTCCTCTTACTTACTATGAAAACCTTCACAACTTTGTTAACTGTAACTGGTAGGTCATCCCCTTGACGTAAGTTCTCCTGCACTTTCTTCTTATTTCTCTTCAGCTCTTCTATTTGAAATTCGGTCAATTTATCGATTTTTTCTTTCTCTTCTTTAGTCAACTTTTTCTGATGGGCAAGTACCTTCTTTCTTTTTTGCCTCAAATCAGAAATCAGTTTGCTATATTTCTGATCGGCCTCTTTGGAAATCTTTAGCTCTCGCTCTTGGGAAATTTTCCCCTTACGTGTGAACACCTGGACATCCAAGACCTTGCCCTCTATCCCGGGAGGGACCCTCAGCGAAGCATCTTGAACTTCCTCAGCTTTCTTTCCAAAAATCACCCTTAGTAACCTCTCCTCGGGAGTAGCCCTCGTCTCACCCTTGGGAGTAACCTTCCCCACAAGGATATCTCCGGGATAGACATAAGCTCCAACATACACTATACCGTTCTCGTTCAGATTCTTCAGAGCTTCTTCTCCCACATTGGGAATATCCCGGGTTATCTCTTCCGATCCTATGGTTAAATCACGAGCGTCAACTTCAAATTCTTGAATATGGACTGAAGTAAAAACATCATCCCTGACCAGTCTTTCGCTAACCAATATTGCATCTTCAAAATTGTATCCGCCCCAGGACATAAAGGCCACCAGAACATTTCTGCCCAAAGCAAGCCCTCCCTGACAGGTAGCTGGGCCATCAGCAATTACTTCACCTTTCCTGACATTGTCGCCTACCTTAACCGTGGGAATCTGATTCACACATGTATCTTGATTACTCCGCTTATACTTTTTCAAATAGTAAATATCTATAGGATTATCCTTATTTTTGTCATCTTCCCCACACCAGACTATAATTTGATCCGCTCTCACGCTCTCCACCCGACCAGCCCGCAGGGCAGTCACCACCACTCCCGAATCCCGGGCTACAGCTTCCTCAATGCCCGTGGCCACCAGTGGCTCCTCACAAGTAAGAAGAGGAACCGCCTGCCTTTGCATATTAGAACCCATCAAGGCGCGATTAGCATCGTCGTGTTCCAAAAACGGAATTAACCCAGCCGAGGCACCCACAAGCTGTTTTGGTGAGATGTCCATAAAATCTATCTCTTTTGGCGAAACCAGAGCAAAATCTCCCCGGCTACGGGTGGCTACCAAGTCTTCTTTAAATTTGCCTTCCTCATTTATGGGAGTATTTGCCTGAGCAATTACATACTCATCCTCTCGGTCAGCAGTGAGATATTCAATCTCATCAGTAACTCTTCCTTTAACTACTTTACGGTAAGGTGTCTCAATAAGTCCGTACCTATTAATCTGCGCGTAAAGTGATAGACTGGTAATCAAACCTATGTTGGGACCTTCCGGAGTCTCAATGGGACAAATCCGACCGTAATGGGAATGGTGAACATCCCGCACTTCAAAACCAGCCCTTTTGCGATTCAACCCCCCGGGTCCCAGGGCAGAGAGTCTTCTCTTGTGAGTGAGTTCAGCCAGAGGATTTGTCTGGTCCATAAATTGAGATAGTTGACTGGTCCCAAAAAATTTCCGAATAACACCCACCACTGGAGCAGTATTAATTATATCCCGAGCACTTATTGTTTCACTACTCTGCATATTCATTCTTTCCCTAACCAGACGAGCCATATGAGAAAGTCCAATTCTTATCTGATTTTCCAAAAGCTCACCTACCGATCGCACACGACGATTCCCCAGGTGATCAATATCGTCGATTTCTCCCCCCGTTCCATTATTTAAATCAATAAGGTACTTAATTGTGGCTAAAATGTCCTGCAGACATAGTGTTCGTTTTGTCTCTGTAGGAATTTCCAATTTACTACTGTCCTTATTTCCAAAATAGTAATCGCTGCGACAAATAGCCTCCTGCAGTGGAGGGGGTAATTCAGACCTCATCTTCTCCAATACAACAGATAATTTTCTATTTATTTTATAGCGCCCAACTTTAGATAAATCGTACTTCTTGGTCCTGAACAACAACGTATCAAAGAACGCTACCGCCGACTCTTCCGTAATATATTCTTGTGCCCGCAATCTGCGAAATATGTCCAGTATTGCTTGTGCCTGCGATTTAATTCTGTCCTTTTTTAAGGTCTCATGAATAGTTATATCGTTAATACTAGGATCAAATTTCACTACTTCAACCTTGCCAACTTCTGCCTTGATTATTCTCTTTGCTGATTCCGCAGTAATCTGTTCGTTGGCCTCTGCTATTATCTCTCCCGTCTTTTTGTCAATTACGTCGGACGCAAGGATCTTGCCTGATAAGGCAGAAATAACTTTTTGCGTATTCTGCGCGGTGTCGGTTTTAAAATTAATCGTCTCCGTGTTATAAAACGTGTGTAAAATATCCTGATTGGTTTTCAAACCCAATGCCTTCAACAGCACACTCGCCGCAAGTTTTCTCTTCTTATCGATTTTAACAAAAAGTGCGTTATTGTTGTCGAATTCGAACTCTACCCAAGCTCCCCGATAGGGTATAATACTGGCCACATATAGCCTTTTACCATAAGATGATATCTTTATCTTTTTGGTCCCCGGTTCCTGGTCTTCTTCAAAGATGACTCCCGGCGAGCGGTGCAATTGATTGACTACCACACGCTCGGCACCATTAATAATGAAAGTTCCGGTATCAGTCATACAGGGAAGATTGCATAGGTACACGGATTGTTCCTTAAAGATTGGCTTTTTCCGAGTTCCTTTCTTGATCTCCAACTTCACTATTATCTTTAATGGCCTATAATATGTTATATCTTTATTTACCGCTTCTATCTTATCGTACTTAGGTTCTTCCAGAATATACTCCACAAAGCTCAGGCCTAGCGTTTGGTCGACATTCTCAATAGGAAAGATATCCTCAAAAGCCGCCTGGAGACCCTGCCTCTTCCTCTTTTCTGGCGGGACGTCCTTCTGTAAGAATTCTTCAAAGGAAGCTTTCTGCACCTCAATGAGATTAGGAATACCCATAATTGAAGGAATCCGTGCGAAATCTATTTTCTTCGCCAAATCAGACACCTCCTGATTTTGTAATTTCAAGATTTTTATTTAATTTCTACTTCTGCTCCCACTTCTTTTAGTTTATTTTTGATTTCTTCTGCCGCATTCTTTTCTATTCCTTCCTTTAACGGCTTGGGTGGACTATCTACCAGGTCTTTTGCCTCTTTCAGTCCTAAACCAGTAAGCTCACGCACGACCTTTATTACCTGAATCTTTTTGTCACCGACTTTTGTCAAAATAACACTAAATTCCGTCTTCTCTTCAGCCTTAGCCGCTTCTGCTGGAGCTCCTGCTGCTACCCCCACTGGAGCTAAAGAGGCAGCACTAACTCCGAACTTCTCTTCCAGAGCCTTTACCAGCTCAGACAATTCGAGCACGCTCATTTTTTCAATTGTCTGGATAATCTCGTCTTTACTTTTCTTCGCAGTTGTCATCTCTTATTCCCCCTTATGTGAATCAGCCTGTGCACAATAGAGGAAACCTCAATAGGTTTCCCCTAATTGCGTTCGCTTCGCTCTCTGTCACCTCTTCCACAAAGGTTTCTTATTTAGATTCAACTTCTGGCTTTTTCTTCCTAATCGCATCCAAGAGAAAAATTAAATTCCTAATTAAACCCTGAAGTACCCCGGAAAACCTGATAATAGGTGCCTGAAGGGTCAGACATAATTTGGCAAGGAGCACTTCTTTCGAAGGTAACTTAGCTAAAGATTCCAATTCCTGGGGAAGGATGACGTGACCTTCTAAAAAACCTCCTTTAATTTTCAAATTCTCGTGTTGGCGAGAAAAATCTACAAGAGTTTTTGTGGCAGCGATAATATCGGTTTTTTCAACGGCAATGGCAGTCGGTCCCCGAAGGTACTCTATTAAGTTCTCCAAATTGAGATTCTTCATAGCCAGGCGAGCCAGAGTATTCTTTACCACCTTGAACTCGCAACCTAATTTGTGCATCTTGTTTCTCAGATCAGTCATTTCTTCCACATTTAGTCCTTTATAATCAGTCAAGATAAAATTATTATTAGCCCTTAACCTATCAGTAAGTTCGTTGACAAAAACTTCCTTATCTTTCCGCGCCATTCTTACCCCCAAACTGCAAAAATTAAGAGAAAAAATTCGCCTTTTCAGGCGATAAAAAAACTTCCCCAGACAGAGAAGTTTTATTTTTGCACTTATCTGATCTCGGTAGGCAAGATTTAATCCGCAAAAGCGGACGCCTACTGTCTTCGACCTATTATAAATTGACTTCCTAAATTTATAATGTTACCTAAATTCCTCCATTTTGTCAAGTGTTTTTTTTAAAAAAGGGGTCAGAGTGATTTTCTCGTTCCCTTTTGTTTCAAACCTTATTGAGGATATCCCCCGACAACTAATCTTTGAAAAATGACTCTGACCCCTTTTTCCGGTCGGCGTTCGCGGGCTTCGGTCCTTCGGACCCCGGGGCGCTCACCGTCTCGCGCCCGTCGCTACCCGGAGCTCCTTATTCGTCGCTCCAGCGACCCCTCCTGTGAATCAACGGAGAGGGTGAGATTCTCCTCGTCGCTCTCCCCTTTCTCCCTCGCTCCTGTGGCTGCCCGCTCACTTCCACCCTTCCAGGGCTTTTCCTCCCATAGGTCGGCGTTCGCGGGCTTCGAATCTCTCCTGTGAATCAAACGGAGAGGGTGAGATTCGAACTCACGCTCCCGAAATCTCGGGACTACAGGTTTAGCAAACCCGCCCCTTCAGCCACTTGGGTACCTCTCCGTTTATAGGCTGAATTAAAAATAAAATAGCAATTAACGTTTTATTTATACCAGATTTAATTATGTTTGTCAATATCAATAAAAAACCACCAGGGGAGAGCCCCGGTGGTCAATTTAGATCTACCAGTCTGTTTTTATCTTGCGATTATCCCCGCAAAAGACTTGTCCAGGACTTAACTTGATTCCTGCCGTGCTGTTTAACCCAGTACAGAGCCTTGTCTGCCCTTGTCACCATCTCCTCAGCACCTACGCCCTTTTCATAAAGAGAAATCCCGATACTCAGAGTCAGTCGGAACTTACCATTAACTACTTTAAAGCGATAATCTTCCAGACCTTTCCTGATCCTTTCAGACGTCCTGAGAGCTAATTTTTCATCTACTCCGGGCAAAATTATGGCGAATTCCTCCCCACCATACCGAGCAACTGTATCGATGTCGCGAAGGTCTTTTCTAAGAATCTCAGCAACTTTCACTAAAGCTTTATCGCCCATGGGATGCCCGTAAGTATCATTGAACTGCTTAAAATGGTCCAGATCCAACATTAGAAGAGCCAAAGATAAATTTTGCCTCTCAGCTCGGGAGATCTCTTTCTCCAGACATTGATAAAAGAACCACTGTACATAAAGGCCGGTCAAACCATCTACAATTATTTGACGACCATAAGTGATATTGGAAACAATTATTGCAGCCTGGTTGGCAAGCGTTTCTACTATCCCCCGGTATTCTCGTAAATAATTTCTTCTGGACCTTTTAGAACTTAAAAGAACTATTCCTACATTCCGATTTTTGTAAGTTAATGGAACAACTAACAAAGAAGAGGGCTTGGCTGGCTTCTCCTTGAACAGTAATAAATTCTCATACGTAGAATCTTGCAGAATCTCGTCGCCACAGATAGGATTTGTAATTCTCGCTATTTCCGCAAAAATAGGGCTGTCTTTATTAAACCCGAAGTCCCCGGGGAGGCCGGGCTTAACATCTACCCCAGTTCCTAAAATCAAATCTCCTGTTTTATCTTCAACAGTTAATAATGCCCCTGACTTTGCCTCCACTGTACTCATGAAAGCCTTAAGAATAGTGTCCATAATTTCTCCCTTATGCTCGGCAGTAGTGGCGGTCTTGCTAAGATTTTCCAGTAGCTTCAGGTTCCTATCTGACGATTCCCGCTTTTTCGACATCCTCGTCTTATATGCAAAGAACGCACCAACAAGCGCGCCAGCAAAGAGGAAAAACAGGGCAATATGTTTGCCCATAATAATCGAAGTCCGCTTTTCAGAAATCACCGGGGGTAACTCTTTTTTAACAATCACGGGAGGAAATCCCCTTTCAGCAATCACGGGAGGCGGTTCCTCCGGTTCTCCAACTTTCTTTCTAACAATTTCTCTTTTGATTATTTCAATATCCTCAGCCATCTTGGATATATCAGGGCTTATTGGTTTTTCTGCTTCTGGCTTTTCCCCCTCAGCTATAACCCCAGTCTTTCCCTCCTCAATCCGATTTGTTTCTCTCCTAATCTCCTGTATATAATCTATTGCTTGCCGATTTCTTGGATTCAAATCCAGAACCTGCACAAGCTTGCTGATAGCAGCTTCGTAATTCCGTTCATCATAATCCTTAATGGCCTGGGCGAGAAGTTGCTGCTCTTCTTTTTTCTTCAGTTCATTTCCTATCGTATTGACGTATTCCAGAGCTAATTTATTTTTTGGATTCAACTCCAGAGCCAGGAGGAAATTTTCCAGGGCAAGCTCATACTCTTCCGTCCTGTAATACTTGAGACCTTGTTCAAAATAATATTTTTCCCCTTGCGTCTGCAAACTTTGCATATGGGCGGGCTGAACACTAATTGAAACAATAAGTGAAACAAATAGTAAGATGCCACCTGTAAGTTTTATTCCTCTTCCTTTCATTGAGATTCTCCTTCATAATCCATTTTAATCTTACCAGCTATAACTATGCTCTAACGTGTCTTTCGCGTCCCGGCAAATGTGAAAGGTTTTCTCAGTGATCTCTTCAGGGATCAACTGCGGAGAGATTCCATGTGTGTTAGGGTGGGATATGTCTTTTTTTGGCTTTGTACTTCTTTTATCACTTTAACTAATTTTTCTATGTCCAGGAAAGGCTTATATAAACAGGTATAAGCTCCCCTCTTTAAAAAATCTCCTACAAGGCTCACTGAAGCATAGTCAATCATCATTATTACTTCTATACCTGGTTTAATCTTTTTGACTGTCTCTAGGATTTCTATACTATCTCCTTCTGCCACCCCCACATCCAGAAGTATGACGTCAAAATTATTTTCCCGCACCATGTCAATGGTTTCGTCTCTGTTCTCAGCGACTAAAGCCCGGCACCTTCTTTCTCCCAACATGTCCCTCAAAGCCTCCCAATCTCGTACCCTATGGTTAACTATCAACACGGAAGGGGCCTCAAGTATGAACTCAATGGTATCCACGAGCTTCTGCACGTTGAAAGGTTTATCCACCACCGCTTCTATTTTTGATTCTCCCATCTCAAACATCTCTTTCTTCTCACCCGTAGAATTCACTATTACTACTGCCATCGACGGGTAGAGTCTCTTCATTGCCTCAAAATCCCACGCGCCCCTTTGTCCGGGTATTTGCCGAGGCGTAAGCAAGACATCGAAATTTTTCCTCTTCAAAAGCCAGACTGCCCTATCTTCCTCCTCTACCATAGTCACATTATAACCCTTCCTCTCAAAAATTTCCTTAAGCGGCTCCATAAGATCGATTCTACCGTCTACGATAAGAATGTTTGCGTTATTCATTTTCTCCCACCTCTCAATCAACGTTCCTTAAGAAGAAGACGATTTGCTTCTTTCATCATACTTATTGCCTGCTTATCTTCAGGATCTAACAATAGAATTTCACTGAACTTTCCAATTGCCCGGATATACCGTTTCTCCTCCAGGTACGCCATTCCCTCTTCGTGAAGGGTGGCTATTACAGAAGCAATCCTTGCCTCTTCTTCTTTTTCAATCATAACCTTCTCTTTTTCCCGCCCCACTTCCGGTTTCCCGAAATAGAGACCAACGCTAAACTGATGCGTGTCACCCAAAATCTTGTGCGGTGTATAAGCGTAATCCAACCGTAAATTCTTCCGCTTTAAACCCAAGCCAAATCTCACCTTATCTTTTACGTCGGGGTCAAATTTGCCTCCAATTCTCACAGCAGCATAGTCTGTAATCCAGCATTCAGCACCTAAACCAAGATAGATAGTCTCATTGTTCAATTTATTAAAGTCTAAAGTCAAAATCAGTGGATTGGTGGGAAACAATTTGTAAGCCAGTCCAACCCTGAAATTCAAAGGCAAACTCGCAGATTCTCTAATGAATTTTATTCTTGTCCCGATATTCTGGATATTGAAGCCCACATCTAAATTGTCCACTCCGGTTTTGTAAAGGGCGCCCAGGTCGAAGGCAAGGGCATTGGCGACCTCATCAGCCAGTTTCTCCTTTATAAACTTAAAATTCGCTCCCCCTGACAGCCCTTTAATTAATTTTCTACTATAAGAAAAAGCCAAAGCGAGATCGTACGCGCTAACATTACCAGTGGGTATACCTCCGTCGTCGCTACCATCGATATCTCCCCCTCCTAAATAGTATATACTGAAAGCAAGAACTGAGTCGTCAATGGGATGGCTATAACCAAAAAAATGGTACCCGATATCTTCGAACCACCTGTTATACGTAAAGCCGACTTCCGGTTGCTCTAATTGTGCAAGGCCGGCTGGATTCCAGTAAATTGCATTAATATCATCAGCCAGCGCTACATAGGCTTCACCCATGGCAAGGGGGCGGGCTCCCACACCTATCTTAAGGAAGTCTAATCCCGTAGTGGAAGCAACGGATGGATACCATTGCCCAATCAAAAACATTATTAGAATGAGACTCAAAGTTACAATTTTTCTCATTGTTGTTTTTGGGTTTTTCATCTGATAATTACTACTTTTCCCGTCTGGTTCCCCTTGTCACTCTCAACACGATAGAGATACAATCCGCTGGATACTTTGTTCCCCTCAATATCTTTTACTTCCCACTTTGCCTCCCCCGCTGCTTCTTTAAGGGTCACTATTATCCTACCCTCAAGATGAAATATTTTTACCGCTGCACCTGAGGGGAGGTTAGTAAATGTGATTTCAGTGTGACCCTCACTCGGTTTGAAGGGATTAGGATAAACCTTGATACCAGGAGAAACCGGTTCGGGTGGGACCGGCTCAGGACAAACTCCTTCTGTCTCATAAGATATTACCAATCTGGGACGGTAAGCTTCCCACTCCAATTCGCTTGAAAGAAACCAAATTGGATCATTGTCACAATTGTGCTCCTTCAGTAAGAACCCAAAGTTAACGTATTCTCCCTTCAGCCACTCCTTTATTGTGCGGGTCACGTCCCAGGAAACCCACCCGTAGTTTCTGCCAATAAGGGCTTTTGCACTCTCTATTTCATAGTCAAAGTCGCCTCCTGGCATCTTCCAATTGCGCTTCTCTATACCCTGGTTCCAGGTTACTTCTTTGTCCTTCCAGAAACCCGTAATTCTATGTGCATAAATCACTCTCTTCTGGTCAAAATAGTAGTCCTCTGCCAGACAGAGTTGTAATTCTGCTGAGGAAATAATTGCATCAGGAGGTATAGACGTTAGATCGAACCGAATCAGAACGCGTTTAGTATCGCGCTGCCCGACACCCATACTTTCTTTGCTTCCAAAGTTTTTGTTCTCGTCTCCACAACCCTTGGAAATATGGCTGTCCCGCCCATTCTCCGGTCCTGGCTGAATGGTGTGTTGCTTTGCATAAGAGTGGGTAAAATTGCAAGCTATAGCCAAAACACAGAATACCAATAAAGACGGTAACTTTATTTTATTCCCCATAAAATTAACCACTTTCTTCTTTAAAAAAAACCGATTTCATTATCCAGCCCTGCCGGATAGTAAAATCGGTTCCCGAGAAACTCTTCGGCAGCTCGGCTGGCATCCAAGTCCCGTGGCTTTGTGTCCCCCGATTGTTCCCCGATCATTCGGGAGTTACCTTTTCGGAGTTTCCAATATTGTATATTAAACCTTCTCCAAGTGCAAGATCTTAATTCTAAACTTTCTCCCTGTTGCCATAAAGAGGATAATCGGAAAAGCCTTTACCATTCAGATATTCCTCAATACCGGCACAGGTCAAGCAAATATAATATCCGTCCACTCTCTTCACAAAATCTTTTGAGAATTTTCCCGTACATCTCTTGCAATAGAAAAGTTTTCTTTTCTTGGTCTTCTTCATTTTTTTTACTGAATTCAAAATCCCGGGGAAGTCCAGGATTGAGGTAATGAAGGAAAAATCTGGGAGTTTTATTAATTTTACTGAAGTTTTTCATTTTCGCAATAGGTCTATCGTATAATTTTATGAGATTTTTTGTCAATAAAAGGACCTATCAAAAAGTGGGCCTTTAAGGAAATACCATGCACATTACCTATAATAATAAAACAGAATCTTTTAACTCTTGCTAATGTACTGTCTCTTCAAGCCTTCCACCACTGCCTGGGCGCGGTTCTTGACCCCCAGTTTCCTGTAAATATGGTTAAAGTGGGTCTTGACTATCCTTTCATTCACCAAGAGCCTATTTGCAATCTCTTTATTAGTTTTCCCGGAAGCCATTAACTTGAGGACCCTCACTTCTTTCTTTGTTAGATATACATTTTTTATCCCGCACAAAAACTGTGGTTCCCTTATACCCTTTAGTAGTTTATGCTCCACAGTGGGTGGGATGGAAACTCCTTCTTTAACTACCGAACCGATAGTCTTTATCAATTCACCTGAAGGATGAGTTTTTATTACGTAGCCAGAAGCACCTGCCTGGAACGATTCGGTAATGTGGGCTATGTCCTCATACATAGATAGCATGATAACGTGAACTTCTCTGTATCTCTTCTTAATCTGGTGCGTAATCCTTACCCCATTTACGCCGGGAAGACTAATATCCATCAGAATCACATCTGGCTTCACTTTATCTGCCAACCACAGCGCTTCGGCGCCGTCATTTGCTTCTCCCACTATTTCCATATCTTCCTCGCGTTCCAATATCCTCCGCAAACCTTCCCGGAAGAGTGCGTGGTCGTCTGCTATGAGAATTCTGATTGTTTCCCTCGCGTCAACACTATCCATATCACTGTTCAAGCGGAACTTTTACCTTTATTTTCGTCCCCTGCCTCTTTGCGCTTTCCACAGCAAAGATCCCTCCCAAAAGTTTCGCTTGCTCCTCCATCCCTATCAGTCCAAAATTCCTGGCACATTTACCCTGAGTCGAAACTCTCTTTAACTTGAATCCTTTTCCATCATCTCTTATGATAAGGTTAAGATTCCCCTGCTTATCAGTTATTAATCTCGCATCCACCTTCTTTGCCATAGCGTGTTTCCTTACATTGCTCATCGCCTCTCGAATAATGCGATAGATGCCCAACTGTGTCCTTGCTGGTAGAGTCTTATCCAATTTGAGTCTTAAGTTACACACAATCCCCGTCTTTTTGCGGAACTCTTCCAGATACTGTCTCAGTACAGTAGTAAAGCCCATTCTGTGTAAATCAGGAAGCTGCAACCTTAACATGACATTCTGGGTCGACTTAATACTTTTTCTCAGCATCTTCTTCAATTCTTTTAGTTCCCTCTCTAGACTTTCCGGATCTTTATCCAGAACTTTCTCACAAAGGTCAATCTTCAAAATTGAAGAGACCAGGGTCTGGGCACAAAAATCGTGAATCTCCCACGCCAATCGGTTCTTCTCTTCTGTAACTGCAACTCCTCTATACAGATCAGCCAGGAGATTGGTCCGCTTATTCATTTCTTTTTCCAACTCCTTTGAACGTTCTTTCAATCTATCCTCTAATCGTTTTCTTTCTGTAATGTCCGAAACAACCGCCACGCCTCCATCGAATTCCCCATCCTGGGCAAAAAGAGGAACGCCACTAACAAACAGAAATAGTTCCTTTCCGTTCCCTTTTATAAACCTTACACTATAATGCGATGCTTTACTCTTTCTCCTTCCTTGCAACTCGATTCCTGCTTTCTTTCGTCTATCACCTGCAAAAAGCCAGGAAACTCGCTCGCCCAAAATCTCATCTTTATTGTAACCCACAATCTCGCACAGCTTATCATTCACAAAAGTTGCCACCATATCTTTGTCATAAATGACCAAACCTTCACTTATGTTTTCAACTATAATTCTGTATTGCTTCTTCAGCTCTTCTATCTTATTAACCTTTTTTACCACTTTCCTCCACTCTTTACAGATCTGAGATTTTGTAAGGAAAATTAGTGCGATAATTCTTTTTATTACTCCCCACTAATGTAATCTCTCTTCACTCCTTCTACAACTGCCTGAGCGCGGTTCTTCACCGCCAGTTTCTTAAAGATGTGGTTAAGGTGGTTTTTAACCGTCTTTTCGCTCACAAAGAGCTTCTTTGCAATCTCTTTATTAGTCTTCCCAGAAGCCACTAACTTTAGGACTCTCACCTCCCTCTTTGTTAGATTACCACGTTTTGCCCCGCTCAAAAAATCTGCTTTCCTTATACCCTTCAGTAGTTTATGCTCTATTAACGCTGGCATGCAAACCCCTTCTTTAACTACAGAACGGATAGTCTTTGTCAACTCACCAGAAGCATAAGTTTTTATTACATAGCCAGAAGCACCTGCCTGGAACGATTCGGTAATGTGGGCTGTGTCATCATGCATAGATAGCATAATAACGTGGACCTTTCGATGTCTCCTCTTAATCTGCCGCGTAATCCTTACCCCGTTTGGACCGCGAAAGCTGATATCCATCAGAATCACATCTGGCTTCACTTTATCTATCAACCGCAAGGCCTCGACGCCGTCATTGGCTTCTCCCACTATTTCCATATCTTCCTCAAGTTCCAATATCCTTCGCAAACCTTCCCGGAAGAGTGCGTGGTCATCTGCTATGAGAATTCTAATTGTCTTATTCATATTAACTTTGCCCATATTCCCCAAGCGGAATTTTTACCTTTATTTTCGTCCCCTGCCTCTTTGCACTTGTCACAGCGAAGCTTCCTCCCAAAAGTTTCGTTTCATCCTCCATGCCTATTAGCCCAAAATTATTAGTATGTTTACTCTGAGCTAAAATTCTCCCCAAGTCGAATCCTTTCCCATCATCCTTTATAAAAAGATGTAACCTTCTTTTCTTATCAGTTCTTAATCTCACAATTACATTCTTTGCCCTGGCGTGTTTCCTTATGTTGTTCATCGCCTCGCGAATAATTCGATAGGCACCTACCTGTATCCTTGTGGGTAGACTCTCTTCCAATTTGGAACTTAGGCTACAGGCAATCCCTGACTTTTTGCCGAACTCTTCCAGATACTGCCTCAGGACAGTAATAAAACCCGTTCTGTGAAATCTGGGAAGCCGCAACTCAAATATGACATTTCGTGTTGTTTTGATACTTCCTGCCAGCGTACTTTTCAGTTTCGACAATTCGTTCTTTGCCCTTTCTGGATTATCAACCATAAGTCTTTCACAAAGCTCAATCATCAAAAGGGAACTGGTTAAAGTCTGGGCTAAACTATCATGAATTTCCTGGGCCAATCTGTTCCTCTCCTCCGCATCCGCAACTCCTTTATACAGGTCGACCAGTTGTCCGGTCCTTTCTTCTATTACTTTCTCCAGCTCCCGTGTATGTTCTTTCAATTTCTCCTCTGCTTTCTCTTTTGCCGTAACATCAGAGATAATTGACATTACTCCATCAAATCTTTTGTTTCTGTCCAAAAGAGGAACACTGCAAACGGAGAAGAACATATCTTTTCCGTCCTTTGTCTTACCTGTTAATACATAATGCGATGATTTGCCTTTGGTCCTCTTCCTGAACTGATTCTCTATTATCTGTTTACTCATGCCGCCGAAAAAAGAGCGAATATCCTTACCCAGAAACTCATTCCTACTGTAACCAGACGTCTCGCATAACTTATCGTTCACAAAAGTTACCACCAAATTTCGATCAACAATGCATGCACCTTCGCTTAGATTTTCAAAAAATTTACTATATTTCTCCTCCAGGCTTTCCACCTGGGCTATTTTCTCTTCCATTTTTTCCCCTCTCTTAATCAAGCCCACACTTGCGTTTATACTAGCATAATTTTTATCATTCTACTATGGACTTCCTATTCTTACAATGGGTCAAAGGCACAAATTTATTAATTTTTTTGCCAAAAAAAAGACCCATAATGAAATGGGTCTTTCGGGTAACTGTCCCGATGGTTACAAACAAAAGAAAAAAATATCCTAATCCTCGCTAATATAATCCCTCTTCAGTCCTTCTACCACTGCCTGGGCGCGGTTCTTCACCCCCAGTTTCCTATAGATATGGTTAAGGTGGTTTTTAACCGTCTTTTCACTCACAAAGAGTTTATTTGCAATCTCTTTATTAGTTCTCCCGGAAGCCACTAACTTGAGAACTCTTACCTCTCTCTTTGTTAGATGGATTTTCTCTGTTCCCCTCAAAAAATCTGGCTTCCGTATTCCCTTCAGTAACTTATGCTCTATAGTGGGTGGGATGGAAACCCCCTCTTTAAATACAGAACGGATAGTCTGCAGCAATTCACCAGGAGGACTAGTCTTTATCACGTAGCCAGAAGCGCCCGCCTGAAATGAGTCCGTAATATGTGCCGTGTCCTCGTACATTGAGAGCATAATAACGTAAACTTTTCGGCATCTCCTCTTAATCTGGCGCGTAATCTTTATCCCATTTGTACCGGGTAGGCTGATATCCATGAGAATCACATCTGGTTTAAATCTCCTTACCAACTCGAAGGTTTCCCCACCATCCTTAGCCTCTCCTACTATTTTGATATCCTCTTCAAATTCCAGTATTCTTCGCAGACCCTCCCGGAACAGTGCGTGGTCGTCCGCTATGACAATTCTAATTGTTTTCTTAGAGTCAACTTTACCCATTTTACTCCTCCACCGGAACTTTTACTTTTATCTTGGTCCCTTGCCTATTTGCGCTTTCAATAGCAAAGGTCCCTCCTAAAAGTTTAGCTTGCTCCTCCATTCCCATTAGTCCAAACCGCTTGCTATATTTATTATGAGTCAAAATTCTCTTCAAGTCGAATCCTTTCCCATCATCTTTTATAATAAGGTGGAGATTTCTATCCTTATCAGTTCTCAATCTCAAATCTACATTCTTTGCCATTGCGTGTTTCCTTATATTATTCATCGCCTCGCGAATAATCCGATAGGTACCAACCTGTAGCTTCATGGGTAGACTCTCTTCCAGTTTGAGATTTAAAGTAGCGGCAATCCTCGTCTTTCTACGAAACTCTTCCAAATACTTTCCCAAGACAGTAGCAAAGCCCATTCTGTGAAATTTCGGGAGCCGCAAATCAAATATGACATGTCGTGTCGCCTTAATACCTTTTGCCAGCATCTTTCTCAGTGCCAATAGTTCTCTCTTTACCTTTTTTGGATTATCATTCAGAAGTCTCTCACAAATATCAATCTTCAAAAGTGAAGTAGCTAAAGTCTGGGCTAAACCATCGTGAATCTCTTGAGCCAATCTGTTCCTCTCTTCTGTAACGGCAATTCCTCTATACAGCTCGACCAGTTGCTCGGTCCTCTTTTCTACTTCTCTCTCCATCTCTATTCCATGTTTTTTCAACTTATCTTCTAATTTCTTTCTTTCTGTAATATCCGAGACAACTGCGAGGGTACCACTAAATTTCCCATTTTTGTCAAAGAGAGGAACACCGCTAATCGAGAGGAATTTCTCTTTACCTCCCTTTGTCCTGGTGGGTAAAGTATAAGTTGATGGTTTACCCGTAACCCTATTTTTCAACTGATTTCTTAATCTCTTATTACTCTCGCCATCATAAAAATAGAAAACGTCCCTACCCAGAAGCTCATCTCTCCTGCATTCCAGAATCTCACAGAACTTATCATTAGTGAAGGTTATCATCATATTTTTATCGAGAATGCACAAACCTTCGCCCATACTTTCAACCAAAATTCTATATTTCTGCTCCAGTTCTGCTGCCCGATCAACCTTATCCACCATTTTTATCTCCCTTAAAAAAAGGGGTCAGCTCTCTTCGGCTCTTCCCTTATCTCCCAGAGCCTCAGAGCCGGCTCACTGCCGCCCTTCCAGGGCTCTTCCTCCCACGGGTCGGCGTTCGCGGGCTTCGGTCCTGGCGGACCCCGGGGCGCTCACCGTCTCGCGCCCGTCGCTACCACGTCCCGATTTATTCATCGGGACAGCGACCCCTCCTGTGAATCAGCGGAAGGGGTGAGATTCTCCTCGTCGCTCTCCCTTCCCTCCCTCGCTCCTGCGGCTGCCCGCTCACTTACGCTCATCCTTCGCTACTCCTCCCACGGGTCGGCGTTCGCGGGCTTCGAATCTCTCCTGTGAATCATGCGGAAGGGGTGAGATTCGAACTCACGTTCCAATTACTCGGAAACTGGTTTTCAAGACCAGCGCCATCAACCGCTCGGCCACCCTTCCATTATTCCTTCCCTTTCTTTTCCTCCTCCGATTCTGAAGGTTTGAATCCTTCTCTTTCCCATCTATTCTTCTTTTTTTGCCACCCAGTAATTCTCCAGTCGACATGCCTTATATCACGCAGGGCCATTATTTCCCTCTCCACCTTCCTCAGTTGACTGGAGACTACCAGATCATTATGTCCGTCTACTTTATCCCCCATAAATGACAGTTCTCCTTTAATACAAACTGTATCCTTTACAGTATTCACCAGGAGTCTTGGCACATCGACCCAATTCCTGCTTAATATTATCTTCACTTTACTATTAACTTTCCATGCTTCCATACCCATCTTTAGTCCCTATCAATTATCTCCAATCCATTCATATAGGGTTGAAGAGCTTTGGGAATAAATACTGTTCCCTTCTCGGTCTGATTATTCTCTAAAATCGCAGCAAAAGTTCTGCCAATGGCAAGCCCTGACCCATTTAACGTATGGACATATTCCAGTGTCCCTGTTTCTTCCTTCTTATACTTAATATTTATTCTCCTCGCCTGGAAATCTGTAAAGTTACCGCAAGAGGAGACTTCCCGCCACCTGTTTTCACCAGGCATCCACACTTCCAGGTCATAAGTCTTGGCTGCTCCGAAACCCAAATCCCCTGTGCATAGAGCCATTACTTTGTAAGGGATTTCCAATAATTCTAAGACTTTCTCAGCATCAGAGACCAGAGTCTCCAATTCGCTATAAGAATTTTCGGGCCTGGTGAACTTTACCAGTTCCACCTTGTTAAACTGGTGATTCCTGATCAATCCTTTGGTGTCCTTTCCATAAGAACCAGCCTCTCTGCGAAAACATGGTGTATAAGCCACATAATTCAAAGGCAAGTCCTTCTCCTTAAGAATTTGATTCTTGTGCAGATTGGTCAGAGGCACTTCACCAGTGGGAACCAAATAGAGGTCATCATCCTTGCACTTGTAAAGTTCTATAGAAAACTTGGGTAACTGTCCTGTTCCTATCATACTCTCCTCACTAACCATGAAAGGCGGTAATACTTCTTTATACCCTTTCTTAATATGTAGATCCAGCATGAAGTTAATCAGCGCCCTTTCCAGCCTCGCCCCCTCTCCTCTGAGAAGAGCAAACCTCGTACCCGAAATACTGGAAGCGAGCGGGAAATCGAGAATTCCCAAACTCTCTCCCACCTCCCAATGTTCACGCGGCTCAAAATTGAACTTCTTCTTCTGGGGTTTTCCTTCTCTCACAACCTTATTATCCCCAGGTGTCCTCCCCACAGGCACAGACTCGTGGGGAAGGTTGGGAATCATCAAGAGTTGTCCTTTTGTCTTCTCCTGAAGTTCTTTTGCTTTATCATCTAACTCTCTTATGCGCTCAGAAACCCTCTGCATCTCCCCAATCAACTCTTTAACTTCTTTCCCTTCCCTCTTCAATTTTCCTATCTCTTCCGAAGCTTTATTCCTTTTATGTTTCAAATCTTCCACTTCAACTAAAATTCTCCTCCGCTCTTCATCCAGCTGCAAAAGTTCATCCAGAGAAATCTTTTCTCCCCTGTCTTTTAAGCCCTTATTGACTTTTTTCATATTTTCCCTGATAAATTTCAAATCGAGCATCTTATCCTTTAATCACCCCAATCGGCCTCATTTTGGCTACTTTCTTGGAAATCCCTGCATTGTGGCAGACATCCACTACTTCATCGACATCCTTATAAGCTGCGGGCGCTTCTTCTGCCAATGTCTTATATCCTTTTGCCTGAATAACAATTCCTTTCTCTCCTAATTCCCTCTGTAACTGCTCGCCGCGAACCGTATGCAAAGCTTTTGTTCTGGACATCACTCTCCCCGCACCGTGGCAGGTACTTCCCCATGTCTCCTCCATAGCTCTCTCGGTGCCCACCAGGACATAGGAGGTGGTACCCATTGTCCCGGGAATAATAACCGGCTGCCCTACGCTCTTATAGTCCTCGGGCACGTCAGGATGTCCTGCGGGAAAGGCTCTGGTTGCGCCCTTTCTATGAATACAGAGCGTTCTCTTCTTTCCCTCTACCAGGTGCTCTTCAATCTTTCCAATATTGTGTGCTACATCGTATATGAGCACCATCCCCAGGTCTTTGGGACTCATCTTAAGCACCCTTTCGAAAGTCTCTCTTGTCCAATGCATTATGCACTGCCTGTTTGCCCAGGCATAATTGGCTGCGCACCTCATTGCTTTCAGGTAGTCTTGACCTTCCTCTGACTTTACTGGCGCGCATGCCAGTTGTCTATCAGGAAGACTGATGTTATATTTCCTTACAGCATTTCCCATTACTCTCAGGTAATCGTCACAAACCTGATAACCGAGCCCTCGCGAGCCGGTATGAATCATTACTGTAATCTGCCCAGGAAATATATCGAAAACTTTAGCTACATCTTCGTCGTATATCTCTTCTACAATCTGAATCTCCAGGAAATGGTTTCCTGCTCCCAATGTGCCTAGCTGCGGCCTTCCTCTTTCTAAAGCTCTCTGTCCCACCTTGGTAGCATCAGCACCCTCCATTGAGCCTTTCTCCTCAGTATGCAAAGCATCTTCAGCAAGCCCATAACCCTTTTTTATTGCCCACTGGCTACCCTTCTCCAGAACTTCCATTACCTCCTGAGAGGAGATTTTTATTCTTCCCTTAGAACCCACTCCTGAAGGAATGGCTACGAACAATGCAGAGATTAAATCGTGAATTTTGGGACGAACATCCTTTTCCTTCAAATTGGTCCTGAGGAGCCTCACTCCACAATTGATGTCGTAACCGACCCCTCCGGGGGAGATTACACCATCAGAAGCAATGTCCATTCCTGCCACTCCCCCAATAGGAAAACCATAGCCCCAGTGTATATCGGGCATAGCCATAGATTTACCCACAATTCCCGGAAGATACGCCACATTGGCTACCTGGACAGGGGTTTTATCCATCTCGATGTGTTTTAGCATCCTTTCATTGGTGTATATCAATCCCTCTACCCTCATCCCTTCTTTCTTAGGGAGTAGCCACCTGTAGTCATCAATCTTCTTAAATATCCCTTTCCACTCTTCTGCCATAGTATTCTCCTTAGAAAATGAGAAAATGGGGTCAGAGTGATTTTCTCATTTATGCTTGGTTGGACGCCATTTATGGTGCCATCTGGTCGGGTATTCTTTACCCCGTTAGAAATTCCCCCAAGAGAATTTCTAACATCCATTTCTAACGGGGTTTAGAGTGCCTCCCGGCCAGGAGTCAAAAAAATGACTCTGACCCCTTTTTTGTTTAAATATCGAATATTATCTCTGCCTGCAAAACTCCCTCAGGCAGATTAGAATTTGAAATTTTAAGCCGGTGGTAGGTAGCAGCCTTAAACTCTGTCTCTATCTGGTGTCTGTCGATATCGAATTCTTCTCCGAATATCTTTGCCTTAAGATGCCTATCATCTATCTCCGAGACCTCAAATTTGGAAAAGATCCTGCCCTTAGAAGCGGAAAGATAGATTATTTCGTTCAGCCAGGAGACTAGAAGCTCTTCCTTATTTTCTGCTTTTAACGCGATATTTTCTGCGTCTTTAGGGTTCACCTTCTCTAAATCTGTAATCAAACTTGCCATCCCATAGGCTGCATTGGTAAATAGCTCACTCAGATCTTTACCATATGCTTTAATCCCCATATCTGCAGTATGCTCAATTACTTCAAACTTCTTCACTCTTTTTCCTCGTTCTCTTTAACCACTCTGGCAATGGCCACCAATCTGTCCCCTTCCTCCAGTCTGATTAGCCTTACGCCTTTAGTGCTCCTGCCTATGAGTCGAATACCTTTTACGCGTTGACGGATGAATAGGCCATGGGAGGTAACTAACACCACATCGTCACTGTCAGTGACACTTTTTATTCCCACTACTTCACCATTCCTTTGGTCGGTTATTATGTTAATTACGCCCTTGCCCCCCCGTCCCTGCAGTCTATATTTTTCCACATCCGTCCTCTTTCCATAACCTTTGGACGTGGCGGTTAGGAGTGTATCACCTTTTTTCATTATCTCCATACCCACCACTCCATCCCCTTTTCCCAGCCTTATGCCCCTTACTCCCTGTGCCGTACGACCAATAGAACGTATTTCTTCTTCTGCAAAACGGATGGCCTTTCCTTTTTTCGTGCCGACAATTGCCTCTTCTTTGCCGGTAGTAATCTTAACATCGATCAGACTATCTTTCTTACCCAGTTTTATGGCTATAATACCGCCTCTCCGGGGATTCGAATACTCCCTTAAAGAGGTCATCTTTACCACTCCATTACAAGTTGCCATCAAGAGATTATTCTCTGCCTCCTTGGTGAAGTCTCTTACAGCTACCATTGCCGTAATCGATTCGCCGATAGAAGAAAGCCTGACCAGATTCACAATCGCCTTCCCCCTGGCAATTCGACTTGCCTCGGGAATCTCATAAACTTTCAACCAGTAGACTTTACCCAGGTTGGTGAAGAATAGCATATAGCTGTGCGTGGTGGTGATAAATATGTTCTCTATAAAATCTTCTTCCCTGGTTACCATTCCTGTAATTCCTCTGCCCCCTCTCCTTTGAGCACGATATGTGGAGACAAGGAGCCTCTTGACATAGCCAGCGTGGGAGATAGTGACCACTACATCCTCTTCGGGAATGAGGTCTTCTATATCCATTTCTATTGCCTGAGCCTTAATTTTGGTTTTCCGTTTTTCTCCGTATTTTTCCTTTACGTCTACTAATTCTTTCCTGATGATGTCCAGAACCTTTTGCGGAGTGGCAAGAATCGCTTTGAATTGCTCTATATTTTTAATCAGTTCTACATACTCTTCCAATATCTTGTCTCTCTCCAAGCCGGTCAATTGATGCAACCGCATATCCAGAATCGCCTGGGCCTGTGCCTTACTGAATTTGAAATTCTCCATTAATGACTCTCTCGCCATATCTACATCTTTCGATTTCTCAATAATATCAATTACTTTATCTATATTTTCGACTGCCTTCTTTAACCCTTCCAGAATGTGGGCTCGTTCTTCTGCCTTCTCCAATTCAAATTTCGTGCGCCGGGTAACGATCTCCTTTCGGTATTCAAGGTACTGGGTGAGCACTTGCTTGAGATTCAGTATTCGGGGAACATTGTTTACCAGGGCAAGCGTAATTACCCCGAAAGTAGTCTCCATTTGCGTGTGATTGAATAACTGGTTAAGCACAATCTGCGAGTTCGCTTCCCGTTTCAGTTCAATAACTACGCGCATTCCCTCGCGGTCAGATTCGTCACGCAGGTTACTTATACTATCTATCTTCTTATCCCTTACCAGATTGGCTATTGTCTCCACAAGCTGAGCTTTGTTTACCTGATAGGGAAGCTCTTTGACCACTATAGCTTCCCTGCCACCACTAATCTGTTCAATATCAACATCGGCCCTCAACTTAATCGAACCCCTGCCTGTGCGGTAGGCATTTCTTATCCCCTTATTCCCGAATATCATCCCACCAGTAGGGAAGTCTGGCCCTTTGATTACTTTCATTAATTCTGTAATTTCAACCTGGGGATTATCTATGAGCATCTCTATTCCATCAATAACCTCTCCCAGGTTATGAGGCGGTATATTGGTGGCCATGCCCACAGCAATACCGGAAGAACCGTTGACCAGGAGGTTGGGGAACCGGGCAGGCAGGACCACAGGCTCTTCTAAAGACTCATCAAAATTGGGCACAAAGTCGACTGTCTTCTTATCAATATCGGCAAGCATTTCTGAAGCAATGCTCGCCAGCCTCACCTCTGTGTTGTGACTTATAAATCCATTTGATACAAATGAATGGCAGGGGTTATCTACTCTAATTGAATAGACTCTTTTTATCCCTCCGTCCTTGACAGAAACAACTTTATCAAAGACATATCTGTTCCTTTTCAAGTCTTCATATAAGCGTGCGTCTTCTCTGTCGAGTATTCTCCTTAAATCTAGCCAGCATTTTTCTATCTTTGTATATCTGTCGATATTATGCTTAATTAACCATCCTCTATATCCCTTATATTTGTACTTTTTGTACTTATCACTTTTGCGAATATAGTCAGATAAATAGGGTATAAAATCCATCTTTGACATAACCCAGCCGCTACTATTTCTTTTAGAAATCTCTGCTAATTTCTTCTGCTTTCTTTCTTTAACAAAGCCTATCTCATCTTTGAATAAATTGAGATTCTCGTAACTTCTAATAAACAATTTAAAAACATTTCTTGACTTCTGAAATCTATAGGAAGAATCTATTCCAAACCTCAGCAGCAAAATTTGTAATTCTTGCATCAGTTTTTTGCTGACCGAGATAAAAGCTAATTCTGAGCTTCTTAAAGAAGAAGATATAGATACGCTTCCATCTCCTTCCGCAAAACTGCGCAGAAATGAAGCGATTGACTTCTTTGAGGACTGAAATATTATTTCCGGCACGACCTTTTCTCTCGCTCTGCCCGGAGTCAGCCCAAGGTTTCTTAAAAATTCTATTATCTGTAAGGAATGGATTTCTAAAGACGTGTAGCTTTTTTTGGTATATCCTACAGGTCTTCTCACAAATTCATGAAGTCGGCAATCCGGGAATACCCTTTTAAAGCTTGTCTTAAACTTTTCGATAAATTCTCTGTCGTTATTGCAAAATCCAATCTTTTCCTTACCAATATTTCCCTCGGAAACTATTGCCCCCAAAATAAAGGCAAGGTCTTCGTTCATAAACCGGGGAAGTTTGTGAATCTCCCATCTATTTTTGGGCTTTGGATAAAATCGTCTTAAAGATGGGTCTTTTCTAGGAAACAATAAATTGCTTCTACTAATTACTGTGTAGTCGCCTTCTTTAACGTCGCTTAGTAATTTCCACTTAAACTGTAGTCTTCCTCCCTCTTTTTGCCAGGTAAGAATGGGATGATTAAGGCTCCCGCACAGACTAAATCCCCTGTAGGTTTCGATTATTTTGGTTGGGTGCTCCCCCGAATCAAACCATTTTGAGACATGATTTATTTTATTATTTGCTGAAAGTACTTGAAAGGATACTTCTGAGTGATGAGGCATCTCTCCGATTCTTTGTAACCCTCTATCTGTAACAATAAAAGAATCTCCACTAACACAGTAGCGCATCGCGGCCGCTGCATCGCCATCAACGCTGCCGAAATTACCCTGCCCATCAATGAGCGGATGCCTTAAGGAGAAATCCTGAACCATTCTCACCATAGCATCATATACAGCCATATCTCCATGGGGATGGTATTTCCCCAACACTTCTCCCACCACCCGGGCGCTCTTTTTATAAGGCTTATTAGCAGCTAAACCGAGCTCCTGCATAGCATAGAGAATACGCCGGTGAACCGGTTTCAAACCATCTCTCACATCAGGAAGAGCCCTACCCACAATTACGCTCATCGCGTAATCTATATACGAATCTTTCATCTCATCTTCTATGTTTCTCGGTCTAATCTTCTCAGAACCTTCCATAATTTCTCCTTTAATCTCTCTTTAGGGAAGAGTTGATTTTGAGAAGCATGGGAATTTTAGCGAGGAAACAAGGGCAATATCTTTCCTTTCATCCCTCTTTCTAGGAAAAGTTAGTTCGCAAGGAGTTTTTAATTTCTTGCTTTACTAAATCTTTGCGAGCGAAACAATAAAAATTTCAATTGTTCGACCCCGATTTATCGGGGGAGTTTTTGAAATTTTAGTGTAGCTAGCAATAGATTTTGTTAGCAAGAAATTTCAGCGATGAGCAAACTAACTTTTCTATCTCTTTCCATTATATATCCAGGTTTTTCACTTCAGGAGCATAGGCTTCTATAAAATCTTTCCGCGGTTCCACTTTATCTCCCATGAGAGCAGTGAATATCCTATCCGCCTCTACCTCATCTTCCAGTTGGACCTGAAGCAGCGTTCTCTTCTTGGGATCCATTGTCGTCTCCCACAATTGAATAGGATTCATCTCTCCCAGACCTTTATATCTCTGGACATTGACTCCTTTTCTTCCTAGATTCTTTACCACCTCCAGCATCTCACCAAAACTGTGCACATCGAGCTCCTCTCCATTACATCTTATCCTATTTATCGCTTGCTCGACGCTCTCCTTGCCATAGCGGGAAATGTCCAGACCCGTCTTTCCCAGGTTAGCTACAACCTCCCTTATCTTTTTCAACTCCCAGAGGTCCTTCACTTCTGCCCCTTTCTCTTCACTGGGTTGATCTTTCCCTTTACTCTTGCCCTTTTCGTTCTCCGTAAGCTCTTTGCGGAAATTTTTTAGCTCTTTTTCTGAATATAAGTATCTCTTCTTAGGCAAAGAACCTTGCTTACCAAACTCCGTTACAGAATATAAAGGGAGCCTATCCGCTCTATTCAGCTGTAAGAAATTTCCCCAGGTAATTCCTTTTTTTCCCGCTTTCTTAAGAAGCCCTTCCAGTTCCATTAGTCCCTGGAGAATCTGTTTAATCTTTTCTTCTTCATATTCTAAGACTTCCTTGCCATCCTCTAATTTAAAGAGCCTGATGCCCTGCATACCCTGGCTTAATAAGTATCTATCCAGTCCATCTTCATCACCCAAATACATTTCCTGTTTACCTTTTTTTACCCTGTAAAGGGGCGGTTGGGCTATATATACATAACCCTTCTCAATCAGGCTGCGCATCTGGCGATAGAAAAAGGTCAATAGCAGTGTCCGGATATGTGCCCCATCAACATCAGCATCGGTCATAATTATGATTCTATGGTAGCGCGCTTTTGCCAGGTCAAACTCCTCTTCGCCAATGCCGCTTCCTACAGCAGCAATTATTGTTCGGATTTCCTCATTGGAGAGCACTTTATCTAACCGCGCCTTCTCCACATTTAGTATCTTTCCCTTTAAGGGAAGGATGGCCTGGAAAGCTCTGTCTCTACCTTGTTTTGCACTTCCCCCAGCAGAATCGCCTTCGACTATATATAATTCACACAATGAAGGATCCGTCTCTATGCAATCAGCCAATTTCCCGGGCAGAGAAGCACTATCCAGCGCCCCTTTTCTCCTGGTCAGTTCGCGCGCTTTCCTGGCAGCTTCCCTGGCGCGCGCTGCCGTGATCGATTTTTCAACAATCTTGTTGGCGACAGAAGGATTCTCTTCCCAAAAAGCGCTCAGGTATTCGCCAACCACAGACTCTACAATTCCCTTCACTTCGGAATTACCCAGCCTGGTTTTGGTCTGACCTTCGAATTGCGGTTCGGGTACTTTCACGCTAATTACTGCAGTTAGCCCCTCGCGCACATCCTCACCGGAAAGTGTTACCTGTTTGTCCTTCAGGGCAGCGTTTCGCCTTATGTAATCATTGATTACTCTGGTTAGAGAAGTTTTAAACCCGATAAGGTGCGTGCCACCTTCTTTAGTATTGATATTATTGGCAAAGGTAAAGATATTTTCGGTGTAACCATCATTATACTGAAGGGCAATCTCCGCGTTTACCCCCTCTTTCTCCCGGACAAAGTAGATAGGATCTTTATGGACAACATTCTTGTTAGTATTCAGATATTTTACGAAAGAGCCGATTCCTCCCTCATAAGAGAAAGAGTGCTGTTTGTCTTCTCGCTCATCATAAATATTTATGGTAGTACCGGGATTCAGAAATGCCAGTTCACGCAAACGGTTAGAGAGAATGTCGAAATTGAAAGAGACACTCTCCGTAAACACCTTAGCATCTGGCTTAAAAGTTATCTTAGTTCCTTGATCATCACTGTTGCCTACAACCTTTAGATCGTAATCTGGTTTGCCTCGATGGTACGACTGTTTATAAATCTTACCATCTCGATAGACTTCCACCTCCAGCCATTCGGAAAGGGCATTTACCACAGAAATCCCCACACCGTGGAGCCCGCCCGATGCTTTATATACTTTCTTATCGAACTTCGCCCCGGCAAAGAGTTTAGTCATAATAACTTCTACTGCTGGTCTCTTCTCGGTAAGATGAATATCCACAGGGATGCCCCGGCCATCGTCCACGACGCAGACGCTATTATCCTGACGAATGGTAACATCAATATTCTTACAGTAGCCGGCTAAAACCTCATCGATGCTGTTATCTACAGCCTCCTCCACGAGATGGTGCAATCCCATAGGTCCTGTTGTCCCTATATACATAGCCGGCCTCTTCTGAACCGACTCCAATCCCTCCAGAACCTGAATCTTATCAGCAGTATACTCGCTCTTTCCTGAAACCATCTTCTTACTATCTACCTCCCCACCTCTCAATTCTCTTCCCTAAAGCTCGCGCACTAATCTTCGATAAGTGTAAGGAACCGTCCTTAAGTAATATCGCTGCTCTTACCTTCTGTTTTGAACTGGAAAATTGTTCCCTCTTCTCCTTGTGTATATCAAGGATAATAACTATTTTTTGGGTATCAATTATCTGGCCATTTCCAATGCATAAAAACATAGATTCTACGAGGGACAAATTTCGATTTTTTTTCAATTTATTTTACCTTTTTTAACGCTATTTGTCAAGAGAAATCCCCCTTATTCCAGGTTCAGGACAAGGGAAAAGTGATAAAAAAACCCTCTAACATAATATGTCAGAGGGTCATATAAAAATCTTAACCACGAGCAAGGAGTCAGTTCTTCTCGCCTCCAGAAATGGGCGAGCATCCATAGCCCCTTAATACCGCTTCCACTCTTGCCGTTAACTCATCAGGGTCAAAAGGCTTAGTAATGTAATCATCTGCTCCTATGTTTAGTCCTGCAATTCTATCTTTAACCCCACATTTAATACTCAATATTATAATGGGAATAAGACTGGTATGCTCATCGGTCTTCAAAATCTTGCACGTATCATAACCATCTATACCCGGAAGTATTATGTCCAGAATGATTAAGTCCGGCCTCAATTTAGGCACTTCTCCCAATGCTTCTTCCCCGCTCTCCACCGCAAAGACCATATAGTTCTCTGCTTCCAGAATACTCTTGACCAGATTTGTAAGGTCTGGATCGTCGTCTACGATTAAAATCTTTGCCTTCATAGTCATTTCTCCACATCATGGGAAATAAATAGACTCTTCTCTTACTCTTACTAATTATATCCTATTGATGTAAAGTATGCGTTAAGAATTTGTAAAATTTTTGTAAATTCTGCTTTGGTATCGAATGGTCATTCTTCCTCAATAAATTTATAACCCACGCCTTCAACAGTCTCTATCTTCTTCCCTTCATCCCCCAGCTTTTCTCTCAAATGGCGCACGTGGACATCCACAGTTCTTGTACCACCGAGATATTCGTATCCCCAGATATTTTCAATGAGAAAAGTTCTGCTGAGCACTTTGCCCTTTTTCTTCATCAATAGATAAAGCAGATTAAACTCTTTTGGTGTAAGATCGATTTGTTCATTCACCACATATACCATATGTTCAGTCGAATCGAGCCTGATATCTCCAGACACCAGAACCTCTCCTGGCTCGCCCGCATAGAGCATCCTTCTTAGAACAGCCCTTGTTCTGGCCACCAGTTCAGCTGTACTGAAAGGCTTGGTCATATAGTCGTCAGCTCCTGCTTCCAGGCCGGCAATCTTGTCCGTCTCAGTCGATTTTACAGTCAACATGATAATGGGAACAGAACTCGTTTTTTTGTCTCGCTTCAAAATACGACAAACCTCTATTCCTCCGATACCCGGAAGATTCAAATCTAAAATTATTAGGTCCGGATTAGATTCTCTGACCTTCTTGATAGCAAGATCAGCATTGCGCGCCGAAATGACCAAATAATTATTCCGCTCTAACACATCTTTGACCAGCTCCACAAGATCTGGTTCATCATCGACTACTAAAATCCTCTGTTTTGCCACAACCGCTCCTCCCATCCGATTATGGTGATTTCTATTTTTCTCTCCTGTCTATTATGTAATTGCTCCCCTCAAGGGACTTTGCATACTTCTTTAACTCAGCGCCTACGGCGGCAATTTGTCCTTTATGACCAAATTTCCTCTTAGTATTGGTGACTACGCCAATAGTTATAGTCATTATGGGAAACTTAACTGCGTTCCCCTGCCTATCTTTCCCGGCAATGTATCCTTTGCTCTGGTCTTTTGGTGAATAGAATTTAATAATATTTTTATCAAACGATTCGATAATCGCAGAACAGATTGAATCGACCTTATCCGGCGTAGTGATGGCGATGAAGTCGTCTCCACCAATATGCCCGATAAAATCTTCGGGATTGCCCATTTCCTTCAGATGTTCGATAATTGTCCTGGCTGTCTGCTGGATTACTTTATCCCCCAGCTCGAAGCTATACCCGTCATTAAAGGCCTTAAAATTGTCGAGGTCGAAATAGAGCACTGCGTAAAGTTTGCCGCCGTCGATGCGCTCTTCGATTTCCTCAATGATTGCTGTATTTCCGGGAAGACGAGTGAGAGGGTTTGCTTCCAGGCCTCGCAGTGTGCGTTTCAGAACCATCTTCACCCTGGCTAAGAGAACGCCCGGCCGGAAAGGCTTTACTATATAGTCATCAGCACCGATGCCCAATCCCTCAATCTCATCTTTCTCTCCCCCTTTAACTGTTAACATAATGATGGGAATATTCGATAGGAGGAGGTCTTCTCTTATCTGCCGGCAAACCTGATATCCATCTACTCTGGGCATAAGAATATCCAGAAGAATCAAATCGGGAGATTCGGTATAGACTTTTTCTAATGCCTCCTTGGCGCTGTAAGCAGGAATAACCTTATATCCTCCTGTTTCCAGGATATCCTTGATCAGTTCCACCACATACTTTTCATCGTCAACAACTAAAATCTTTCTCCTAGCCATAAAGGCCCTCTCTAAAGCAGAGTTTCATTATCTATCTACACCATTTAGAAGATAGTTTGTGAAAAGCTATTAGAATTTTAGCCAAAAAACGAGGACGCCCTATGCCCCTAATGCGAGGGAATTTGGTATAGCGAGCATTAGAATTTTTAGCCAAAAATCGAAGAAAAGAGTTTATCCCCGCGAAGACGGGGGAAACTCCTGAGATTCTTGGCGGTGCGCGAAGAGCAAAAAATTCTCAGCGAGCGAACCAAATCCCGAGCATATTCGTCAAGCGATGAACAAACTATCTTCTAAACTTTCAAGCGAACAATTTACCTATGCCTTGGGCAGAGTGAAGATAAACTTGCTACCTTTGCCCAATTCACTTTCCACCCATATCTTTCCGCCCTGTGCCTCCACTATACCTTTAGCCACGGCTAAACCTAAACCTGACCCCTTCAATTCTTCCATCGTTGTCTCATCTTCCGGAGCCAACCTGCGAAATTTACCAAATACCTTTGAAATTTCCGTTTCTGGTATGCCACATCCCGTGTCGCTAATCGACACTTCAACAAAACGACCCCTTTTTCCTGCCTGACCTCTGGTCTCCTTTGCCTCTATAACCACTTTGCCTTTTCTGCTAGTGAACTTTAGCGCATTACTTAGAAGGTTATCCAGGACCTTTCCCAGTTCTTTTCTATCTCCTAAAACCTGTCCTCTTTCCCCTTCTGCCTTCACCTCGATTTGAATCTCTTTCTTACGAGCAATAGGCTGAAACTCCCTCACCTTCTCATTGAGCACCTCGGCTAACTTCAGGGGCTGCCTCTTCACTTCAAGCTGTCCAGCCTCTATCTTAGCCAGGTCAAGGACATCGTTAATCAACCTGCCCATGCGGGAAGCATTATGTTTCATTATATTTAATGCTTTGATTTGTTTCTCCTTTTCAATCCCCGTATCCATCCCCTCAATGAAAAAATCGATATAACCTTCTATGGCTGTGAGAGGAGATTTGAATTGATGGGAAACACTGGAGATAAAGGCGCTCTTTAAATGCTCCAGTTCTCCAAATTTTTCAGCAATCCAATTCAATTCTGCGCCCAATTGGCTTAACTCGTCATTTCTTGGTTCTATCACCCTCTCAAATTTGCCTGTGGCAATCGATTTTGCTACAGTGGTTAATTTTTCGAGCCTTTCCGATATTCGGCCGGCCATAACTAATGAACCAAGGATTCCTAAAACTATTCCTATTATGCCTAAAGGCAAGAGAGCCCACTTTTCCAAGAAAAAACCGGCCCCGATTAATCCCCCTATAATCCCGCATAAAAATAGACCAGCAAAAAGACCAATTTTTGTCTTAATCTTCACTTCTACTCCTATCTGTTTTACCCAGCCTAAAACGGACTTCCACAATAAATCTTTTGCCCATTCTCTTATTTACTTCCTCCATTATAGATCTCCTTTTCGCTGACAATTCCTGCATATACACCGGGTTATCTACTTCTACCAACAATCTGCCTTCTCGAAAGGTACCAATCTGCGCATGCTTTGCCAGTCCGCCCATCTCTTCTTCCCAGATAGCGAAGAACTTTTGACTCTCTTCGCCCAGATTAAACTTCTGGAAAGTTTCCTTGACTATTTCTTTTACTTCCCTCAGGTATTCCATTGTATTGGCTCTATTTTTTATATATGGAGTCCTCCGCTCTTATCGAAGGCGATGTCTTCTCCTCCCTTTCGGGAGGACTCCAGCGTTTCTTTTTTATATTATATCATATTCTCATGGGCATTACTATAGAAATATAATCTTCCCCGGTTGTTGGCCTTATTAAACATGGATTAAGAGAATTCGTTAGTTCCAAATAGATTTCCGCGCAGCCAATATTTCTCAATACACTTATAAGAAATTGAGGATTATATGCAATTTCCATGTCCCCGCCAGCATAATCGATTCCCACAACGTCTCGTGCCTCACCAAGCCCTTCTGTATTGGCACTAATAACCAATTTATTCTTCTTCAGCGAATACCTGATGGAGTTAGCCTTTTCCGTAGTCAAAAGGGCGACTCTCCTGGTTGCTTGCAGGAGTTCTTCAGTGTTTATTTTGAGCTTGATCTCACTGCTTCTGGGAATGACCTGTTCGTAACTGGGGAAATGCCCTTCAATCAATCGGGAAATCAAAACAGTATCGTCTATCACAAAGCCTACTTGATTCTCCTCAATACTTATTTTCACTTTGCCTTCTTTTTTCTCTTCTTCCTTTGTGGCGATTTGCGTCAGAATTCTATTAAGTTCATTGACCGCCTTTGTGGGAATGATTATTTTGGCTTCCTTCTTCTTCTCAATTTCTATATCTTTAGAAATATAAGACAAGCGACGGCCATCAGTGGAGACCATTGTAACTTTTCCCTTTTCCACGCGAAAATATATCCCGCACAGAACATAGCGCGTCTCGTCCTGTGAAACAGAAAAGATGGTTTTCCTAATCATATCAGCTAACAACTCCCGGTCAACAGAGAATTCCCCGTCAGTTGTGAACTTTGGCAGTACGGGATAATCTTCTTTGGCCAATCCCATCAGATTGAAAATCGCTTGCCCACTGTTAATTTTGACCCGGTTCTTTTCCTCAACTTCGATCTTAACCTCTTCCGATGGCAACTCTCGCACTACCTCCGAGAGAGTTTTTGCTGGCAGAGTTATCGCACCCGGCCGGGAAACTTCCACGTCTATTGAACATCTTATTCCCACTTCTAAGTCCGTGGCAGTCATATCCATTTTTTTCCCCTTGACTTCCAATAGAAGATTTGCCAGGATAGGGAGCGTGCTTTTAGTCCCTACTACAGTTTGCACTGTCTGGATCCCTTTAAGTAGTTCTTCCCGTTTGCAACTAATCTCCATTCTTCTCCTCCTTTAAATAATATTAAAACTAGTAGTCTATATTAGTATAGGATGTTAGTATGTTGATAAAGATAAAAGAATAAAAAAAGTTCAGATGTAGTTTCTTTTTTAGAAAAATTATTAAAGGAGAATATGATGTGAATAACAATTATAAAATATTAGGATAATACACAAAAAAGCAATTTTTAAAAAATTATTCACTATATCTTCGCCTTATTCACACTTCATTAACATATTATCCCGAGCTTCTCCTTTTATGCTCCCGTTTTTATTTCCTGTGTTATCCTGTTTACCAGAGCACTGAAGAAAGGGTCGCCGGCAAGTTTCATCTTTATCTTTTCACAAGCGTACATTACGGTTGTATGATCCCTGCCACCAAATTCTGTCCCGATCTCCGTGGTAGAGTATTCGGTTAGGGTTCTAGCCAGATACATTGCCACCTGTCGGGGAAAAGCGACGGCATCTGTTCTCCTTTTGCTTTTCATTTCCTTAATATCCAGATGGAAATGTTTACCCACCACATTTTGAATCAGTTCTATGGTTATGGGGGCAGCAATCTCTTCTTTAGTAATTATATCTTTTAGGATTTCTTTAGAACGGTCCACAGTGACTTCACTTCCGGTCAGTGAAGAAAATGCCACAATTCTGATTAAACAGCCCTCCAGCTCTCTGATGTTGGACTTTATCTGGCTGGCAAGAAACAGAACGACATCGTCCGGAATGAAGATGTTTTCTGCTCCTGCTTTCTTTCTCAAGATGGCGATTCTTGTCTCTATATCTGGTGGCTGGATGTCGGCAATTACTCCCCATTGGAAGCGGGAGCGGAGCCGTTCTTCAATAGTAGGTATCTCCTTGGGGGTAGAATCAGAGGAAACAACAATCTGTTTGTGAGCTTCATAAAGGGTATTGAAAAGATGGAAAAATTCTTCTTGCGTGCTTTCTTTTCCTGCCAGAAATTGGATGTCGTCAATCAACAGAACGTCCAGATTGCGATATTTGTTGCGGAATTGTGGCATCCTGTCGTTTCGAATCGATTCAATAAGTTCATTGGTGAATCTTTCTGATGTTATATAGAGCACGGAGAGCCGGGGATTCTGTTTTTTATCATGGTGCCCAATAGCCTGTAAGAGATGTGTTTTCCCCAGGCCTACCCCGCCATATATGAATAGAGGATTATAGGCTTTTCCAGGATCATTGGCTACCGCTTCAGCAGTTGCGTGGGCGAAACGGTTAGAAGGACCAACCACAAAATTCTCAAAGGTGTACTTGGGATTGAATTCCATGGTGGTGAAGGTAGTCTCATCTGCAGCAAGGGAGGTGGGTTCAATTTCCTCATCTTTTCGTTCCTTTTCCTGCATGTGGGATTGGGGGTCAATGGTGAAGATTATTTGCGCTTCAGAGGTAGTGGTTGCTTTTAGCAATTCTTCGATTTTTCCCTTGTGCTTCTCTTGTAAATATTTGGAAAAGAACCTATTGGGGACACGAACGTTTAGAAGATTGTCTTCAAACGATACGGCTCTTGTGGGCTTGAACCAGAGTTCATAACTATCTTTGGGCATTTCTTCCTTGAGTTTATCTAAAATTTGGTCCCATAATTGCTCTGCGGACAGCGCCATTCTTGTCCCCCTTTTCCACCGATTTGAGGAGAGTTATTAACAGGTTGTTCACAGGTGTGCATAATTAGAAAAGAGTAATCCGGTTTTTGGTTTGAGATATCTACGATTCAGAATTTATTAAATGTCTTTCGGTAAGGGAACTGAAATTTCCTGCCGTCATTCCAGGGGCTGGGGATTAACCCGAGGCAGTGATGGGGTAAAGGGATACAGCTTTGACAACCCTTGCCTAATGTAGAAAAAAATTTCCAAAATATTATATTATTCTTCTCCAACCCTGTCAACATTTTTTTTAGAGGAAATTTTCTCATTAACCTCGAACCAAACCTTGACAAGAGCAGGAATAAAAGATACAATAAAAAAAATTTGAATTGGTGTGAGGACAATGAAAAGGACCTATCAACCAAATGTTAGAAGAAGGAAAAAAACTCACGGTTTCAAAAAGAGAATGTCCACAAAGAGCGGACGGAGAATTTTGCGGGCAAGGAGAAAAAAGAAAAGAAGAAAATTGTCTCCTTAAGGAGAGAAAATTCTTTGATTATGAAAAGATTCTCCCTGGAGAAACAGCAGAGGATAAAACGCGAGGCGGAATTCAAAAAAATTATGAAAAAAGGCAAATCCTACGCTGATAAGTATTTGGTTATGTACGTTCTCCAGAAGTCTCTAGAGACAGATTCGCTTACTTCTCCGTCGAGAAAAGTGGATCAAAGAGCAGAGAGTCGATTATGCAGGTTGGGGCTTTCCGTAGACAGGCGGATTGGTAAGGCGGTAATTCGCAATCGCATCAAACGCTGGATGCGGGAGGTATTTCGTCTTAACCAGTGGCGCTTGGAAAATATGACGGAGATAATCTTGATTGCCCGTCCTTCTGCTAAGGAAGTAGCCGATTACTTTGAGATGGAAGAAAGAATTATCAATCTCTGGGGGAGAGCGAAGATAGTGAGGAGTTGAAGGGAATGGTAGTAAAGATAATTGTAATGGTGATTAGATTTTATCAGAAGATTTCATTTCTTTTTCCCCGGGTTTGCCGTTTCTATCCCACTTGTTCGGAGTACACAGTTCAAGCTCTCGAGAAATACGGAATAGTGAGGGGGACATTTCTCGGCATGAAGAGACTTTTGAAATGTCATCCTTTCCATCCCGGAGGCTATGACGCAGTAAAATAAATTTCATTTTAGGTTAGAAAGGTAATTCGATGGAGAAAAAAACGATACTTGCTGTAGTGATTTCCATGATAATTCTTCTTGTCTGGTCAAGATTTTTTACTCCCCGTCGCACTCCTCCCGTGGAGAGGGAAGTTACTCCTGTTCCGGAAAGAGAAGAAAGAGGGGAAGAGATTGAGAGGGAAAGAGGAGTTTCTGCTGGCGCTATGCAACTGGACAAAGAGGGCAAACGAGTAGTAGTAGTCACCGACTCTTCCAGAATTGTTCTCACCACCCAGGGAGCGAGGGTGCGGGAATGGTATATTAAGGAGAAAGAAGATAAGGTAGACCTTGTTCTGGAGAAACTTCGCAGTCAAGGGATCTTACCTCTCGATTTGGAGATAGAGGGGTTCCCAGGACTTTCCCAGGCCCATTTCCAAAGCGACGAGGAAGAACTCGTATTGGAGGAAGGTAAAGAGAAAGAAGTTCTCTTCAATTATCGATTGGGTAATGAGCTCGTTCTCTCCAAGATATACAAGTTTTCCTATGGAGGTTACTTACAAGGGTTGGAGGTTAAAATCCATAATCTGTCTAAACTTCCTCAACAGATAGGAGAGTTGACTCTGTTATGGCAGGCAGGGTTGTCTACAGATGAGGCTTTACTAAAAGAGAATATGAAAATGATGAAAGCTCAAGCGAGTATTGAAGGAAAAGTTATGAAGAGATTGAAACCCAGTACCTATACGGGTAATATAGACTGGATAGGTGTAACCAATCGATACTTCCTTGCTGCGCTTATTAACAGGAGGAAAGATTTCTCTACGGGTAGAGTGGAAAGCTTTGATAAATATACTCCTACTATCAGTCTGATTGCTCCCTCTTCTATTTTGGCACCTAACGAGATTAAGAGTTACAAAGTCGATCTACTGGTAGGATACAAGGATTATGGATACTTGAAAAATTTAAATATTGGTCTGGAACGCAGTCTCGACTTTGGACTTTTCGGATTTTTAAGCATAATATTTCTGTCCGTTTTGAACTTTTTCTACAGAGTGACTTATAACTATGGCTTCTCTATAATCATTTTGACCTGTATATTGCAGGTGTTCACCTTTCCTCTGACCAGGAAAAGTTTCAAATCTATGGAAGCAATGAAGAGCCTTCAGCCGAAGATGAATGAATTGAAATTAAAGTATAAGGACGATCCCAAGAGACTTAATGTGGAAATGATGAATCTTTATCGCTCCCGGAAAATGAACCCTTTTGGTGGTTGTCTGCCGATGCTATTACAGATTCCCATATTCTGGGCACTGTTCACCATGCTTAGAAGCGCAGTGGAGCTTCGCCATTCGCCTTTTATATTCTGGATTGAAGATCTATCGATGAAGGATCCTATCTATGTTTTACCGATTTTGATGGGAGCTACAATGTTTTTGCAGCAGAAGTTGACTGCCACCGGCGACCCGGCACAGTCTAAAATGATGATGTTTATGCCTGTTTTCTTTACGGTTATCTTCCTGAATTTCCCTTCGGGTTTGGTACTTTACTGGTTAATGAATAATATTCTCACCTTAAGCATGCAATTGTTTATGAGAAAAAAGGCGGAAGTCAAGGCCTAATATTATCCCTCACCTTAATCCTCTTCGCACGAGGGAGAGGATGTGGAGTACAACGAATTAATTCTTAAATTTTTCCACAGGAGATTTTTCAATGGAAGAGAAAGAATTTAGTGGTAAGAATGTCGAGGAAGCAATTGAGAAAGGATTGAAAGAGCTTGGCCTTTCCCGGGACGATGTGGAAGTAAAGATTCTCGATGAAGGCAAGGCGGGATTATTTGGTCTCATGGGGGCAAGCCCGGCTAAAATCAAGTTGATAGTCAAACCCTTGAAAGGTTTAGGAGCTGAGGAAGAAAGAGAAGTAGTTCGGGAGAAACCTTCCGGCGTCAATCTTATTTCTGCTCAGAAAAAAGTAAAGGAAGAACTGGATGAAATCCTGAAATTAATGGGCATGGAGGGAGAAGTGACTACTTCTTTAGAAGGCGGGAGAGTAGTGGCAGACATCAAAAGTGAAAACGGGGCAATTCTAATCGGGAAGAAGGGCCAGACCCTGGATGCTCTCCAGCTAATTGTGAATCTAATTGTGAATAGAGACGAAGAGACGAGAACAAGGGTAATTGTAGATACGGAAAGTTATCGCCAGTGTCGGGAGAACGCATTGGTGGAGATGGCCAGGGAAGTGGCTGATGAAGTGAAGAGTAAGGGCAATCCTCGGGAGTTGGAACCAATGAATCCCAATGAGCGCAGAGTAATCCATCTGGCATTGAAGAATGATAAGGATGTGGAGACTACCTCAAAAGGAGAAGGCAATTTCAGGAGAGTGGTGGTCTCTCCCAAGAAGCAATAGTAGAGAGGTTCACTTTGAAGATTGATACAGAAGATACGATTGCAGCCATCTCCACGCCAATGGGAGAGGGTGGATTTGGTATTGTGCGCTTGAGCGGAAGCCAGGCTATCCCCATTGTGACCAGACTATTCGTTCCCAAAAGGAAGAAGAGTTTAACCGAGGTAGACACATTTACCATCCATTATGGACACATCTACGATAAAGAAAAACTGGTAGACGAAGTTCTCCTCAGCGTGATGCGGGCGCCCCATACTTATACCCGCGAAGATGTGGTGGAGATTTCTTGCCATGGAGGGATAGTTCCCCTGCGCCAGGTTCTGGAGTTATGTCTAAGGGCAGGTGCCCGGTTAGCCGAGCCCGGGGAATTCACCCTGAGAGCGTTTCTGAATGGCAGAATAGACCTCGTCCAGGCCGAGGCAGTCTGTGATATAATCAGGTCTCGAACTGACGCCGCCCTTAATTGTGCACTAAACCAGCTGGGAGGACACTTATCAAAAGAGGTGAACAGGATTCGCGAACAGATAGTCGACCTTCTGGCACACATTGAAGTTTGCCTCGACTATTCGGAAGAGGAGATTCCCCAGCTTTCCGGGGAAGAATTAAGGGAGAGGATGGGGAAGCTCTGGGAGGAGTTAAAAGAACTTCTGAAGTCTGCGCAATCGGGAAGAATCTTACGAGAGGGGTTGCACACAGCCATAGTGGGCAAGCCAAATGTGGGTAAGTCTTCCCTGTTAAACGCACTTCTGGAACAGGATAAGGCAATCGTAACGCCTATTCCGGGAACGACCCGGGATGTAGTTGAAGATATGGTCAATATCCTTGGCATTCCCATGAAGATTATGGATACCGCGGGGATCAGGCATGCGCGAGACGAAATTGAAATGGCGGGGATAGAACGGACGAGAAGGTCTATTCGACTTGCAGACCTTGTCCTTTTTGTAATCGATTTATCGCTACCCTTGAGCGAAGAGGATCATCAGATAGCAGAAAACCTGGTGGGCAAGAAAACAATCCTGGTGGCGAATAAATGTGACCTCTCCCAGGTAATATCTGAGAAAGAAATAAAAGAACTGTGGGCCTCTTGCCTTAATCTACTCGAGGGAGAAAAAGAACCGTTATCAGTTAATTCAGCTAACCCATCACATAACAGTTTAAGCAATCCCTCTATCCTGAGAAACCCGCCCTTGATTAAGGTATCAGCAACTAGAAAAATAGGAATAAAGGATTTACAGGAACTGATATACCATCTATTCATTAAGGGAGAAGTAAGTATCTCTGATGATGTTCTGGTTACAAACGTGAGGCATCAGGATGGATTGGTAAAAGCCGAAGAGTCCTTGAGAAAGGGAATAGAAGCCTCAAGGAAAGGCGAGGGGGAAGAATTTATAGCCCTCAATTTGCGCCGGGCGCTGGACGCGCTGGGAGAAATTGTGGGGGAGACTGCCACTGAAGATATTTTGAGCAGAATCTTTTCCAGATTCTGCGTAGGCAAATAAAAAAGGGGTCAACTCTCTTTTTTACTCCCTTTTTCAAAAAAGGGTCAGTGAAAAAGGGGCATTAGAGCAAGAGGCAGGAGTGAAATGAAGAGAGTCATTGGACTCTTTATTGCCCTTCTAATTCTGTTCATTGTGTACGATACATTCATCAAAGAGCGCTGGTTGATTGAGCGGTCGATTAAGCAAGCGAAGCAATTGATAGAGGAGAATAATTTTGCGCAGGCTTTTGATTACGTTTCCCGAGATTATAAAGATAGATACGGGAACGATTACCAGGGTTTAAAGGTTAAAGTAGAAGATTTCCTTAAAGGGTTTGGCGATTTTAAGGTTGATATTTTGAGAAAGAGAAAGAAGTTCGAGGGCAAGAGATGCGATCTTTATCTACTGGCTGTAATTGAGGCTTCCCACAGAGAATTTGGTTACCTTAAAGGGAGGGAATTCCTTAAACTTTCTCTATTGAAAGAGAATGATGGCGTGTGGAGAGTGGTGGAAGGAGAATCCCTGGAATAATCCATAATGAAAAGCTTGATTCTTTATTATTCCCGGACGGGGAAGACAAGGTTTTTATCAGAGAAACTGCAACAGGAGCTGGGAGGAGACCTGGTGGAGATAAGAGACCTAAGAAAGAGAAAGGGTCCATTTGGTTTCCTCAGAGGGGTGTGGGATGCCCAACTTGGCTTAATGACTGAAGTGGCTCCTTTGAGTTTTGACCTGAGTAAATATGAATTGATTATATTGGGCACGCCTGTTTGGGCATATAGCCCCACTCCTGCCATTAATACATTTCTCCAGACCTGTGATCTTAAGGATAAAAAGGTAATTATATTTGTTACCTCAAGAGGCGTAGGATATCGCCGCGCTATAGATATTTTGAGAGGTAAAGTGGAAGCAAAAGGAGGAAAAGTAGTAGGAGTCGGTTCGGTAAACACGTGGTTCAGGGGAAAGAAATACCTCTTCAGGGCTGGAGCAAAAATGGGGTCAACTCTATTTTTGGCGGGAAAAGGGGGGAAGCCCTTTCTTTAGCCCCCTTTTGACTATTGAATGTGCTGGAAAAATGTTTCACGTGAAACATTTTGGGAGGCTCTCGTTTCGCTTAAAGAAAATATATGCGAAAATTGAGGCCCGAAAAAAAGAGGCAAAAAAGGGGGCAGACCTCTCTTTGAATTTAAAAAAGGGAGTAAAAAAGAGAGTTGACCCCTTTTTTTTGACCCTTTTTTGGCTGGAAAAATGTTTCACGTGAAACATTTTTGGATGCTCTCATTTTTTATAAGGAAAACCTATGCGAAAATTAAGGTTCGGTTTAGCCCTGGGGGGTGGAGGCGCAAGGGGGCTGGCACATATAGGGGTGTTGAAGGCCCTGGAGGAGGAGGGAATATCGATCAATATTATTGCTGGCACCAGTTCAGGTGCCCTGATCGGCGCGCTCTATGCCTCTGGGTTCAATGCTTCTTCTATTGAGAAGAAAGGTTTAGAATTTCTGGAAAGCAGTGAATATAAGAGAGCCAGGCTCGAATTCTTGAAGGATGAGATAGAAGGAGAAGGCTCAACACGCATTAAAAAGATTGTCTCCTATGTCAAGTGGAAATTAATTTATAACCTGAGTTTAGTAAAGCTTGCCCTGGTTAGTGAAAAGAGGATAGAAGCAATAGTAAATAGTATTATACCAGATAAAAACATAGAAGATTTGAAGATTCCTTTTGCTTGTGTCAGTACTGACCTTACTTCAAACGGAGAGCACTGTTTTACGCGGGGGCCTTTGAGAGAGGCGGTCAGGGCAAGCATCACCATTCCCGGTCTCTTCCCCCCTTTGCAATGGAAAGGTAGGAGATTGGTCGATGGCGGCGCGGTGAACCTGGTCCCCGTAGACATTGCTTTCAGATTGGGTGCTGATTTAGTGGTGGCCGTGGATGTGAAGGGGTCTTTCCCACGCAGTAGCCCTGAGGATATGAAGACCGGCCTGGACGTTATTCTCAGGACTGGCTATATTTCTGGATTATTTCTCAACGAACTTCGGTTGAGAGAGGCGGATCTGGTGATAAAGCCAGAGGTGGGTAATGTTCACTGGGTAAATTTTAACAAGTTAGATTATTGTGTAAGAAAAGGGGAAGAATCTACCAAAGCTAAACTGGCAGAGATTTATAAGTTAATGAGGAAAAGAAGAGTGGGTACCCTGTGGAAGAGGCTCTGGGAACCAGCATAAACTTATGGATGGCTTAGTTACCTCGTTTCAAAGAAGTGCAAAACAAGCAGGTTTACAGCTCGCTAGTGACCAGATAGAAAAGTTCCTCCTATTTTTGCGGGAGCTCAAGGAATGGAATAAAAAGTTCAACCTCACCGCCATCAATGATGAGGAAGAAATTTTGATTAAACATTTTATAGATTCTCTCTCCTGCATGTTAGGAGTTCCGGTCAAAATTTATAAAAGGATAAGAAAAATTATAGATATCGGTTCTGGAGCAGGATTTCCCGGAATACCGCTAAAGATTTATCAGCCAAAATTCGACCTGACTCTGCTTGAGGCAACAAGGAAAAAGGTAGATTTTTTGCATCATATCTCCCGAAGACTCGGTTTTGAAAGGAGTACAGAGGTAATTCACGGAAGAGCAGAGGAATACGGAAGGAATGGGGAGTACAGGGAGAAGTATGATATAGCGGTATCCAGGGCAGTTAGTGATTTAGCTGTCCTGGCTGAATACTGTCTACCCTTTGTTAAGATTGGAGGGATTTTCATTTCCCAAAAGGGCCGAGAGATTACAGGTGAACTCCGGAAAGCAGGTAAGGCGATAGAAGTTCTGGGGGGGAAAGTAAAGAAGGTTATACCTTATAAACTGATATTGAGAGAAGGAGAATTAGAGAGAACTCTGGTAGTGGTAGATAAGGTGGAGAGGACGCCGGACGATTATCCGCGCAGGCCAGGAGTGGTGGCCAAAAGGCCAATTAGATAATTTTTTGCTATTGTATATTTTTAATTTTTTTGCTAATATTTTGAAAACAGTCGGGACGTAGGTGTATCTTATGGCAAAGATTATAGCAATTGCAAACCAGAAGGGTGGGGTTGGTAAGACCACAACCGCTATTAACCTCTCCAGCTGCCTGGCGCATTATGGTCAGGAGACACTCCTTATCGATATGGATTCTCAGTCGAACGCTACAAGTGGCCTGGGAATAGAGAAGGAGAAAGTTAAACATACTATTTATGAGGTACTTTTGGAAAAAGCCTCCATTGAAAATATCCTTGTCTCCACCGAGATTGACTGGCTCGATTTAATTCCAGCAAATGTAGATTTGATTGGAGCAGAAGTGGAGCTGGTGGGACTTGTCTCCCGGGAGACGAGGCTAAAGAAAGCACTCAATGGATTGGGTAATCTCTACAGGTATATTCTTCTCGATTGTCCACCTTCTCTGGGGCTTCTCACAGTTAACTCACTCACCGCTGCCCACTCAGTAATTATTCCCATCCAGTGTGAATATTATGCTCTGGAAGGTCTGGGCCAACTAATGAATACATTAAAATTAATAAGAGAAAATTTGAATCCCAGATTGGAGGTGGAAGGAGTTCTTATGACCATGTTTGACGGCCGAATCAACCTCTCTTTCCAGGTAGTTGAGGAAGTAAGTAAGTTTTTTAAACAGGCAGTCTATGAGACAAAAATTCCCAGAAATGTGAGGTTGGCTGAGGCTCCCGGTTTTGGGAAGCCTGTTATTTTATATAGTAAAGATTCTAAAGGTGCACAGGCATACCTTTCACTAACGCGAGAGTTCCTGAAAAGAAATGGAGTGGAAATAGATAACGAAAGAGAGAGTTAAGTTTTGGGAGGTAAGGGAATGCGTAAAGCACTGGGTAAAGGCATAGAAGCACTAATTCCGAAGGTATCCCGGGCAGCTTCCATAGAAGTTGTAAGTATTGATATCGATAAAATAAAACCTAACAAATATCAATCCAGGACGCAATTCGACCAGGAAAAGTTAAAAGAGTTAGCCAGTTCTATAAAGAGAGAGGGTGTAGTTCAACCAATAATTGTTTCTCCCTCAGGAGATAACTACCAACTGGTAGCGGGAGAGAGGCGCTGGTGGGCAGCGAAGATGGCGGAGTTAAAAGAGATTCCAGCACTGGTCAGGAGGGTAACTGACAGGGAGATGTTCGAGATATCTCTAATTGAGAATATTCAGAGAGAGGATTTGAATCCCATAGAAGAAGCTCAGGCTTTCCAGAGGTTGATGAAGGAGTTCAATCTGTCCCAGCAGGAATTGGCCGACCATTTAGGAAAGACAAGGTCAACTGTTGCCAATATCCTGAGACTTATTAATCTGCCTGAGGAGATTAAAGAGTTTGTTTCCGGTAAACTTATATCTGCGGGACATGCCAGGGTGCTCCTTTCTATACCAGGAGAGAAGAAACGGATAGACCTGGCGCGCAGGATTCTTAAAGAGAAATTGACAGTGCGTGAAACAGAAGATATTGTGGAGAGATTAAAAGTTAAAGGGATGCCTTCAGGAAAAAGAGTGGCCCGGAAAGAGAAAAGTCCCGAGGTCATTGAACTTGAGGAAGAACTCCAGAGAATTCTGGGAACGAAAGTGAGGATTAAGTCTACTCGTTCTGGCAGGTTTTCTCCGGGAGAAGGAGGGAAAGTTCAGGGTAAAATAGAAATCGAATACTATTCCCTGGAAGACCTGGAAAGGATAATTGAACTGTTGAGAATTTGATATTTTCCCGGGAGGTAAGAAATGGTCGAAGAAGAGCCAAAGGGTGATGACAAAGCTAAGAAGAAAAGTGTAGAATTGTCTCACCCTCTCGTCAGTGAAGTTCTATCCAAGATTTCCGAGATTGAAAAGGAAGAAAAGAGAGAAGAGAAGAAAGAAGAGGAGAAAGAGACTACCCAGGAAAAGTTTCTAAGTGAAGAAGAAGCGGAAATTCCCGGGAAGGCCAATCGCTCTTTAAGGAAGAATATAAATTTTATGGTAAAGATTTTTTCTATTTTGATCGTTCTATTCTTTGCTGGCTGGTATCTCGTGGTCAAAAGATTTCCTATAAGAACTTGGATTGTAGACCGTTTTTCTATTCTCACCAATAAGATCATGAAAGAAAAAGATAGTGTATGGATAAAGAGAAAACTTCCCGGGACACGAAAGGAAAGGGAATTCCCCTCTATAACAAGAAAAATCATAAAAGATGTGCAAGGGATTCCTATATATATGGAAGCGAGGGAAGTAAACACCTCCAGCCAGGATAATGTATCGACTCTCAATTTTACTACCTCTGATTCCATGGATAGAGTCGTGTCTTTCTACTTAAAAGAAATGGAGAGTAAAGGCTACGGGTTGGTGGAGGCCGATTATTGGCCAGGTGCTGAGATCGGACAGCTCTTTTTCTCCAAGGAAGGTAAAGACTGCACTGTTAGTCTGGTGGAGAACGAAACAGGTGGTGTTAATGTGGCCATTTCGTATACCGAATAAAGGTCAAAGGAGGAATTGATGAAAAGATTAATTCTTTGTGGTTTAATTCTGTTTTTGGTTC